>JAIEQA010000032.1 GCA_019748095.1 Caulobacteraceae bacterium | reverse complement strand
GGCGGCAAGGTGGTGTGGCAGGCGGCGGCGCGGTTCACCGCCATCGATGCCGGCGTGGCCTGGTACGGGCGTCTGGCTCCCACCCCGAACGCCACCCCGGAACAGCGGGCCGCCGGAGCCCCCTTCCCGGTCGATCTCGCAGACGAACTGAAAGGCGTGGTGATCGGCAACTATGGCTCTGCCGACGGCGGCATTCCCAACGACACCGTGGCGGCCATGCAGGCGGCGCTGGAAGCCGCCGGGGCCACCGAAAGCGGGATCAAACTATATCCGGGTGCCCCGCATGGCTTCCACGCCGACTACCGCGCCTCCTACCGGGCGGCTGAAGCGGCGGATGGCTGGGCGCGCCTGTTGGCCCTGTTTGACGCGAAGCTGAAGTAGGCCCACCGCCCTGCCCCTGCGGCTCGCAGGGGCAGGGCGGAGCCAGCTCAGGCCGTGCCGTCGAAGGTGCCGCCGCTGTCAACCGGAGCCGTGCCATAGGGATTGGCCCCTTGCGGCCCCGACCCCTTGGCCGCCACCACCACCATGGCGGGGCGCACGGTGCGGCCGAACAGTTCGTAGCCGGCCTGCATGGTCTGGAGCACGCTGCCGCCGGGCACCTCGGTCGAGGGCTGTTCCATCATGGCCTGATGCAGGTGGGGGTCGAAGGTGTCGCCGGGTCCCGGCGCGACCCGCTTGAGGCCATTGGTCTCGAACGCCTGCAGCAGGGATTTCTGGGTCAGTTCCAGACCCGTCACCAGACCGGCCTCACCGGCATCGGCGTTCTTGGGCGCGGCCATCAGGGCGCGTTCCAGATTGTCGGCCACGCCCAGCAGATCCTTGGCGAACCTCTGGATGGCGAAGGCGCGCGCGTCGTTCATCTGGGTTTCGGTGCGCCGCTTGACGTTGTCGGCCTCGGCCGCAGCGCGCAGGGCGCGGTCCTTCCATTGGTCCCGCTCGGCGATCACGGCGTCTAGCGGAGCCAGATTGTCCGGATCGCGGTCAAGACCGGCCTCCGCATTGGCGAGGGCCTCGTCCAGCCGGGCTTCAAGGTCGTTCGGGTCTTGGGTGTCAGTCACGTGTCTTGTCCGTCCAGGATGCGCCCCAGCACCCGGGCGGTGTAGTCCACCAACGGGATGATGCGGGCATAGTTCAGTCGCGCGGGTCCGATCACGCCGATGGCGCCCAGAACCCGCTGTCGGCCCGTCATATAGGGTGCCGCGACGACGGCGGAACCCGAAAGCGAAAACAGTCGCGTTTCTGCCCCGATGAAAATGCGCACGCCCTGGGCCGCATCCACCCCGTCCAGCAGGCCGATCAGTTGTTCCTTCTGCTCCAGATCGTCGAACAGAACCCGGACGCGTTCCAGATCCTCCGAGGCACCGGCGTCCTGCAACAGATTGGCCCGGCCCCGCACGATCAGGGAGCGCTGACGGTCCGGGCCGCCAGACCAGGCCGCCAGACCCTCCTCCACCAATCGGGCGGCGGCGGCGTCCAGCTCCTGACGCGCGGCGGTCAACTCCGTCCCCATCTCCTGACGCGCCTCGGACAGGCGGCGGCCTTTCAGTCGCGCGTTCAGGAAGTTGGAGGCTTCCTGCAGGGTCGAGGGGGTCACGCCTGCGGCCAACGGCATCAGCCGGTTCTCGACCGTGCCGTCGTCGGCGACCAGAACCGCAAGAGCCTGACCGGACCCGAGAGCGACAAACTCCACATGTTTGACGCCCGCGTCCCGCACCGGACTGGCCACGATCCCGGCCCCGCCCGCCAGACCCGACAGCAGGGCCGAAGCCTCGCTCAGGGCCTCCTCGAATCCCTTTCCGCGCCCGATCAGGCGGGCGTCGATCTCGCGTCGCTCTTCCGAGCCGATGTCGCCGATCTCCAGCAGACCGTCGACGAACAGGCGCAAACCGGCATGGGTCGGAATCCGGCCGGCCGAGGTATGGGGCGCCGCCAGCAGGCCGGCCAGGGTCAGGTCCTGCATGGTGTTGCGGATCGAGGCCGGCGACAGATGCACCCCGCCGCGCGAGACGGTGCGCGACCCCACCGGCTCGCCCGTCTCCAGATAGGTCTCCACCACACTGCGGAAGATGTCGCGGGCGCGCTGGTCCAGCGCGGTCAGACCGGCATAGTGGGGCGTCATCAGCGGGCCTGCCGGCAGCGTCATGATGCGGATCGCGATCGCACAGGGGTGTAGGGGGGATACAGGCTCACCCATTCAGGATAAGCAGCCCGGCCCAATACGCCAACGCCTTCGCGACATTCCAGGATTTCTTCATGCGCCCCTCTGACCGCACCCCCGAACAGCTCCGCGCCGTGACCCTCGCAACGGGCGTCAACCGCTATGCGGAAGGCTCGTGCATGGTCTCGTTCGGCCATACGAAGGTGCTGGTGACCGCCTCGGTCGAGGAGAACGTTCCCGGCTGGATGCGCGGCAAGGGGGCGGGCTGGGTCACGGCCGAGTACGGCATGCTGCCCCGCGCCACCCACACCCGCGGCCGTCGCGAGGCGGCGGCCGGCAAACAGAGCGGACGCACCCAGGAGATCCAGCGGCTGATCGGCCGGTCCCTGCGGGCGGTTGTCGATCTGAAGGCGCTGGGCGAGCGTCAGGTGCTGATCGACTGCGACGTCATCCAGGCCGATGGCGGGACGCGCACAGCCGCGATCACCGGGGCCTGGGTCGCCATGGCCTCGGCGCTCGGCTATCTGCGTGCCGAGGGCGTTCTGAAGGCTGATCCGATCCTCGATCAGGTCGCGGCCGTCTCCTGTGGGGTCTTTGCCGACACTCCGGTGCTGGACCTCGACTATGAGGAAGACTCCAACGCCGAGGCCGACGGAAATTTCGTCCTGACCGGCGCGGGAACCATCGTCGAGATCCAGGCGACGGGCGAGAAGCGGGGCTTCTCGCGCCCCGAGTTCGACCGGCTGTTCGAACTGGCCGAGCTGGGGTGCAAGGACCTGTTCGCCCTGCAGAAGACTGCGGTGGACGCAGCACTCGCCCGTCAGGCCTGAATGTGAGCTCTCAATAGGTTGTGCTCGTTGAGGCTTCGCATCCGGCGGGCTTCCCCCGTGAGACGAACCCGCGCATCGTCCGGGCCTCGGCCGTCCGGAGAGCCCACCATGTCACGCACCCGCCTGTCCCTCGTCCTGATCGCCGCCAGCCTGCTGGTCGCGGCCTGTGACCAGTCCGAACCCGCAGCCGAACCGGCCGGGAGCACGACTGCTGCGCCTGAAATCGCAGCGGTGCCGGCCATAATGCCCGCCGACGCCCCACCCCAGGAACAGGTGCCGGCCGGTTCGGATCAGAGCCCTCCCTGCCGATCGACCCTTGGTGCAGCCGCTTCAGCCCGGCTGGTCGAGCGCTGCATCGCCGTCAGCCCGGCGACCCGTCCGCCCTGCCATGCCGACAATCCCTGCGCCCTGATCCAGGACGAAATCGACCGGGCTTGCGCTCAGTACGGGCTGGACGAGGCGAAGCCGGCGGAGTGTGAGGCGTAGACACTTTCGTCATCCTCCGGCGAGCGCGTGTCTGGTTGGAAGGGCCGCCGTTCTGATCGGGGCCAGGACCGAGCAGCCGTCAGCCAGAGGAAGGATTGAATGTTGTATGCTCAACGGTTCGTCCGGCAAGGGGCGCGAGCCAGGGCGTGGCAAGAAGACCGAAGGCGAAACCGCCCACGTGGGCTTCCGAGGCAATTCCACCCGTGCCGCCGCTCATGCTGACGAGCAGGTATACGATGCCGAACACAACAGCATTGCTGATCGCGAAAGCCTTCGTGTGGCCCCCGACCTGACGTGACCACAAGGAGGCGAAGCCGCCCTCCGGCCGGATGCGCGCCACGGCTCCCCACAAGCCGCAGATCGCGCCTGATGCGCCGACCATCGGCACGCCGTCGGCAAGATGGGCGACAACAAAGGCTAGGGCACCGACAAACCCCGATCCCGCAAAAAGAAGACCGTACCTTGCCCATCCTGACCGGTCATGGCCGAAGCGCCTGACCACGATCGGTGTAAGGGCCAGCAGGGCCGAACCATTCGCAAACAGGTGTCCAAGACCTGCATGGGCGAGCATATGGGAAATGACGACGTGCCAACGCCCATCGGCGAGGGCTTGACCGGAAAGCCCCCAAGACATTGGCCCGCCGGTAACGGCTTGCGCGACAAAGGCCCCGGCGAAGATGAAGATCAACACTAACGACGGCTCGCGCCAAAATAAGCCTCGTCGAAGCCGCCCGCTGCTCGCGCGCTGGACTAACGATGGCCCGCCGAGATCATCTGCCGGTGGCATTCTGTCAGCCTGTTCCAGATTGAGCAGATCGTGACACGAAAAAGGCCCCGCTGTCGCCAGCGGGGCCTCTCTTCATTTCAGCGATGACGCCGGGGATCAGTCGCGACGGCTGCGGCCGCGACCGCGATCACCGCCCCGGTCTCCGCCGCCCTCACGCTTCTTGCCGCCACCGCCGGTATCTTCGGTCAGGGGGGGCTCGCCGCGTTCGGCGCGCTCGGCATTGATCTTGTCGGTCAGGTCCTCACCGGTGGCCTGATCGACGACCTTCATCGACAGCTTGGTCTTGCCGCGATCGTCGAAGCCGAGGAACTTGACCTTGACCTCCTGGCCTTCCGACAGGACGTCGGCCGGGTTGGCGACGCGTTCCAGACCGATCTGGGACACGTGCACAAGACCGTCCTTGGCCCCGAAGAAGTTCACGAAGGCGCCGAAATCGACGACCTTCACGACCTTGCCGGAGTAGATCATGCCGGGCTCGGGCTCGGACACGATCGAGGAGATCCAATTCTTGGCGGCGTCGATCTTCTCCTGGTCCGAGGCAGCGATCTTCACCGTGCCGTCGTCCTCGATGTTGATCTTGGCGCCGGTCTTCTCGACGATCTCGCGGATGATCTTGCCGCCGGTGCCGATGATGTCGCGGATCTTGTCGACCGGGACCTTGATGGACTCGATCTTGGGCGCGTATTCGCCCAGTTCGGTGCGGGCACCGTCGATGGCCTTGTCCATCTCGTCGAGGATGTGAAGACGGCCGGCCGAGGCCTGGGCGATCGCCTTCTTCATGATCTCTTCGGTGATGCCGGCGACCTTGATGTCCATCTGCAGCGAGGTGATGCCGTCACGGGTGCCGGCGACCTTGAAGTCCATGTCGCCCAGGTGATCTTCGTCACCGAGGATGTCGGACAGGATGGCGAACTCGCCCGACGGCTCCAGGATCAGCCCCATGGCGATGCCCGAGACGGGCTTCTTCAGGGGCACGCCCGCGTCCATCAGCGCCAGCGAGGCACCGCAGACCGAAGCCATGGAGGACGAACCGTTGGACTCGGTGATCTCCGACACGATGCGGATCGTGTAGGGGAACTCCTCGGCGGTCGGCAGCATCGGACGGATCGCCCGCCACGCCAGCTTGCCGTGACCGATTTCCCGACGGCCCGCGCCACCCATCCGACCGGTCTCGCCGACCGAATAGGGAGGGAAGTTGTAGTGCAGGAGGAACTTCTCCTTGTACGTCCCCGACAGGGCGTCGACGTACTGCTCGTCCTCGCCGGTGCCGAGCGTGGCGACCACGATGGCCTGGGTTTCACCGCGGGTGAACAGGGCCGAACCGTGGGTGCGCGGGAAGATGCCGACTTCCGAGACGATATCGCGGACCTTGTCGAGCGCACGGCCGTCAACGCGATGGGCGTTGTCGATGATGTCGCGACGCAGGACGTGGGCTTCGCATTCCTTCCAGGCCACGCCGAACTTGGCGGCATCGACGCCGTCCGGATTCTCGTCGGTCTTCACCAGAGCAGCCGACGCCTTCTTCTTGGCGGCACCGACGGCCTCATGACGGGCATGCTTGCCGGGGTGGGTATAGGCGGCCTTGATGTCCTCGCCGACCAGCGACTGGATCTGGGTGACGACGCCCGAGTGATCCTCGGCCTGGAAGTCGAACGGATCCTTGGCGGCGTGCTCGGCCATTTCGATGATGGCGTCGATAACCGGCTGCATGCCGCGGTGGGCGAACATCAGGGCGTCCAGCATGACCTGCTCGGACAGTTCCTTGGCTTCGGACTCGACCATCATCAGGGCGTCCTTGGTGCCCGCGACGACCAGATCCAGCTGCGACTCCGGCAGTTGGTCCAGGGTCGGGTTCAGCACGAACTCGCCGTCGATATAGCCGACGCGCGCGGCACCGATCGGGCCCATGAAGGGCACGCCCGACAGGGTCAGGGCCGCCGAGGTGGCAACCATGCCGACGATGTCCGGATCGTTCTCCAGATCGTGCTGCAGCACGGTGATGACGACCTGGGTCTCGTTCTTGAAGCCCTTGACGAACAGGGGGCGGATCGGACGGTCGATCAGGCGCGAGACCAGGGTCTCCTTCTCGGTCGGACGGCCTTCACGCTTGAAATAGCCACCCGGGATCTTGCCGGCGGCGAAGGTCTTTTCCTGGTAGTTGACGGTCAGCGGGAAGAAATCCAGGCCCGGCTTGGGCGCGCGGCCGTAGACGACAGTGGCGAGGACAACGGTCTCGCCGTAGGTGGCCAGGACGGCACCATCGGCCTGGCGGGCGATGCGGCCCGTTTCCAGGGTCAGCGGGCGTCCGGCCCAGTCGATCGTCTTGCGTTTGATATCGAACATGTTTCGTCTTTCGTATCCCGCGGGCGGATTCCGCACGGGGTCCCATCAGTGGGTGGAGCGTCGGGCGTTCAGTCCTTCGATCCATGAACCGCCGCCCCATGGCGATCGGTCCGGGAATAAATGAGGACCGATCTGGCCCTCGCGTCATGCGCCGATACAACGGCGGCGCGCCGGTCTTTAGGATACGGAAAGAGGCGCGGACATGGCCCGCGCCTCGAAATCGTTCCGCGACTTGCGCCTAGCGGCGCAGGTTCAGCTTGGTGATCAGGGCGGTGTAGCGCTCCTTATCGACCTTGGTCAGGTGGTCCAGAAGGCGACGGCGCTGCGAAACCATCTTGAGCAGGCCGCGGCGCGAGTGGTTGTCCTTCTTGTGCGTCTTGAAGTGCTCGGTGAGGTTGGCGATGCGTTCCGAAAGGATCGCGACCTGGACCTCGGCCGAACCGGTGTCGCCTGCGGAGCGGGCGTTCTCGGCGATGACTTCGTTCTTACGCTCGGGCGTAATCGACATCGTGTAACTCCTTATTGGAGATTGAATACGCGGTCGGGTTCTAGCCGGCCGGCCCGCAACTGACCGAGAGCGACGAGGGTCTGTCCCTGAAAGGCGGAAACGGTACGAGAGCCGTCGCGAAGACGGCTCTTCAGGGTTTCAACCTGTCGGGGGAGCAGAACGATCGGCCGTCCCTGCCGAAGCGAGAAAGCGTCCTGTTCCGTGATGGCCAGCTCCGGGATGTCGTCCAGGGCGGTCGAAACGGGCAGTAAGCCTTCCAAGGCGGCGTCCCTATGCACCAGATCGGTCAGGAAATCCAGCGTGACGGCGTTCTCGACCGAAAACGGCCCGACCCGCTCGCGCCGCAGGGCCGAGACATGCCCCTCGGCTCCCAGCATGACGGCCAGATCGCGGGCGAGGGAGCGGACATAGACGCCCTTGCCGGTGCGGATGGTCAGTTCGACGTGGTCGGCGTCGGGGGCGTCTGTGACCTCGGCCGAATGGATGGTGACCCGGCGGCTTTCCAGTTCGAAATCCGCGCCCTCGCGGGCCAGGTCATAGGCCCGCTGGCCGTCCACCTTGATGGCCGAATAGCGCGGCGGGGTCTGGTCGATCTCGCCGACGAAGACCGGCAACGCCGCCCGCACCGCCTCGACCGGCGGACGGACGTCGGAACGGGCGACGATCTCGCCCTCGCGGTCCAGACTGTCGGTCGAGACACCCCAGTTGATGGTGAAGCGATAGACCTTCTGCGCCTCCATCATGAAGGGGACGGTCTTGGTCGCCTCGCCGAGTGCGATCGGCAGGATGCCGGAGGCCAGCGGGTCCAGCGTCCCCGCATGGCCGGCCTTCTGGGCATCGAAAAGCCGGCGCACCTTCGACACCGCATCGGTCGAACCCATGCCATACGGTTTGTCCAGACAGACCCAGCCATTGACGACGAGGCCCTTCTTGCGGCGGCCCATCAGGACGCGGGGCCGGTCGCGCCCGGGGCCGCTTCGTCCTCGTCATCCTCGACGGGCGGCACGAAGGAGTCGGCCCGCACCCGGGGATCGTCGAGCAACCGGTTCAGACGTTCGGCGGCGGCGAAGCTCTCATCGTGGCGGAAACGCAGGTCGGGGGTAAACCGCATATCGATGTGACGCCCCAGCGCCCCGCGCAGGAATTTGGCATGGACGTTCAATGCCTTGACGATCTCGTCGATATGTCCGGCAGTCGCCGAGGTCTCGATCCCCGCGCCCAGCGGTTCGACGAAGCAGGTGGCGTGTTTCAGGTCGGGAGACAGACGCACCTCGGTGACCGTCACGGAGACACCGACCAGGGCCTCATCGCGGATCTCGTTCTCGCGCATGACCTCGACCAGGGCGTGGCGGATCATCTCGGAGGCGCGCAGCTGGCGCTGGCTGACCAGACCGGCGGTGGATTTGGATTTGGGTTTACGATTGCTCATTCAGATCGTCCTGTTTGCCGGGGATCGGACCCGGCCGAAACAAAAGAGGGCGCGGTCTAGTCCTGTCGGGCGGCGGTGTCCAATTCTGTGCGGTCGATGGTGGCCATGATCTCACCTGCAGTCACCGCCCGCATAGGCCGGACCGGCAGACCGGCAGCGTTCAGGACCCGCGCGGTCCAGCTGTTGCAGAGATAGCCGATCCAGAAATGTTCGCGGCTGGCGAAAAACCGGGCCTCCGGGCCGGGACGGGCGAGCACGAGGCGCGGGTTGCCGCCGGTCAGGGCCATCGACTGTTCGATCCGGCCATGCAGGCCCGCGAACGCCTGTGGCGACAGGGAGAGCGTCCGCCGACGGTCGGCCGGGAACCGGAGGGAAGGATCGTCGGCTTGGGGATCCAGCATGATCACCGACGGATTGCCCGGCCAGAAGAAGGCCCGCAGACCGTCGGGAATCCGGTGCTCCATGGGCCGAGGATCGGTGAAGTATCTGGCATCGCCCCAGCCGATCAGGATCCAGTCACCGGGCCCGACCGAGCGCGAGGCCTGCGCCAGGGGGCCGCCCCCGGCCTCGAGCGCCGCGCGGGGGACGGCCAGATCGGTGTGGAAGCCATTGTTCAGCAGATGGACGGTCACCCGGTCCGGCGCGGACGTGGGGATCAGCGCGGGATCGCCGGGGCGGGTCCATGTCCAGAGCGCGGCGACCAGGCCCAGCAGACCGGCGGCCAGAAGGGCGACCGCGCGGGTCATCAGGGGGTTTCGGGTGCCGTGCTGCGCGGGGGCAGGCTCCACTCGCCCCGCCAGACGTAGGACAGGGTGGTGCAGTGGCGGAACCGGCCATCGGGCCAGCGCCCGGCCGCCTGCATGACCATGGGCCGGCCCGCGCGGATTCGGCCGAGCACGAGGAACGTTTCGTCGGCCCCGGGGCACAGGGCCCGGGCGAGGCCACGCCCGTCACCTTCGGGAGCGATGGAATAGACCGTGGTTTCGGTCGCCCCGGCCGGGAGCGCAGCCCTGGCCTGATCGGGGCCTCCGCGCGTCACGGTCGCGGCCCCCCGGGCGCTGGTCGAGATGATCCGCCGGACACTGACCGCACCAAACAGACCGCGCTCGACCTCCAGGGTCACGCCCCGGGTCAGGGCTGTGGTGATCCGGTCCGATGGGTCGAAGGCGAGATAGCGGATATCAGCCGCCACGGGCGTGGCCAGCAGGATCAGGCTGACGGCGGGGATCAGACGCAGGGACATGGCGCGACTGTAGCGCGACTTGCGGCCGAAGGGAGGCGCACCTCCCACCCCCCCCCGCTCGAGGGGAGGAGGGGCGGAGCAGAGCGACGCCGGGTGGGCGCGGCCCTGAACGCGCAAGGGCGGCCCTGCGACCGCCCCCACCCCGTCGCTGCGCGACGTCCCTCCCCCAAGGGGGAGAGAAACACGCACGCTCCCTGTTTCTACAGCGTGCGCTGCACTTCCTCGACGGTGAAGCACTCGACGTAGTCGCCGACCTTGATGTCGTGGAAGCCCTGGAAATGCATGCCGCATTCCTGGCCCGACGGCACCTCGTTGACCTCGTCCTTGAAGCGTTTGAGCGTTGCGAGCGTGCCCAGTTCCAGAACCACGACGTCGTCGCGGATGATCCGGACCTTGGCCCCCTTGCGGACCACGCCCTCCGAAACCCGGCAACCGGCGATCTTGCCGGTCTTGGAGATGTCGAACACCTGGAGCACCTGGGCATTGCCGAGGAAGGTTTCCCGCTGCAGCGGGGCCAGCATGCCCGAGAGCACGCCCTTCATGTCGTCCAGCAGGTCGTAAATGATCGCGTAGTAGCGGATCTCCACACCCTCGCGGTCGGCAAGGTCCTTGGCCTGTTTCGAGGCGCGGACGTTGAAGCCGAGGATGGGGGCCCCGGCCGACTTGGCCAGTTGCACATCGCATTCGGTGATACCGCCGGCGCCGGAGTAGATGACCCGGGCGCGAACCTCGTCATTGCCCATCTTCTCGAGCGAGCCCTGGATCGCCTCGCCCGAACCCTGGACGTCAGACTTGATGAGAACCGGGAGTTCCGAGATCTTCTTGGAGCCGAGCTTGGCCATCATGTCGACCAGGCTGACCTGGTTGATGCCGCCGGTGGCCTTCTCCCGCTTGGTGCGGGCACGGTACTCGGTAAGCTCGCGGGCGCGGGCCTCGGACTCGACCACGGCCAGCGGTTCGCCGGGCGACGGGGCCTCGTCCAGACCGAGAATCTCGACCGGAACCGACGGTCCGGCCTCGGTCAGCTGTTCGCCGCGCTCGTTCAGCAGGGCGCGCACCTTGCCCCAGGCGGAGCCGGCCACGACGATGTCGCCGCGGCGCAGGGTGCCGCGCTTGACCAGAACCGTGGCGACCGGGCCGCGACCCTTGTCCAGCTTGGCCTCGATGACCACGCCTTCGGCCGAACGTTCCGGATCGGCCTTCAGGTCCATGACTTCGGCCTGCAACAGGATGGCCTCGATCAGGCCGTCCAGATTGGTCCGGGCCTTGGCCGAGACCTCGACGATCTGGGTTTCACCGCCGAGAGCCTCGCCGATGATTTCGTACTGCAGCAGTTCGTTGACGACCTTCTGAGGGTCGGCATCGGGCTTGTCGATCTTGTTGACGGCCACAATGATCGGAGCGCCCGCGGCCCGGGCGTGCGAGATCGACTCGATCGTCTGGGGCATGACGCCGTCATCGGCCGCCACCACGAGGATGACGATGTCGGTGACATTGGCACCGCGCGTGCGCATGGCGCTGAAGGCGGCGTGACCCGGGGTGTCGAGGAAGGTGACAGCCTCGCCCGACGGCGTCTTCACCTGATAGGCACCGATATGCTGGGTGATGCCACCGGCCTCGCCCGACGCGACGTCTGTGGTACGCAGGGCGTCCAGCAGCGAGGTCTTGCCGTGGTCGACGTGGCCCATGATGGCCACGACCGGGGCGCGAGGCGTTGTCGCCTCGTCATCGACATCGTCAGACAGGAAGCCAGCCTCAACGTCACTTTCCGAGACACGCCGCACGGTCATGCCGAACTCGTCGGCCACCAGTTCGGCGGTATCGGTGTCGATGACGTCGTTGATCTTCATCATCAGACCCTGCTTCATCAGGAATTTGATGATGTCGACGCCGCGCACGGCCATCCGGTTGGACAGCTCCTGCACGGTGATGACGTCAGGGATGACCACTTCGCGCGGACGGTTCGGCGCATCGGTGGAACCCCCCTTGCGCTTTTCCTTCTCGCGTTCCCGGGCGCGGCGGACCGAGGCCAGCGAGCGCATCCGCTCGGCGGTATCACCGTCGCCGGCGACCGACTGGATGGTCAGACGGCCTTCACGGCGCTTGGGCTCGCCACGCGTACGGCTGACCGCCTTGCCGGCGTCGGAGAAGCGCTTGTCGCGATCATCCTCGGGCTTGAGCGGGCGGGCGAAACCACCCCCGGCCGTGCGGCTGGGGCGCGAGACCTCGGCGGCCACTGGTGGGGCATTCGGGGCCGGACGGCCACCGGGACCGGTGCGCGGGCCGCCGGGGCGGGCCGCGCCTGGGGCCGGACGCGGGTTCAGGGCCGAATAGCGGACCGGCTCGGCCGGGCGAGCGGGCGCGCCGCCCGGGCGCGCATTGGCCGGACGGTCGGAATAGGATTTCTCGCCACCACCCATGGCCTCTTCACGGGCCGAACGAGCCCCGAAAGCGGGGCGGTCGATCGGTGCCCGGGCCGGGTTCGGGGCCTTGGGCACGCGCTGGCCAAAGTTGACGACCGGGCGGGCGGGCGGAGCCGGCCGAGGCGCCACAGGAGCAGCGGGGGCCGCCGCCGGAGGCGGGGTCGGCGTCGGTGCAGCGGCCACAGGGGGTGCCAAGACCGGGGCCGGAGCCACCGGCTTGGGGGCCAGAGGCG
Source organism: Caulobacteraceae bacterium (assembly GCA_019748095.1). Taxonomy (GTDB): domain Bacteria; phylum Pseudomonadota; class Alphaproteobacteria; order Caulobacterales; family Caulobacteraceae; genus Brevundimonas. The sequence goes on along the minus strand of JAIEQA010000032.1, from coordinate 67,602 downwards.
CACGCGCCGGCGGCTTGGCCGGCGCGGCGGCTGTGAGTTTCGAAGCCTCGGCACGGGCGTTTTCGGCGGCGGCGCGGGCAGCAGCCGCCTCCGCCTGGGCGGCACTGGCCGCAGCCGCAGCGGCGGCAGCCTGTTCGCGAGCCGCAGCGTCGCGACGCGCCTGTTCGGCGGCCTGGGCAGCCGCGCGTTCGGCCTGGGCCTGGGTCGCCAGTTCGATGGCGCGACGGCGGGCCTCCTGCTCCTCATTGGAGAGGCGGCCGCCAGCGGGCTGCTGCATCTGGGGACGCGGTGCCGGGGCCTGGGGTGCCGGAGCATCCGACCGAGGCCGGGCGACATCAAAGCCGGCCGGGCGCTGATGGCCTCCGACCGGTGCGCCCGGGCGACGTTTGGTCTCGACCACGACCGTCTTGGTCCGGCCGTGGCTGAAGCTCTGACGCACTGTGCCGGTCGAAACCGATCCCACGGCGCGGGGCTTCAGGCTCAGCGGAGCCCGCGGTCCCGTCGTCGACGGAGTTCCGGCGGGGGCCTGCGGAGTCTGGCCGTCGTTGGTCTTGTCGTTCTCGTCGCTCATCCGGTCGCTTTACTCGAGGGCGGAAAATCCCGCCGCGTCTTGGTCAAAAATCGTCTCGTCAAACGCAAAAAGCCGTGCGGGGTCCGCCTCTCGAAAGAAGCGAAGCCCAGCCCGTCAATCCGCCCGTAAAGGCTCGTCTCCCAGGTCTTCGTCTGACCCGCTCCCGCCGCCGGGTCCTGTCTCTGTCCCCTCGCCGCCAGCGTGCGTCGAGGAATGATCCAGGTCCCATTCGGGGGGACGGAGCGGTCGAAATCCCGCCAACCGCGAGGCTTCCTGGCCCCAGCGATCCGCCCGCCCTCCGGCGAGCAGGACGGCGTGTATCGCATTTTCCAGCCCGAGGGCCAAACTCAAATCGTCTGCGCCGAAAGCGCCGCAGACCCGGGTGGTCTGATGCCGCGCCAGGGAGAGCAGTTTGCCACGTCCGTCAGAGGCCCCATCGGTTGCCTCAATCAACCACGCGGCCTTGCCGGAGCGGATCGCCGCAGCCGATTTCTCGAACCCCGAGATAAGCACGCCCTCGCGCCTGGCAAGACCCAGTTGGTCCAGACAGCGGCGGACAAGCTGTGCCTCAACCCTTTCGGCCAGATCGGCCGCAGGCCTCAGCGCAGCCTTGGCCGAGCGTGAGAAGAGGTTTTTCTTCACGGCGGTGTCGATGGAGGCGCGTGAGGCCTCCACCCACATGCCGCGTCCCGGCAATTTGCGTCCGAGATCGGGGGCAACCGCGCCATCCGGCCCGGCGACGAAGCGGATCAGACGGGATTCATCCATGACCTGGTGGGTGACCAGGTCCCGGCGCTCCCTATCGATCGTCGCGTCGCGCAGGCTCATGGACAGCGCACCGCATCACGCGTCGCGGGTCGGCTCGAGGTCGGCGACCCCGGCGTCATCGGCTTCAGCTTCGATCCCGGCAGGATCGACAACATCCGGCGCGGCCTCAAACACAGCCTCGGCGTCGTATTCGCCCTCGACAAACTCGCCGTCGTCTTCCTCAAATTCGGGCTCGGGCGGCTGCGGCAGTTCCGAGGCATCGATCCAGCCGGCCGCGACCCGGGCCTGCAGGATCAGCATTTCGGCATCCTCCTGGGCCAGGTTGAAGCTCTCGAGAACACCGGGGAGCTTGACCCGCTCGCCGTTCTTCACTTCGAACCCGCCGCGGATTTCATCCGTGGCCAGGTCGGCAAGGTCCTCGACCGTCTTCACGCCGCCCTGACCCAGGGCCACGGCGATCGGCAGGGTCACGCCCGGCACGGCCAGGACACCGTCCTCGACGCCCAGTTCGACGCGCTTCGCGTCGAGGATGGCGGACTGGCGCTCCAGATAGTCGCGGGCGCGGGCCTGGAGTTCCTCGGCCGTGTCCTCGTCGAAGCCCTCGATCTCGGCGACTTCATAGTTTTCGACGAAGGCCAGGTCCTCGACCGTCGCGAAGCCTTCGGTGACCAGCAACTGGGCGATGACCTCGTCGACGTCCAGGGCTTCCTGGAACAGCAGGGTGCGTTCCGAGAACTCACGCTGGCGCCGCTCGGAGTCCTGGCTTTCGGTGATGATGTCGATCTGCCAGCCAGTCAGCTGGGAGGCCAGGCGCACGTTCTGGCCGCGACGGCCGATAGCCAGCGACAGTTGCTCATCGGGCACCACGACCTCGACCCGGTCGGCCTCTTCGTCGAGCACGACCTTGGAGACCTCGGCCGGGGCGAGCGCATTGACGATGAAGGTCGGCTCATCCGGGTTCCACTGGATGATGTCGATCTTCTCGCCCTGCAGCTCGGCGACGACCGCCTGAACCCGGGAACCGCGCATACCGACACAGGCACCGACAGGATCGATCGAGGAATCGTTCGACAGCACGGCCATCTTGGCGCGCGACCCGGCATCGCGGGCGGCGGCGCGAATCTCGATCACGCCGTCGTAGACTTCCGGGACTTCCTGGGCGAACAGCTTGGCCATGAAGCCCGGGTGGGCGCGGCTGAGCATGATTTGCGGGCCCTTGGCCTCCGGCCGGACGTCATAGATGTAGGTCCGGATCCGGTCGCCAATGTTGAACACCTCGCGCGGGATCGATTGGTCGCGGCGCATGATGCCCTCGCCCCGACCCAGATCGACGATGGTGTTGCCGTATTCGACGCGTTTGACGGTGCCGTTGACGATCTCGCCGACGCGGTCCTTGAACTCTTCGTACTGGTTGGCGCGCTCGGCCTCGCGGACCTTTCCGGTAATGACCTGGCGGGCCATCTGGGTCTGGACGCGGCCGAACTCGAACGGCGGCAGGTCCTCGACATATTCCTTGCCAACCACCGCCTCCGGGTCCCGCTTGGACGCGTCGGTCAAACGGACCATGGCGGAGTCGTTGAACTCCTCCAGCTCGTCCTCCGGCATCCAGTCGTCCTCGACGATGGTGACGTGACGGGTCAGGGCCAGTTCGCCGGTCTTGGGGTCGATCTTGGCGCGGATGTCGTGATGGGCCCCGTAGCGCGACTTGGCCCCCTTCTGGATGGCCTCCTCGAGGGCCTCGACCACGATTTCGCGGTCGATGTTCTTCTCCTGGGCGACCGCGTTGGCGATCTGCAGAAGTTCCAGGCGATTGGCGGAAATACCGGTCACGGCCATCAGGCGTCGTCCTCAGGAAGGGTCTTGGTGTTGATCTTGTCTTCAGGAGCCCCTTCGGGCAGCCCGTCGTCTTCAGGCTCGCCCCGCGCGGCGCGGATTGCCGCCCCGCGCTTCAACAGGGCGTCGTTCATGACCAGCTTGGCATCCACCAGCCAGGCAAAGGGGATCAGGGCGGTCTCGTCTTCGCCGTCGAGGTCGATGGCAATGTTATCGCCCTCGGTGCCAGCGACCAAACCCTTGAAGCGCTTGCGCCCCTCGATCATGCGGTCGGTCTCGAGCCTGGCCTCCATGCCCTCGAACAGGTCGAAATCCTTCAGCCGGGTCAGAGGCCGGTCGATCCCGGGAGAGGACACTTCCAGCAGATACTCCCCGGCAATGGGATCGGCGGCGTCCAGAACCTCGGACATGGCGCGGCTGAGACGGGCGCACTCGCCCACGTCGATGTCATTGTCCGACGGGCGCTCGGCCATGACCTGCAGCCGGCGACGCAGCGTCCCGCCCATCAGGCGTACGCGCACGATGCTGAGGCCGATCGACTCCGCGACGGGATCAATCAGCTCCAAGATCTCGCGGTCTTCGACGGTCTTGGCGCGCAAGGGCTTTGGCTGCTTTGGATGGGCCGGCAACCCGAAGGTTGACGGCAGGCAAAAAGAAAAGCGGTCGGCCTCCACGGCCGCCGCTTTGAACGACGCCGTTGGACGCCGGCCTAACGATGTAGGAGCTCTATAGCGCCCGAAGTCAGAAAGGGAAAGGGGCGAGCCCTCGCGCTCGCCCCCTTCACGTCTTCAGTGCACCGCGGCACGGCGACGGCCAAGGCCACCGGCCAGCAGGGCGCGGATGAAGAAGAAGACGGCGATGACGATGCAATAGCCCAGAAACAGCGCCAGCCGGCTGATCCAGAAGCCGCCGTCAGTCAGATCGGGCAGGGCGAAGGCCCCTCCGTCCAGCATGGGTCGGAGCGCCACGACGAGGGTGTGGACCACCATGGCTCCAAAGGCTGCGCTCCAAAGACCGCGCCACGCTCTCATCACAAAGAAGCCGAACACGGCGGCGATGATCAGGCCCAGCACCTGATTGACGCCGTCAAAGCCAGTGTTGGCAAGGACCAGAAGGTCCTGCAGCAGGTTGCCCAACCCGGTGACAAGGTTTTCCATCTCGCGACGCCCCGGATATGTCACGGCCCAGCTTTGCCGTCGGCAGGGTTAACGCCGATCCGCGGGAATGGATGCGTCCTATCGCCCGGTCGAGCCGAACCCGCCCGCACCCCGCGCTGTCTCGTCGAGGGTTTCGACCTCAAAGACGGTCGCCTGGGCCACTGCCGCGATCACCACCTGGGCGATCCGCTCTCCGCGCCGGATGACGAAGGGCTCGGACCCGAGATTGACAAGGATCACCCCGACCTCGCCGCGGTAGTCACTGTCGATGGTGCCCGGTGTGTTCAGACAGGTGATCCCGTGTTTCAGGGCCAGCCCCGAGCGTGGCCGCACCTGGGCCTCCCACCCGGGCTCGAGTGCTATCTTCAGCCCTGTGGGGACAAGCGCCCTCGCCCCCGGCTCGAGGGTCAGGGGGGCGTCATCAGGGAGGGCGGCTCGGAGGTCCATCCCGGCCGAGCCGGTCGTCTCATAGGCCGGCAGAGCCAGACCTTTGGCGTGGAGCAGGCGCAGGATTCGAAGCGTGGTCAAGGGCGGGCTCAGGTTCTGGAGGTGAAATGGTCGACGATCCGATCGACCAGCCGGGTTGCCACGGCGGTCTTGCTGAGCCTCGGCCAAGCGTCCACGCCCTCAGCCGTCACCAGTAGCACGGTATTGCCGTCCGCCCCGAACACATCGGCCGAGACGTCGTTGCCGACGATCCAGTCGCAGCCCTTGCGCGAGCGTTTGGCACGGGCGTTGGCCTCCAGATCAGTCGTCTCGGCCGCAAAGCCGATCACCAGTCCGGGCCTCATCGGTCCGGGCGCAGCGACGCCGGCCAGAATGTCGGGATTCTCGATCAGGGCGAGGGTCGGGGGGCCGCCAGGGGCCTTCTTGATCTTGCCGCCGGCGACGGTGTCGACCCGCCAGTCCGCTACAGCGGCGCTGAGCACGGCGATATCGGCAGGCAGAGCCGCCTGCGTTGCCGCCTGCATCTGCAGCGCCGTCTCGACCTCCACCCGCCGGACCCCGGCCGGAACCGGAAGGCCGGTGGGACCGGACACCAAAGTTACCTCGGCCCCGCGCGCCGCGAGCACGCCGGCAATGGCATAGCCCTGTTTGCCGCTGGAACGGTTGGTCAGGCCGCGCACCGGGTCGATTGGCTCGAAGGTTGGGCCGGCAGTCACGACCGCCCGCCGGCCCGCCAGCGGGCGATCCGCCGCGCCCGGGGCACCGGGATGTTCAAACAGATCCTCAATGGCGGCCAGGATCGCAGACGGCTCGGCCATCCGGCCCGGCCCAAACTCGCCGCAGGCCATCTCGCCTTCGTCCGGACCCACCACAGCCATGCCGTGCAGGCCGGCAAAGCCCTGAAGTCGCGCAACATTGGCCTGCACCGCCGGATGCTGCCACATCCGTACATTCATCGCCGGGGCCAGAAGGACCCGCTTGTCGGTCGCCAGAAGCGTGGTCGAGGCCAGATCATCCGCCAGGCCGTTGGCCGCCTTGCCGATCAGGCCCGCGGTAGCCGGTGCCACCACGACCAGGTCTGCCCAACGTGACAGTTCTATATGCCCCATGGTGGTTTCATCATCGGGCAGGAACAGTCCCATCCGCACAGGGTGGCCGGTCAGGGCCGCCAGCGACAGGGGGGTGACAAAGGCGGCTCCGCCCTCCGTCAGCACGGCGCGCACCTCGGCACCCGCCTTTTTCAGCAGCCTGACCAGCTCCAGCGCCTTGTAGGCCGCGATGCCGCCGCCGACGATCAGCAGGATCTTGCGAGTGGTCAGAACCGGGGGGGACATGGGCACCGTCTAGCGGCCGGCGGCTCTGCCGTCGAGCCGGGCGAAAAAGAACATTGCAAGAACACTGCAGCTGTGGCTAACATTGTTCTGTAGAACTTGAGGGAGGGTACGATGACGGTCTGGAGGATCTCGGCCTTGGCCCTGCTGGGCCTGGCAGGCCTGGGCGGATGCGGAGAAAGCGGCTCGGCTGTGGAGACGCGCGACCGCGCGGCGAGCCCCCTGGCGGGAGCGACCCTGACCGCGGCGGCAACGGACGGGGTATCGGCTGTCGCGAGAGCAGCACCGGAGACCGCCATTCTCACCGCCAACCGGCGGGAGACTGTCGATGACAAGATTCTGCGTCTCTACACCCGTAACGGGGCGGATTTCGGGGCCCGGTCGGCCGAAGAGTTCCTCGACCGCATAACCGCTTTTACGACCCGACCCCCTGAAGGGACGGAAACGGTCAAGCGGCCCAATGGAGACACCCTGATGTATCACGCCGCCACCAACACCTTCGCCGTCGTGACGCGCGACGGCACACCACGCACGATGTTCAAGCCGGAGAACGGGGCCGTTTACTGGGCGGAGCAGAAGGCGGCGGCCCCCACGTTTGGTCAAGGCCGGCCACGATGACGAAACGCGCAGGGACCGAGGGACTCAGGTGTCCGTGCCGGTCTTCCCGGAGATTTCCCGGATCAGTTCGAGCGCGAGTTTCTGCTGGCGGGTCGACAACTGGGGGGCCAGGCGGGAGATCTCGATGGTATATCGCGTTGAAGGAAAGTCGTGGTCGAAGGCAGAGCCTTCTCCTTCGGCCATTCCCGGCTCAGTCTCGCCGAGTCCCTGGAAGAAGTAACCGATGTCGACCTTGAAGAAGCGGGCTATGTCCCAGAGCTTCGAGGCAGAGATGCGATTCGCCCCTTTCTCATACTTCTGAATCTGCTGAAAGGTCAGACCAAGCGCCCGACCCAGATCGCTCTGGTTGTATCCCAGACTGATGCGCTTCTCGCACACACGTCTGCCCACATGACGGTCCACCGGATGGGGCCCGTCCTCGCCGACACCTCTAGCCATAACCCGTCTGTCACCGCCTCGATTGAACGTGACGGTTTCATGCGCCCGTCTGTTCAGGCTGTCATTCAAATTCTGGGAAATGGCGATTACGCTCGCGCCGGACCTGCCGGGCCGGGAACCGCGCTGGCCTGGCCCCGGCCCCCAGATGCCAGCCCTGGAGCTTGAAGTGAATTTGAGGCGTACCCACGTCGGGGTCCGTCAAAGCTTGAACCGGGCTCTCGCCAACATCTGGAGCCGGATTGACGGCATCAGCGGACTCGCGAAGCGATTCCACCGATGCCGATCAGTCTCCAGAGACGACGCAGCAAGGGCGGGAGGGACGGCAGCAGTCCGCCCAACACCATCAGCCAGAACAGCAGATCTCCAAATCGGCCATAGGGGGTGATAGCGACCGGTTGGGGGAGATAGGCATCGATCACCCCACTCTCGCCGGAATCCAGTCGCTGGTCGCCAACGACCCGTCCCCACGGATCAATCATGGCTGAAACACCGGTGGGGGTGGCACGCACAACAGGCAGCCCCGTTTCGATCGCCCGGTAACTGGCCAAATTCAGATGTTGCAGCGGACCGGAGGTCGCCCCGAACCAGGCGTCGTTCGAGACATTGACGATCCAGTCCGGTCGACCGGCAGACCCCGGTGTAAAGCCCGGATACAGACTTTCGTAGCAGATCAGAGGCTGCACCGCAGGCACATTGGGCGGAATGATCGGCGCAGGTCGGGGGCCTGGGCTGAAATCGGCCGGCATATGGACCAGACTTCGCACCCCGAGTGCACCCATCAGCCTGCCCAGAGGCAGGTATTCGCCAAAGGGAACCAGCCGGTGCTTGTCATAAACAGCGGCGACCCGAAGTCCCGCCCCCCCCTCATCCGACAGGGCGATCAGGCTGTTGTAATAGAGGGGGCGGCCGTCCGGGCCGGGGCCGGCCCGCGCCAGACCGGCCAAAAGCGTCTGCCCCGGGCGGACCGCCCGGGCGATGGCCTCCCCGTCCGCCGCGCCGGGGGCAAAGACATCGTTGAAACTGGCCGGGAGGGCCCCTTCTGGCCAGACCACCACGTCGGGCAGAACCGCCCCCTGGCGGGCCGTCAGGTTGACATAGCGGTCGACGATCGAGCGATAAGCCTCCGGCGTCCATTTGGACTCCTGCTGGACATCGGCCTGAACGATGCGGACGAGGGTCTGTGTGGGCCGAACCTCGGCGTCGGCAAGACGCAGCCCCCCCCCGATCACAAGGGCCGCAAGGGTGGTGGCTCCTGCAAGGGCAATTCCCGCCCGGGCCTTGCGCGGGCCCGGCATGCCAAGGGCCCCGAGCGCGGCAACCGCGGCCACAGTCACAAACCCCAGGCCATAGACCCCGGAGACTGCGGCGAACTGTGACCCGGCCGATCCTGCGGCCCAGCTGGCCCCTGCCGGATTCCACGGAAAGCCGGTCAGGACATGGCCTCTGAGCCATTCGAACAGGGCGAACAGGGCCGCGAAAACGACTACGCGCCCGAGGCCCGGCGGGGCAATACGCCGGTAAACTGCCGCGGCCATGCCCCAGAACAGACCGATGCCGGCCGGGAGAAGACTGGCCGCAAACGGACCCATCCAGGCCTGGGCAGGATTGACGAGAAAGGCCTCGGCTACCCACCAGCATCCCACCCCGAAATAGCCAAAGCCGGCCAGCCAGCCCATCCAGAAGGCCCCGCGCACCGAACCCGAGCGCTCGGCAAGGATCATCAGCAGCGGATAGGCCAGCAGTCCGGGCAGCATGCCAAACGGCGGATGGGCGAGCGCCGCCGCGATACCGGCCGCGAGGGCCAGAACGATGCGGCCGAAGCGACCGCTCAGGGCCGGCCGCAGTGAAGTCGCAAGGTTATCCATCATGCGGCAGCGTGTATGGGTCGGCGACCCCCAGCCTGGCAAGAACCGCCCGTTCCTCGGCCTCCATGGCCTCGGCCTCGGCCTCGATCTCATGGTCCCGGCCGAGTAGATGCAGGACCCCGTGCACGACGAGATGGGTCAGATGACCGGCCAGGGACTTGCCCTGCTCCGCAGCCTCCGCCGCACAGACGCCGTATCCCAGAACGATATCCCCAAGGGGCGCAGGACCGCCTGTATCCGGCATGGCCGCTGCCGGAAAGGACAGGACATTGGTCGGCCGGTCCCTGTCGCGAAAGCGCGCGTTCAGATCACGAACGGTCTCGTCGTCGGTCAGCAGGATCACGACCCCGCCGGCATTCTGGTCCAGGGCGGCCGCAGCGGCTCGCTGAACCAGGGCCTCGACGTCCATCACCGTGGCAGCCCAGTCCCCGGCCTCGATCTCGACCTCGATCATGCGGCGGCCGGGTCCTCAAGGTCCGGAACGGGCCGGCCCCGGGCCGCATCGGCGTCATAGGCGCGGACAATCCGCTCGACCATGGCGTGGCGCACCACGTCCTGGGCCTCGAACTCCAGCACCCCGACGCCCTTGACGTCGCGCAGGATGCGCAGGGCGTGGGCCAGGCCGGAATCGCGCGGGTTCAGCAGGTCGATCTGCGACGGATCGCCGGTCACCACCATCCGGGCCCCCTCCCCCAGCCGGGTCAGGACCATCTTCATCTGCAGCCGGCTGGTATTCTGGGCTTCGTCGACGATGACGAAGGCATGGCTCAGGGTCCGGCCGCGCATGAAGGCGATCGGGGCCGCCTCGATCTCGCCCTTGTCACGCCGCCGCTGCACGTCCTCGGCCCCGAGGATGTCGTTCAGCGCCTCCCAGATCGGGGCCAGATAGGGATCGACCTTCTCGTTCAGGTCCCCGGGCAGGAAGCCCAGCTTCTCGCCCGCCTCGACCGCCGGCCGGGTGATGACCAGCCGGTCGACCTGACCTCGCCTGAGCAGTGACGCCCCATAGGCGGCCGCCAGAAAGGTCTTGCCCGTGCCCGCCGGGCCGACGCCGAACGACAGTTCGCAGCTGGCGAGGGTTTCCAGATAGCGGGCCTGGGCATTGGTCTTGGGCACGATGGCCCCGCGCTTGCCGACCGGCAGGGCCATCGGGTCGTTGATCGAGCCCTTGCCGCCGCCGCCCCGGGCCAGACCGATCCCGGCCCGGACATCGGCTTCATTGACCTCCGCACCCTTCTCGGCCCGGGTCACCAGACCGGTGATGACCGCCCTGGCGTTGGCCCGATCGCGGGCCCCGCCGTTGATGGAAATCCCGCCGCCGGGGGCCTCGATCAGCACCTTGAAGGCGTCCTCGATGAGGGCGACGTGGCGGCTGTTCGGGCCTATCACCGCCCTGAGCGCCCGATCGTCAAGGGCCAGAAATTCGGATTCACGCGCCAATCAGGCGACCTTTCAAACTGTTCTGCTGACCCTGTTCGATCCGGACCGGAACGATCTGGCCGATCAGATGATCCGCATCCTCGACATGGACGGACTGAAGATAGGGCGAGCGGCCGATGGCCTGGGCCCCGTGCCGGCCCTTCTTTTCAAACAGCACGTCCAGCGTCCGGCCGGCCTGCGACAGGTTGAAGGCCGCCTGCTGCTCCAGCAGCAAGGCCTGCAGGGCGTGCAGCCGGGCCAGGGCCACATCGGCCGGCACCGCAGTCCCCATGGTGGCGGCCGGCGTGCCCGGACGCGGTGAGTACAGGAAGGAGAAGGCCGAGGCGTAGCCGACCTCCCGCACCAGCCCCAGGGTGTCCTCGAAATCCCGGTCGGTCTCACCCGGAAAGCCGACGATGAAGTCGCCGGAGATGGCGATGTCCGGCCGCGCCTGCCGCATGCGCCCGATCAGGTCGATGTAGCTCTGGCGTCCGTGCTTGCGGTTCATCAGCCGCAAAATCCGGTCCGAGCCGGACTGCACCGGCAGGTGCAGATAGGGCATCAGGGCCTCCAGCTCGCCATGGGCCGCGATCAGGTCGTCCGACATGTCGTTGGGATGGCTGGTGGTATAGCGGATGCGGGCGATACCGGGGATGTCGGCCAGGGCTCTGGCCAGGCTGGCAAGGCTCCAGACCACGCCGTCCGGCCCCGTGCCGTCATAGGCATTGACGTTCTGACCCAGCAGGGTGACCTCGCGCACACCCTGTTCCGCCAGTCCCCGGGCCTCGGCCAGGACATCGACGACCGGTCGCGACCATTCCGCGCCCCGCGTATAGGGCACGACGCAGAAGCTGCAGAACTTGTCGCAGCCCTCCTGCACCGTCAGGAAGGCGGTCGGGCCGTCGACGCCGCGGACGGCGGGCATGGCGTCAAATTTTTCGTTCGGCGCGAAATCGGCCCCGATCCGCTCCCCCCGCGCCCGGGCCGTGCGGGTCAGAAGTTCGGGCAGCTGATGATAGGCCTGGGGTCCGACGACCAGATCCACGGCCGGCTGGCGGCGCATGATCTCCTCGCCCTCGGCCTGGGCCACGCAGCCGGCCACGGCGATGGTCATGGCCCCCTGCCCGGCCGCAGCCCGGGCCTCTTTCATCTGACGCAACTTGCCGAGCTCTGAATAGACCTTCTCGGCCGCCTTCTCGCGGATGTGGCAGGTGTTCAGGATGACGAAATCAGCTCCGTCAGGCGTGTCCGTCGGCGCATATCCAAGAGGGCGCAGGACATCGGCCATGCGCTCACTGTCATAGACATTCATCTGACAGCCGTAGGTCTTGATGAACAGTCGACGGGCCGCAGGCACTGCGGGTGCTGCGGATCCACTGGTCTCCTGAGGGACGAGGGTATCGGTCATGGCGCGCTTATGATCACCGATCCCGACAGCGGCAAGACAGCCACCCCCGACAGGGTCAGGAGAGCTCCTCCGGATTCACCCGGGCAGCGTTGCGGGTGAAGATCAGACCCTCACGCCGTGACGGTTCGGCTCCGGGTATGGCCTTGCCGTAAAGCTCCAGCTTGTGACCGACCAGTTCGAATCCCAGACGCTCGGCGATCTCGGTCTTCAGCCGCTCGATCTCGGCATCGAAGAACTCGATGACCTCGCCGGTGCGGGTGTCGATGAGATGATCATGATGATCGTCGCCCGCCTCTTCATAGCGGCTGCGTCCATCCCCGAAGTCATGCTTCTCGACCACCCCGGCTTCCTCGAACAGCCGGACCGTGCGGTAGACGGTGGCGATCGAGATGTGAGGGTCGATCGCCGAGGCGCGGCGGTAAAGCTCCTCGACATCCGGATGATCCTCGGCACTCCCCAGCACCCGGGCGATCACCCGACGCTGTTCCGTCATGCGCATGCCACGTTCGGCGCAGAGTTTTTCGATCCGGTCCATGCCGGCAAGATAGGGCGGCGATCAGCCTGTGGGAAGCCGGGCCGCCAAGTTGAGAACCAGTAGCAGTGCGTCGACCGCCGCGCCATCGGGCCGGGCATAGTAGCGCCGTCTCCGGCCCGCCGATTCAAAGCCGAGCCGGTCATAGAGAGCCCGCGCTGCGCCGTTGTCCTCGGCGACCTCCAGAAGCAACCGCTGCGCGCCCATCGAGGTTGAACGCGCCGCAGCGGCGGCCACGAGCCGGGACGCAATACCCCCACGCCGGACCTCTGGCCGGACGGCCAGCGTCAGGATCTCCGCCTCATCCCCCGCGACGCGGGCCAGAATGAAGCCTCCGGGCTCGGCTTCCAGCACCAAGCCGGGCTGCGTGAGCAGACCGCTGAACGCCTCGGCCGTCCAGGGCGCATCAAACGCTGCGGCATGCAGCTCGGCCAGCCCCCGGGACAGGCGGTCCACGATGCTCATCCAGCGCTCGCAACCGCCGGCCGGGCCTGACCAGGCAGGCGGGTCGGCGGGGTCGCATCGGGCGCGCGCAGATACAGGGGATATGGGGGATGGGCCACGGGATCGAGATGTCCGGCCAGCACGGCAAGCGCCGCCGGCGATGGCGCATTCTCTCCCCCGTCCTGACCACCGACGAGCGGGGCCCCGGACCCGATCAGCCGCCACGGCCCATCGGTCCCGCCCAGTGCCACGCTGGCATCCTCTGTCGACAGGGCTTCAGGGGGCGACACGGCCCTGCCGTCCTCGAAGCGCTGAAGATAGACCTGTCCCCGGCGCGCATCGATCACGGTGGCGGTCCGACCCCTGCCTGCATCAGCGGACCAGGCCAGCGCCGCGAGGGTCGACAAGCCGACCACCGGACGACCCAGCGCGGCCCCCAGACCCTGGGCGAACGCGAGGCCGACGCGGAGGCCGGTAAAGGAGCCGGGCCCGACCGTGACCCCGATCCGGTCGATCGCGCCGAACCCGCCGCCGGCGTCTGCGACGACGTCGCGGACGAAACCGCCCAGCCGTTCCGAATGACCCCGCACCATCACCTCGGACCGGACGGCCAGGGCAGTATCGCCGTCAAACACCGCCGCGGTGCAGGCTTCCAGCGCTGTGTCGATGACCAGAACCCTCACAGGCTCAGATCACCTGTTCGACCCGGGTCACCTCGGGCACATAGTGGCGCATCATCTGTTCGACCCCGGCCTTCAACGTCATCGCCGAGGACGGACAGCCGGCGCAGGCCCCGCGCATTCTGAGGCTGAGGACACCCGTCTCCTCATCGAAGGCATCGAACAGGATGTCCCCGCCATCCTGGGCCACGGCCGGGCGGATACGGCTGTCCAGCAAAGCCTTGATCTCGGCGACGATCTCGGAGTCGTTTGTCGCGCTGTCGTCGATAGTGGCCAGCGCGTCGCGCAGAAGGGGCGCACCGGAGACGAAATGGTCCATGATGATCGGCAGGATTTCCGGCTTGATCGCGCTCCAGTCCCGTCCGTGGGCGGCGCGCGTGACCGAGATGTGATCGGCGCCGAAGAAGACACCGGTCACGTCCTCCAGCTGGAACAGGGCCTCGGCCAGGGGCGAGGCCACCGCCTGGTCGATCGTAAGGAACTCGCGCGAACCGCCGACAGCCACATCGCGGCCCGGCAGGAACTTCAGCGCATTGGGATTCGGAGTCGGTTCGGTCTGGATAAACATGGTCCAGAAATGCGCCCCCTGCCCCTCGCATTCAAGTGCCCGGCCTTTCGCCAGAGGCACCTGCAAACCGGTTCAGGCCAGATCCTCAATCTCGGCATCGGTCAGCTCTCCGGGAACGATCGTGACCGGCAGTTTGCGCCCGGAGAAGGCCGCGCCCTGTTTGAGCACGGCGGAAACGAGCGGCCCGGGGCCTCGCGAGCCACCGCCGGCCGCCAGAACAAGAATCTTGATCTCCGGGTCCTCGCCGACAACCTTGCGAATCGCGGCAAGAGCCTCCCCTTCCTCGATCAGGAAAAGCGGCGGAGCGCCGGAGCGCTCCGCCGCCTCCTCGCCCAGTCGGGTCAGAAGGGCCTCGGCTTCAGCTCGCTGCTGGCGCTGGATTTCCTCGCGCACCCCGGACCAGTGCTCGTCCGATCCTCCCGGCATGATGCGCAGCAGAACCACCCGACCATTGGTCGACCGGGCCCGCCGGGCGGCATAGCGCAACGCCGCCTCGAACTCAGGGCTGTCATCGGCAATGATGAGGAACTTGCGCGGCATCAGGCCGAGCCGATGACCTGACGGATCTGCCCGTTTGCGATGGTCAGCTTGGCAAAGGTCCACCCCGTCCCCGAAGCCTCGATCTCGTCTACCGCAGCGCGGACACCCTCGACGAGGGCCTGACGGGCTCCGATCCAGGCATCCACAGCCGCCTCGGCCGTCGCCTCACTGTCGCCGACCGAGGGATCGGAGACCGCCGCCACCGCCCGCGTGAGCGCAACCTGTTCGCCCATCAGATCCTCGATCAGTCGACGCACGGCCAGACGGTCGAAATGGTCTCCCGACGGCACCGCTCCGGCCGCAGCTCTGAGGCGATCAAAATCAAAGGCAGCCCCGACCTGATGGTAGAGACGCGCCATTCGGGGCTCGGACCACCCGGCATCGCGCGCAAGATCGCCGATGTCCGCAGTGGCGACCAGGGGCCGCAACATGGCGATGACCTGGGCAAGGTTCTCGCCCACCCCCATGTCGGCGAACCGCTTGAGCCGGGCCTGCATCCGCTGCTGCTCGAAGCGGGACAGGACATCTCCACCTTCGCGTCGCAAGGCGTCCGCTGCGGGACGGTAGGCTGCAATCAGGCCATCCACACTGGCCCCCTCCAGCCCCGCGCGACGGGCCAGCCAGAAGGTCTGACGCCGCAGGACGGTGGCGATTTCCAGGTACAGGGCCGTCTGGGTTTCGGCCGGCACCTTCATGTCGAGGGCGCTCACAGCATCCCAGGCCTCGTCAAGGCGGAACACGCGCCGGGCCGCCTCGAAGGCGATCACCAGCCCGGTAGTGTCACACCCCGCGGCCCCGCGCAGGCGATCAGGGAAGGTCGGGCCCGCCATATTGACGATCTCGTTGCACAGCACCGTGGCCACGATCTCGCGCCGCAGCCGGTGCCCCCTCATCTGATCCTCGAAGCGCGCCAACGGCTCGGGGAAGTAGCCTACAAGAGTCTGCTCGAAGAACGGGTCCTCGGGCGCGCGGGACGCGACGATGTCCTCGGCGAGCTCGAGTTTCGCATAGGCTGTGAGCACAGCCAGTTCCGGTCGCGTCAGGGCATGACCCGAGGCCTTCATCTCGGACATCCGAAGGTCATCGGGCAGGCCCTCGACCTTGCGGTCCAGCTTGCCCCGCGCGGTCAGGGTCTGCATGAAGCGCTGCTGTTGATCGAGGGCTCCGATCCCCTCCGCCTGCTGCAGCGTCAGGGCCAGGGTCTGGTCGTAGTTGTGGGCCAGGACCTTGAGACCCACCTCCTCAGTCATCGAGGCGAGCAGAGGCACGCGCTCCTCCAGCGGCAGCACGCCGTTGGTGACCGCAGAGCCGATCAGGATCTTGATGTTGACCTCGTGGTCCGAGGTGTCGACGCCGGCTGAGTTGTCGATGGCATCCGTATTGATCCGTCCTCCGCCGGCTGCGAACGCGATGCGTCCGGCCTGGGTGAAGCCCAGATTGGCCCCCTCCCCCACCACCTTGACCCGCAGTTCATCCGCGTTGACCCGCAGGGCATCCGTACCCTTGTCGCCCACCTGGGCGTCCGTCTCGACCGCGGATTTCACATAGGTGCCGATACCGCCGAGATAGAGGAGCTCAGCGGGGGCTTTCAGGATGGCGCGGATAAGGCTGACCGGGTCCAGGGCCTCGTCGGCGATATCGAGCGCCGCCCGGATTTCTGGCGTCAGGGTGATGGATTTGGCTGTCCGGGAGAAGACCCCGCCGCCGGTCGAGATCTTCGTTGCGTCATAGTCCTGCCAGGAGGAGCGGGGAAGCTGGAAGAGACGGTTTCGTTCCTCCCAGGAAACTGAGGGATCCGGGTTTGGATCGATAAAGATGTCGCGGTGATCGAAGGCGGCGACGAGCCTCGAGGCCTTTGACAGCAACAGGCCATTGCCGAAGACGTCACCGGACATGTCGCCCACGCCGACAACGGTGAAGGGCTCGGTCTGGATATCCTTCCCCAGCTCGCGGAAGTGGCGCTTGACCGCCTCCCAAGCGCCCCGGGCGGTGATGCCCATCGCCTTGTGGTCGTAGCCGACAGAACCCCCGGAGGCGAAGGCATCGTCCAGCCAGAAGCCGTAATCGGCCGAGACCCCGTTGGCGATATCGGAGAACGTCGCCGTACCCTTGTCGGCGGCGACAACCAGATACGGATCATCGCCTTCGAACGCGATGACATTGGCCGGACGCTTCACCCTACCGTCGGACGCGATATTGTCTGTGATATCGAGCAGGCCGGACAGGAAGGTCCGATAGGCACGGACCGCCTCCGTCTGCTGGGCATCGCGATCCCCCCCGGCGCGCACGATGGCGGACAGTTGTTTGGGGAAGAAGCCACCCTTGGAGCCGACCGGCACGATGACCGCATTCTTGACCTGCTGGGCCTTGACCAGCCCGAGGACCTCTGTGCGGAAATCATCACGACGATCCGACCAGCGCAGGCCGCCGCGCGCGACCGGACCAAAGCGCAGATGGACACCCTCGACGTGCGGAGCCCAGACAAAGATCTCGCGATAGGGTTTTGGCAGGGGCAGATCGACCAGCTCGCGCGAGGCAATCTTGATCGAGATGTGAGGCCTCGGGGTCCCGTCGGCCGCCGTCTGATAATAGTTGGTCCGCTTGATTGCCCCGATCAGCGCAGCCAGCCGGCGGAGTGACCGGTCGTGGTCGAGAGAGGTGACCGCCATCAACAGGGCGGTGATTTTTTCGGTCAATTCCGTGCAGGTGGCCGCACGGTCCGCCGGCGATGCGCCGACCGCCGGATCGAACCGGCTTGCGAACAGGGCCAGCAGGGCCCGGGCGATCGCTGGGTGGTCCCGAAGCGCCTCTTCCTGAACCGCCTGGGACGGGTCCAGACCAGTCTGCTGTCGATAGCGGGCAAGGGTCCGGATCAGGGCCGCCTCGCGCCAGCCGACACCCAGTTCCAGTACTAGCCGGTTGAAACCGTCGCTTTCCGTCCTGCCGCTCCAGACCGCTGAAAATGCGGCCTCGAACGGAAGCTTGACGTCAGCGAAGTCGAGCGCGGCTCCACGCGGATCTTCCAGCAGGAACTCATGGACATGGATGGGGCCACCCAGTCCGGTCTGGGCGACCGGGCGGATGGCGTGGCCAAACTCCTCGAGCGTCTTCAGGCCCATGTCCGCAAGGATCGGCAGCACGTCCGACAAGGGAACAGCGGCACCGCGACGATAGAGCTTGAAACGGAACTGCAACGGCGTGTCCGCTGGCGTGCGGAAAGCCCGAACCGCGACGGGCTCACTCCCGACATCATCAGTCTCGCCCGAGTCGTTCAACCGGTCGATCTGCTGGAGATCGGCGACGGCCTCGGTGGCGTCATAGCGCTCACGATAACCCGGGCCAAAGGCCTCGGCCCAGCGGGCGCTCAGCGCCCCGATCTGGCTTTCATCAACGTCGTCAGCCCGCAGGGCGCTCTCGAACCGGTCAACCCAACTGCGCCCGGTCTCGACGATTTCCGCTTCAAGCGCGGTCGGGTCGGGCGTGGGATGTTCGCCCGGCGTGACCCCGATGATGTAGTGAATCCGCACCAGAGGCGCGTCGGACAACTGCGGGTACCAGGCCGAAACCCGTCCCCCCCAGGCCCGCGCAAGGATCCGTCCGATGCGCTCGCGGACACTGGCCTCGTAGCGTTCACGCGGCACAAACGCGAGAACCGAGACGAACCGGTCGAAAGGGTCATTGCGGGTGAAAATCTTGATCCTGGGCCGATCGTACAGATGCAGGATCCCCAGGGCGGTGGCCAGAAGCTCGTCCTCCGTGACCTGGAAGAGCTCATCGCGAGGATAGTTCTCCAGAATGTTACGGAGCCGCTTCTCGTTGTGGCTGCCGGGGGTCTTGGCCGCACGCGCGAGGGCATTGGCGACCTTGCGTCGGATCAGCGGCACCTGCGAGGCCGCGCGGTCATAGGCGTCGGCGGTGAACAGGCCCACAAAGCGTGTTTCGCCCGACGGTCGTCCGTCGTCGCCGAACCGCTTGACCCCGACATAGTCCATATAGGCCCGACGATGGACCCGGCTGCGCAGGTTGGCCTTGGCCACCGTCACGGGGTCGCTCAGGTCGATCTGCCGCTTCATCTGTGCGGTCAGGACGGCCGGTTCGGAGGTCCGGCGCAGCACCGTACGGGTCGGGTCACGCAACACGCCTACGCCAGCCTCCGCCTGGTCCAGCGGGGCCTCGGCGGCATAGCCGCCATCGGCAGTCCGCGGATACTCGTAGTTTCGTGCGCCGAGGAAGACGAAATGGTCGTCGTTGAGGGAGCGGAGGAAGGCGAGGTTCTCTGCCACGATCTCCGGATCGATGCCTGCGGGAGATGCTTCCAGATGCGCCACAGACCGCTGCATCAGTTCGCGCATCGCCGGAAAGTCCGCAACGGCGGCGTGAACATCGGCCAGGGTCTGTTCGATCCCTGTCTTGAGCGCCTGGCGGCGTTCCGGCGGAAGCGGATCGATCACGATGACAATCAGCGATTCCCGGACCGTGTCGTCGGCATGTCGGGAACCCTTCGCGTCGCGGGCTGCAGGGACAACGGGATGGAACAGCGCCCTGACAGAGACGCCAGCGTCGGCCAGTTCGCCCATGAGGCTGTCAACCAGAAAGGGCCGGTCATCCTGGAGGATCTGCACCACGTCATAGGGCGTGGCGCGCCCGCGAGCGGCGGTCAGAGGTTTGACCTCAATCCTCGGTGGCTCACCGGCGGCACGCTGCTCCGCCCAGCGCCATGCGTCCGCCAGCAGGACAGCGACATCGGCCCGGGCCAGCTCGGGGGTCTCGTCCTCGGCATAGTCCTCACAGGCCTGGCCAATGAACGATCGCTCCAACTCCGTCAGCGTCCCCTCCGCTGCCAGAGCCGTCGCAAAAGCCCGCGTCAGCGCCTCCGGATCGGTGGGCCGTGACAGGGTGCGGGGATCGCCGGACATGGGCAGGGTCTCGCGTAGCGCGGCAGGAGCCGCCGGGTCTGGACCGGACGCTATCGACAGTCCGTTACGATTTGGATCACCGAACGGGTGCGCCCGACCTCTTGGCGCTGGATAGGCCGGGCAGACGCGCTCGGGAAGGGGATATGCGACAAACCGGCCTTCGCCCGCCGGAAATTCCCGCCGTCACCATTCAGCTTTCCCGGATCATTCGGCCCGACTCCTGAGCGGAGCCGGAGGGTAGAGAAAAGGCCGCCGGACGGGCGTCCGACGGCCTCTCTTGAGGACCCGCGCTGGAGGGGGGAATGGGCGCAGGTCCAAAGCCGCGGCGGCCCGGGGAGGGGAGGGTAGGCCGCTGCGTCTGGGATCCAGATGGGAAGCCGGAATGCCCCTTCAAGGTCGCAGGGTCAGGGTTCTGCAGCCTCGGGCCGCGGCGGTTTGACGCGGGCAGGGCGCCGGGCCGGCGGACGGTGCGACGCCTCTTCCGGCTCGGCCGCATAGGGTTTGCCGTCACCGGACAAGAGAACCGCGATCCACATCGTCCCCTTGAACTCGGCGAGAATTGCCATGGCCATGACAGCCAGCGGTGTTGACAGGAACATCCCCACCACGCCCCACATCTTGCCCCACAGGGCGAGGGCAAGAAGGACGGCCACCGGATCGATGTTCTGATTGTCCCCCTGCATGCGCGGCTGAACCATATTCCCCACGACAAAAAGGATGGTCTGGAGCCCGACCAGCAGAATCAGGGCGGGCCAGTAGGTGGGAAACTGCACGAGGGCGAACAGCGGCGGGGCAAGACCGGCCACCGCACCGCCAAGCACGGGGATGAAGCCGACCACAAAGATGATGAAGGTCCAGAACTCGGCGTGCTCAAGCCCCACGACCCGCATCAGGATCCAGGCCGCAGCGCAGATCATGACCCCGGTCACGGTCTGAACCCAGAGATAGCCCTCAACCCCACCGCGGACCCTCTCGAACACCCCAAGGGCCTCAGCCCTCTGCTCACGCTGGGGGAACATGGCCACGATCTTGCGCCTGAACCCGACCTGGGAAGCCAGCAGGAAGCCGAGGTAGACAAGGACAAAAAAGGAGCCGGAAGCCACGCCCTGCATCTGGAAGGCAAGGCTGGTGAGGTAGCCCCGCAGGTCGATGCCCGCCAGCAACTCCTGGGCGGTGGGGGCCGCCTCCATGCCCACAAGATGCGCGCCATCCTCAATGATGGCGTCAATGCGCGGGCCAATCCCGCTCGATATCCCCGACATATCGGTGAAAAAGCCGGCGGCCCCGTTCACGATGAAAGCGATGGCGGCGAAAAAGCCGACGACGACCAACAGTACAGCCGCAACGCCTGCCCAGTGATCAGGCAGCGAGGTGCGTTGCTCAATGGAGCGCTTCACCCCATCGATCATGATCATCAGGAAAATAGCCATGGCGAGCGGCGTCAGGATGTCACGGAGCCAGTAAAGCGCCGCCCCGGCCGCCACGACAGCAATGACGACGATGGCATTGCGCCCAACGGCGGAGGACTGGACAGCGATCGGAGATTTCATGATGTGACTGTCGGGGGCGCGGCGGGCGCGGTCAATCGTCCATGCCGCGAGCGGTTCGCTGGAACAGGTGGACAGGCCCGGCTAAGCAGGCCTCCCTGACGGAGATCGCCCATGACTGACACCGCCACCGCCGGATTGTTTCTGGGACAGTCCGCAGAGGGAAACATCCCGGAGCGTGAGATCCTGTTGTGGAACCGGGCCAACCGTCACGGGATCATCGCGGGCGCGACGGGAACCGGAAAGACTGTGACCCTGCAGATCATGGCCGAAGGATTTTCGGCCATGGGTGTGCCCGTCTTCTGTGCCGATGTGAAAGGCGACCTGTCCGGGATAAGCCAGCCAGGCTCACCCAACGAAAAGCTGCTGGCCCGGGCCGCCGACATGGGCCTGACGCTGACGCCCGCCGCGGCACCGACGGTGTTCTGGGATCTGTACGGGGAGAAAGGCCATCCTGTCCGGGCCACGGTATCCGAAATCGGCCCCCTGCTGATGGCCCGGATGCTCGATCTCAACGAGGTTCAGGAAGGGGTTCTGACGGTGGCCTTCCACGTCGCCGACAAGGAAGGCCTCCTGATGCTCGACCTGGACGATTTGCGCAGCGTCCTGACCTATGTTGCCGAAGACAGCGCCCGGATCGGTCGAGAGGTCGGCCACGTGGCACCGGCCTCGATCGCCGCAATCCAGCGCGGTCTGCTCCAGCTGGAGCAACAGGGCGGGGAGGCCTTTTTCGGGGAACCGGCGCTGCGACTGGAGGACATGATCCGGGTCGGCATCGACGGACGAGGCCAGGTGAACGTGCTGGACGCCACCCGGTTGATGTCCTCACCCCGCCTTTACGGGGCCTTTCTGCTCTGGCTGCTGTCGGAACTGTTCGAACAGCTTCCCGAGGTGGGGGATCCGGAAAAGCCGCGCCTCGTCTTTTTCTTCGACGAGGCCCATCTGCTGTTTCGGGATGCTCCGCGGCCACTGCTGGAAAAGGTCGAACAGGTTGTGCGGCTGATCCGGTCCAAGGGGGTCGGCGTCTACTTCGTCACCCAGAATCCGGCAGATATTCCGGACAGTGTCCTGGCCCAGCTGGGAAACCGGATCCAGCATGCGCTGCGGGCCTATACGCCGTCAGAGCAAAGGGGATTGAAGTCGGCGGGGGACAGTTTTCGGGCGAACTCGAACTTCAACACCGGCGAGGCGATCCAGGCGCTGGGGACGGGCGAGGCGCTGGTCTCGACCCTGGACGTCAAGGGGGCCCCCCGGGTCGTGACCCGCACCCTGATCCGGCCGCCGGACAGCCGGCTGGGGCCGGCAACAGCGGCCGAGCGCGCCGCTGTGATGGCCGCCAGCCCGGTCCGGGGCGTGTACGACACCCGGATCGATCGGGAATCGGCAGAGGAAATGCTGGCCGAACGCCATGCAGCCCGGGAGCCGGGGCCGAAACCCCGCGCCCAGCCGGCCGAAAAACCGAAGGCGCCGCGGCGGTCCACGCGCCAGACACCGCTGGAGGCCCTGACCAAGTCCGTCCTTCGAACGGCGGGGTCGACCCTGACGCGCGAACTGATCCGGGGGGTGCTGGGCGGTCTGCGTCGACGCTAGGCGGCCGAGCCGAGCCGGGCATTGGCCAGACCGGCCAGGACCCCCGTCACCTGGGCCCCCGAACCGGTCTGGGACACCAGTTTGGACAGATGGGGCGACAGTCTGCGGGTGTCGACCAGCACCATGGCCCAGCCGAGGAAGAGCTGGGCCTGGACCGGCCAGCGGGCGAGGACCCGCACATTGCGGTGACGGTCGTCCAGCTCGATGGTTTCCATCAGGGCGGTCAGGGCTTCGGCATCGCCTTCCAGCACCTGGACGAAGGTTCCGGCCTCATGGGCGAGGGCCCCGGTGATCTTGCGACGGCCGTTGTTGCGCACGGAGGTCGAGACAATGGCGGACAGATCCACCGGGCCCTCGGCCACACCGAGGGAATCGCTGCGGTAGACGAGGCGCTCGAGGGCGCGCCCGGAAACGGAAGTCATAAGGGAAGGCCTGGGCGGCGAATCGGCCGTCTATCTAGGCGCTTGCTCCGACAAAGCCCAGCCCGGTCGTATCAACGCGGGACAAGTCGCCACATCCGCAGGGGGTGCCGCACAGCGCCGGCCTCCGCGCCGGCCAGCGCACCACGGCCCAGATAGAGGTCGGCCCGCACCGGGCCACGGATGGCCGAACCGGTGTCGAGCGCCATGACGAGGCCGGAATAGCTTCCCCGGGCCCCGATCAGATTGCCACCGTCGGCGCGGATCCAGACCAGATCGCCATAGGTCCAGCCGGCGGGGTCGACGGCGATCGCGCGGCGCGGGCTGAGCGCCACACCCGCCGCCCCGGCGGGATGCCCGCCGTCGTCGGGCTGGAGCACGAAATAGATGTAGCGGGGGTTGAGGGCCGTGACGGCCCGGGCCTCGGGGCCCCGGTTGGCCGCCAGCCAGGCCCGGATCGCCTCCCCCGACGTCCCGTCCCGGGGCAGCAGGCCCTGGTCCGCCATGGGGCGGGCGATTCCGACAAAGGGCTGGCCGTTGTCGGCGGCATAGGCGGCCCGGACGGTCGAACCATCCTCAAAGGTCAGATAGCCCGAGCCCTGGATCTGCAGAAAGAACAGGTCTTCGGCCCGCATCCAGGCGAGCGGGGGAGAGGGGGGCGGTCCGGCCTCGATTTCCGCCCGGACGGGCAGGACCTGTCCCCGGACCCAGCCCGGCGGGGGCGGGAGCACCGGCGTATCGAACTCGCCCTCCGGTGTCCGTCGCGCACTGTATTCGGGCGCGAAATAGGCGGTCAGCAGACCCGGACGGGCATCGGCGGTCACTGCCTCGACCACGGAGAAGCCCGTTTCGAAAAAGACCCGGGCGGCCGAGGGGGTGACGGGCCGTGACAGCCGGCGGATGTCCATAGCCCGCGCGCATTGCCGGGTGGACGCCGCATCACGGGCCAGATCGCAGGTGTCGCTATAGGCGTGAAACGCCGCCAGATGATCCTCATCGGCCCAGGACGGCAGGGTCTCGGGCCCGACCGCAGCCGGCAGGGGTGTGGCCGGCGCGTCTGGCCGGATCACCGGTGCCGGGACGGGGGGCGTGTCCGGCACCGAGGCGCAGGCCGACAGCATCGCCAGGCCGCCGACCGTCGCCCACCGCGCGGTCACCGCCGCCCGGCCGGGTCGCGGCATCAGGCGTTCGCGGGTTCGACCCGGGCCAGGACCCAGTTGGGATCGGTGGCCCCGAGCGAACGTTCGAACGTCCAGTGCTCGGCCGTGCGACGCTCCTCGATCCGGGGCTCGGCCGGAGCCCCCGGTGTGGCCTCGCCCTCGGGCAGAAGGATCTTCGAACGGATCTCGGCCAGGAACCGGACCTTGGCGACCGCACGGTCGCCTTCGGCCGAGGCCAGTTCGAGATCAGCACGGGGCGGATGCAGGAATTCGACCTGCTCGGTCTCGCCGCGGGTCTCGCGCGCCGCAATACCGGTCTCGAACGAGGCCAGGACGGCCGGGGTCAGCAGGGGCGTCAGGGCCGCCCGATCCCCCGAGGCATAGCCGCGGACGATGGTCTCATAGGCCTGACGGGCCCCTTCGATGAACTTGGTCGGGTCAAAAGCCGGGTCACGGGCCCGCAGCGAGGCGGCCGCGGCCAGGAGGGTGGCGTCAACCCCCGGGGTCCGCAGGGCCGGCTCGGCCCCATTGGCGGCGAGGGCGGGCGCACGCGCGCCTTCCTGCGGCTGCCGGCCGACCTTCTTGCCCAGCACATTGTAGAGCTGGAACAGGACGAAGGCCGCGATGACGGCGAAGATGATGATCGAGAACTGAACCGGCACGGGAAATCCCTGGATTGCGTCGGGGGGCAAGACCCTGAGGATCAAGCGCGTTTTCGACGATTAGGGTTAGATATAGGCGCACGCAAGGCGACTCGCATCCTACGCGACATCGTCGCCTGTGTTGCGGGTCGTCCGGCCCGATGCTAGTCGCCGCCCCTCGCCCCTTGCCAGACCGAACGGCCCAGCCTCCATGACCGACGTCCCCCCCGCCGAGCCCAACGCCCCCGTTCAGGGGGGTCAGCCCCCCCTCCCGGGTTTTCGCATTCTCGCCCAGTTCGTCCGCGACCTGTCGTTCGAGAACCCGCGGGCCCCTGACAGCCTGAGGCTGGAAGGCAAGCCGCAGATCGATATGGGCGTGGAGCTGAACGCCCAGGGTCGTCCTGACGGCCTGTTCGAGGTCGACATCAAACTGTCGATCAAGGCCTCGACGGAAGCCATGGCCGTGTTTCACGTCGAGCTTCTGTACGGCGGCCTGTTCCAGCTGACCGGGATCGCCGAAAAGGACATCGAGCCCCTGCTCCTGATCGAATGCCCCCGCTACCTGTTCCCCTATGCCCGTGAGATCGTGGCCCGGGCGACGGCGGATGGCGGCTTCTATCCGCCCTTCATGCTGGACCCGATTGATTTTGCCGGCATCTATGCCGCCCGGATGCAGCAGCAGGCCCAGGCCGCCGGGACGGCCTAAAGCGGGGTGGACTGAATCTCCACGCCGTAGGCGGCCCACAGGGAGGTGTCTTTCAGCGTCGCCTGGAGGAACAGGGTGTGGGCCTCGACTTCTTCCGGCCGCAGGCGCGGGCCGAGGGGACGGGGACGAGCCGCATGTCCCCCGGCGGCGGCGTGCGCGGCGGCCGCAATCCCTTCGCGGCGACTGCTGAGATCCAGCACCCGTTCCTTGCCGCCCCGAAGTTCCAGATAGACCTCGGCCAGAAGCCGGGCGTCGATCAGGGCCCCGTGCAGGGCGCGGTCCACCAGGCTGATCTTGAAGCGTTTGCACAGCGCATCGAGGGAGTTGGCCATCCCCGGAAAGCGTTTCTGAGCCAGCTGGAGGGTGTCGATCCAGCGCGTCTCGGCCAGCAGGGGCTGGCCGCAGCGGCCGCACTCATGATCGATGAAGTTGCGGTCGAACTGGGCGTTATGAGCGATGACCGGGGCGTCGCCGATGAAGGCCATGAGGTCGTCCACGATGGCGGCGAACCGGGGAGCGTCGCGCACCTTGTCATCGGTGATGCCGTGAACCCGGATGGCGTCGGGCGGGATCAGGCGTTCGGGGTTCACCAGACGGTGAAAGGTCCGGCCCGTCGGCAAGAGGTCGACCAGTTCGACACAGCCGACCTCGATCAGCCGGTCGCCGGTCTTCGGATCAAAGCCGGTGGTTTCGGTGTCGAGGACGATCTCGCGGGTCATGCCCCCTCATGGGATGTTTCGTCGCCGGCTGGAAGGGTGCGGCCGGGCGGTTTCCAGCCCGGGGCCAGAACCGT
The DNA here is from genome assembly GCA_019748095.1 of Caulobacteraceae bacterium. Taxonomy (GTDB): domain Bacteria; phylum Pseudomonadota; class Alphaproteobacteria; order Caulobacterales; family Caulobacteraceae; genus Brevundimonas. The sequence goes on along the minus strand of JAIEQA010000032.1, from coordinate 41,211 downwards.
CCCCATGATAAGATCCACCTGCGCCCGGGCGGCCTCGAGACCCGCACCGGTGTCGATGAGGAAGTCGGCGCGGCGGCGTTTTTCGGCATCCGGCATCTGGCGTTCCAGAATGGCCGCGAACCGTTCGGGGGTCATGCCCGGCCGGGCCAGCACCCGCTGGCGCTGGATGTCCGGGTCGGCGGTGACCACGACGACGGCGTCCACAGCCCGGTCCCCGCCGGTTTCGAACAGCAGCGGAATATCGAGAACCGCGAGGCGTACGCCGGCCGCCCGGGCCGCCTCCAGTTCGGCGAGCCGCCCGGCGGCGACGAGGGGATGGACGATCGTCTCCAGCCGGCGAAAGGCGGTGTCGTCGCGGCCCAGGGCCTCGGCCAGACGGGTCCGGTCGACCGCGCCATCGACGACGACGCCGGGGAAGGCCGCCGCCAGCGGTTCGACCGCCGCCCCGCCGGGGGCATAGAGGGCGTGGACCGCCGCATCGGCGTTCCAGACCAGGGCCCCGCGATCGGCGAACATCGCCGTCGTGGTCGACTTGCCCATGCCGATGGAGCCGGTCAGGCCGAGGACGATCACGGCATCGAACCGGAAACGGCCTCTCCCAGATGGGCGAGCAGGAGCGGGCGAGGGTCGAGATCGGGGGGCGGAGTGCCGAAGATGGCCTCAAACGAGGGGCCGGCCTGACCGATCAGCATGGCCAGGCCATCGACGGTCACCAGCCCTGCGCGACGGGCCGCCGCGAGAAACTCCGTCACGACGGGGCGATAGGTCATGTCCATGACCACGGTCTGGCGATCCAGCCGGTCCAGATCGATGTCGGGACGGACGCTGAGGGCATTGACCACCAGACCGGCACCCTCGAACGCCGAGGCGGGATCGGCGACGCTGACCTCGCCTCCCAGATCGTCGGCCAGCGCCTGGGCCCGGGCAGGGGTGCGATTGAGGATCCGGGGCCGGGCCCCGGCCCCGGCGAGAGTGGCCGCTGCGGCCCGGGCCGCGCCCCCGGCCCCGAGGACGACGACGGGAGTCCCGGCCAGCGTCAGGTCCGGGGCCTGGGTGCGCAGGGCGATCAACAGACCCAGACCGTCGCTGCTGTCGGCCACAACCCGGCCGTCCCGAAACACCAGAATATTGGCCGAGCCGCTGTCGGTCGCCGTGGGGGAGCTTTCGTCGGCGAGGGCAAAGGCCTGTTCCTTGAACGGGGCGGTGACGTTGATCCCGGCCAGAAGACCCGCCCGACCGGCCGCGACCAGGGCGGCGAACCCGTCCGCATCGCGGGGGGTGAAGGGCACATAGGCTGCGTCCAGACCGGCGGCGGCGATCCAGGCGTTGTGGATGACCGGGCTGAGGGAATGGGTGACAGGGTTGCCAGCGATGCCGCCGACCCGGGCGGCCCCGGTGATGGGGATACGGCTCATGCGGCGATCACTCCGGCCCGGCGCAGTTCGGTCAGGACCGGCCATAACGGCATGCCCAGAACCGTGAAATAGTCGCCCTCGACCCGGTCAAACAGTTGCGAACCCATCCCCTCCAGCCTGTAGCAGCCGACGGATCCCAGCAGGGCCTCGCCCTCGGTCTGCAGATAGGTGTCGAGGAAGGCGTCCGAGAAGGTGCGGACCATCATCCGGGCTGTATCCACAGACGACCAGATCACCTCACCGCCGTGCGCGAGGGCGGCGGCGGCATGCAGGGCGTGGGGGCGGCCGCGCAGCGCCAGCAACCGGTCGCGGGCGGCGGTCAGATCCGGGGCCTTGGACACCATGCCGCCCTCGACCGCGAGGGTCTGGTCCGACCCGAGGACCCAGGCGTCCGGATCACGCGTGGAGACGGCGAGGGCCTTGGCCTGGGCCAGTTCCAGCGCCAGTCCGGCCGGGTCGAGACCGGCGAGCGTGACCTTGATTGCATCCTCATCCACACCCGAATCCTCAGTTGTGAAGGCGATGCCGGCGGCGGTCAGCATGGCGCGGCGGGCGGCGCTGCGGGAGGCGAGGATCAGACGGGGGGAAGACAGGGTGCTCACCATGAGGCTCCGACACGGTGGGACCGCCGCTCGGTCAGCAGGTTCAGGATGGCGGCCGCGGTTTCTTCCACAGACCGGCGGGTGACGTCGATGGTGGGCCAGCCCCGGCGCTCGAAGGCGCGTTTGGCCTTGATCGTCTCATCGCGGACCGCATCGGGCTCGACATAGGCCGAGGCGTGGGTGGCGTTCAGACCCTCGAGGCGGTTGCGGCGGATCTGGACCAGCCGGTCCGGCGACACGGTCAGGCCGACGACGAGGGGATTCTTCAGACCGACCAGCCGTTCGCCGTCTTCCTGACCCGGGACGAGGGGGACATTGGCTGCGCGCACGCCGCGGTGGGCCAGATAGATACAGGTCGGGGTCTTGGAGGTCCGGCTGACGCCGACCAGAACGACGTCGGCCCCCTCCAGCTGTTCGGCCGTGCCCTGACCGTCGTCGTGGGCCATGGCATAGTCCAGAGCGCTGATGCGGTTGAAATAGTCGTGGTCGAGGGTGTGCTGGGCCCCGACCCGTGTCGACAGGGCCGCGCCCAGATAGCGGGAGAGGGCCCCCACGAGGGGATCAAGCGCGCCGATATGGGGCATGTCGAGGGCCCGGCAGCCCTCTTCCAGCTGGGCCCGCAGCTCCCGGTCGACGATGGTGTGCAGGACCACGCCGGGCGCGGCGGCGACCTCGCCGAGGACCCGGTCCATCTGTTTGTCGGAACGGACGAGCGCATAGATGTGCTCGATCGGGATCACGCCATCGAAGCGGGCCGTGACCGCCTTGGCCATGGCGTTGAGCGTCTCGCCGGTCGAATCCGAGACCAGATGGACATGAAAATAGGTGGCGAGGCGCGAGGCCCCGGCGGGGCGGGCGGGGCTCATGCCCGACGTCCCGGGGGGACAGAAGCGTCAGAGGGGGTGGGAATGGGCGTTATCCTGTGGATCGGACGGGGCACCGCAGCGCGTCGGCGGGGCATGGATTTCTATAGCGCGGGCCATCGCCCCGGGCGAGCGGGGACAGGCGGGGATGATCGGCACGCCGGGGTGCGTTTCTTCCCCGGCCGCAACGGGGTCGCGCTTGCCCATGGGGAAATCCTAACAAAGGGTAAACGACCCCCAGGCGTTGACCGGGGTCGAGGTCAGGCCCGGAGCCCGGCCATTAGGGTTTTGTTAAGGATTATCCCCGGTTTCGACAGGGCCCTGCGCCGTGTCCCGGCTTTCACGCCCGGGGCCGGGATAAGTGCGATCGCGGGGAGGACGGACAGCATCCTGTCCCCACGATCCCGCCCCCTGCTGTCTGCTTCCATTCCTTTTATGATTCTTGATCAGAACAAGAGGAAGAGTGCGGGCTTGAGGACCGCGCTTTCGCCCCGTAAAGCCAAGACATGAGCACAACGCCGTCGTTGATCCGTGTCCTTCAGGGCGAGACCCTGGCCCGGCCGCCCGTCTGGTTCATGCGGCAGGCAGGACGGTATCTGCCCGAGTATCGGGCCTTGCGGGCGCAGGCTCCGGATTTCATCGCCTTCTGCCTGAACCCGGAGATGGCGGCCGAGGCGACGCTGCAGCCGATGCGGCGGTTCGGGTTCGACGCAGCCATCGTGTTTGCCGACATCCTGCTGATCCCCCAGGCCCTGGGCCAGGACGTCTGGTTCGAGACCGGTGAGGGGCCCCGGCTGGGACTGATGCCGTCGGTGGAGCATATGCGGGAGCTGGCGCAGGGGGCCGGCCAGCACCTGCATCAGGTGGGCCAGACCCTGAGCCTGGTGCGTAGCCAGCTGGAGCCGGAGCGGGCCCTGATCGGCTTTGCGGGCGCGCCGTGGACGGTGGCGACCTATATGCTGGACGGGCATCACAATACGATTGGCAAGGGCGAGCGGGCCACGGCCCGGTCCTACGCCTATGCCGAGCCTGAAAAGGTCGATGCGGTTCTGGCGGTGCTGGTCGAGGCGACCGCCTGGTATCTGAAGATGCAGGCCGACGCGGGGGCCGATGCCCTCAAGATCTTCGAGAGCTGGGCTGAGGGTCTCCCGGACGATCTGTTCGAACGGCTGGTGCTGAAACCCCATCAGGCGCTGGTGGCGCGGGTGCGGGAACTGGGCGTGACGGTGCCGCTGATCGGCTTTCCGCGCGGGTCAGCCCTGCATGCGACACAGTACGCCCGTGAGGTCGATGTGCAGGGCGTTGCGCTGGACACGGCCTGTTCGCTGCAGCGGGGCCGGGAGGTCCAGGCGATCAAGCCGATCCAGGGGGCGCTGGATCCCCTGCTGCTGCGGGTCGGCGGTGCGGCGCTGGATCGCAGGGTCGACCAGCTTGTGGAGGCATGGGGTGCCGGTCCATGGATCTTCAACCTGGGCCACGGCATCCTGCCGGACGTGCCGATCGCTCACGTCGAGCAGGTCCTGAAACGCCTCGGAGCCCAATGAGCCGCAACGCCGGCACGGCCGCGATCCAAGCGCCTTCGACTCCCGCCGCGGAGCGGGGACCGCGCCGCGTAGCCGTCGTGCTGTTCAACCTTGGAGGGCCGGACGACGCGGCGTCCGTCCGACCCTTCCTGTTCAACCTGTTCAATGACCCCGCCATCATCGGCCTGCCCGGTCTGTTCCGGACCCCGCTGGCGAAACTGATCTCGTCGCGGCGCGAGGCCAGCGCCCAGGCCAACTATGCCCAGATGGACGCCAATGGCGGATCGCCGCTGAAGGGTGAGACCCGGGCCCAGATGGCGGCACTCGACGCGCGTCTGGCCGCGCTCCTGCCGGATGATGAGGTGCGCAGCTTCATGGCGATGCGTTATTGGCATCCGATGACGGAGGAGGCCGCAGCGGCGGTGGCGGCCTATGCGCCGGACGAGGTCGTCCTGTTGCCTCTCTATCCGCAGTTCTCGACCACCACGACCCAGTCGTCGCTGAAGGCGTGGAAGGCCGCCTACACCGGCCCCGGCAGGGTGCGGGCGATCTGCTGCTATCCCCGGGCACCGGGCTGGATCGCGGCCCAGGCCGAGGGCATCCGCAACCAGCTGGCCGTAGCCGAGCGTGACTATCCGGGTCGACCGGTCCGGGTGCTGTTCTCGGCCCACGGCATTCCCGAGAAACTGGTGCACAAGGACGGCGATCCCTATCAGGAACAGGTTGAGGCGACGGTAGCGGCCGTCGCCGAGCTGGCGGGTCTGAGCGACTGGCTGCTGTGCTACCAGAGCCGGGTGGGACCGTTGAAATGGCTGGGGCCCTCGACGCCGGACGCCATTCTTGCGGCCGGTGCGGACGGGGTGGGTCTGGTGGTCACACCGATCGCCTTTGTGTCCGAGCATATCGAGACCTTGGTCGAGCTGGATATCGAATACGGCGAACTGGCCCATGAGGCCGGGGTTCACCCCTATCTGCGGGTGCCGGCGGTCGGGATCGCCGATCTGTTCATCGGGGCCCTGGGCGAGGCGGTGGTCCAGAGTCTCGACCGCACCGGAACGGCTCCGGCCGGGCCCGGCTGTCAGGGACGCTGGAAGGCCTGTCCGTTCCAGGCCGAACAGCGGGCCGCATGAACTGGTATGATCTGGATCGGGGCCTGCACATCCTGGCGGTGATCGCCTGGATGGCCGGTCTTCTGTTCCTGCCCCGTCTGTATGCCTATGACGCGGAACAGGCCGATAAGCCCGAACCGCTGAAGAGCGAGATGCGGACGCTGTTGCGACTTTGGCAGGGCCGACTGATCGCAATCATCCTGCGGCCGGCGATGATCGTCGCCTGGGTCTTCGGTCTCGCCCTGATCTGGGTCCGCAGCGGCGGCGGGGCTGATTTCAGCTTCCTGCATGAGCCGTGGATGATCGCGAAACTGGTCGGTGTCCTGTTGCTGACCGGCTGGCACGAATATCTGCTGGCCGAGCGCAAGCGAGTTCTGGCCGGAACCTCGGTCCGGACGTCGAAATTCTGGCGCATGACCAATGAGGTACCGTTCGTCCTGGCCATTGTCATGGTGCTGTCAGTGGCGACAGAGTGGACGTTCTGACCCGCGACGCTTGACCGGCGCCCTCGGTTCGTGGTTCGGCTAAAGGCGAGGCGTCGTTCTTGCGGCGCTGCCCTTCTCTCCGCGTCGACCGATCGCTGGCCGTTCCCCCGGGACCCGTGCCGCTCTTGGACCCGACGTTCCCCTCGGCCGAAAGGCCACACCTCCCCATCCTTCTCCGCCCGACGTCAGCTGACGCCGGGTCGGGACGGCGTGAATCCCGAGTTCCGACATGACCGATGTGACCGATACCCCGAACGACATGCCCGAGATCGAGCCCGCTGACGGCGAGCCGACGGCTCAGGATACGTCCCAGGCCGACGGAGCCAATGACGCCGATGTTGCGGCCGACATCGGTGACGATGCCGAGGAGGAGGGCGAGTCCGTCGTTCCAACCGGCCGGATCACCCTGCAGGAGCTGAACGACAAGTCGCCGGTCGAACTGGTGGCCTTTGCAGAACAGCTCGATATCGAGAATGCCTCCAACCTGCGCAAACAGGATCTGCTGTTCGCCATCCTGAAGACGCTGGCGGATGAGGAGGTCGAGATCATCGCCTCGGGCACGCTGGAAATGCTGCCCGACGGCTTCGGTTTCCTGCGCTCCCCCGATGCCAATTATCTTCCGGGGCCGGACGATGTCTATGTCTCGCCGTCCCAGATCCGCCGCTTCGGCCTGCGTTCGGGCGACACGGTTCATGGCGCGGTGCGCGGCCCGCGCGAGGGCGAGCGTTACTTCGCCCTGCTGAAGGTCGACACCATCAATTTCGAGGACCCGGAAACGGTCCGCACCAAGGTCAATTTCGACAACCTGACGCCGCTGTATCCCAATGAGCGGCTGATCATGGAGATCCAGGATCCCACCCTGCGGGACCGCTCCGGTCGGGTCATCGATATCGTCGCGCCTCTGGGCAAGGGCCAGCGTTGCCTGATCGTCGCCCCGCCGCGGGTCGGCAAGACGGTGATGCTGCAGAACATCGCCAAGTCGATCGAGGCCAACCATCCCGAGGTCTCGCTGATCGTCCTGTTGATCGATGAGCGCCCGGAAGAAGTGACGGACATGCAGCGCACGGTGAAGGGTGAGGTCGTGGCCTCGACCTTCGATGAGCCCGCCACCCGCCACGTCGCCGTGGCCGAGATGGTGATCGAAAAGGCCAAACGCCTGGTCGAGCACAAGAAGGATGTCGTCATCCTGCTGGACTCGGTCACGCGTCTGGGCCGGGCCTATAACGCCACGGTTCCCTCGTCGGGCAAGGTCCTGACCGGGGGCGTCGACGCCAACGCCCTGCAGAGGCCCAAGCGCTTCTTCGGTGCCGCGCGGAACGTGGAGGAGGGCGGCAGCCTGACCATCATCGCCACGGCGCTGATCGACACCGGCAGCCGGATGGACGAGGTGATCTTCGAAGAGTTCAAGGGCACCGGCAACTCCGAGATCGTGCTGGACCGGAAGGTCGCCGACAAGCGCATCTTCCCGGCCATCGATGTGCTGAAGTCCGGCACCCGCAAGGAAGAGCTGATCACGCCGAAGGACCAGCTGACCAAGACCTATGTGCTGCGCCGCATCCTGAACCCGATGGGTCCGCAGGACGCGATCGAGTTCCTGCTCGACAAGCTGCGTCAGTCCAAGAACAACGCCGACTTCTTCCAGTCGATGAATACATAAGGGTGGCCCTGTCGCCTCGTACGCGGTGCGAGGCTGCCTGAGGGCAGTCGTTCTGATATGTTTCACGTGAAACAGGGAGACCACGATGAAGGTCAATGTCGAGATCGACTGCACCCCGGCGGAGGCCCGGCATTTTCTCGGCCTGCCCGATGTTCAGCCGCTGAACGATCATCTGGTCGCCGAGATGCAGAAACGGATGGACTCCAACCTCGCGGCCATGCAGCCGGAAGAGCTGATGAAGTCCTGGGCGAGCTTCGGAATCCAGGCCCAGGAACAGTTCCGCCAGTTGATGCAGGCGGCGGTGACGACACCGAAGTGAACCTGCGGAGTATCCTCCCTGTCGCGCAGCGATGGGGAGGTGGCACGACGCGGCCTCTCTTCGTGATGGAGGAGACCTCGCTGACGGCCAGAACCCCTCCGTCAGCTCGCAAAGGGCTCGCTGCCACCTCCCCATCGGCCTTGCCGCTGGGGAGGAGACGTCGATGATGAACGACACAATCTTCGCGCTCGCGACGCCCCCGGGTCGGGGAGCGATTGCGGTGATCCGTATCTCCGGGCGAGAGACGGAGCGGGTGCTTGGCGTCCTCGGGGTTCCCGGTCTGTCGCCGCGAATGGCCAGCCTCCGAACGTTGCAGCACGGCGGGTCGGTTCTGGATCAGGCGCTGGTGCTTCGCTTTCCCGGTCCCCGCAGCTACACGGGCGAGGACTGCGCTGAACTGCATCTGCACGGCGGCAGGGCGGTGGTCGAGGCGGTCTCATCGGCACTGATCGCGCTCGACGTGCGGCCCGCCGAGCCCGGGGAGTTTACCCGCCGCGCCTTCCAGCACGGCCGGATGGATCTGGCCCAGGCGGAGGCGGTGGCGGATCTGATCGACGCCGAGACGACAGCGCAGACGGCGCAGGCCCTGGCCCAGCTGGATGGAGCGCTGTCACGCACCTACGCCGGCTTCCGTAGCGACCTGCTGACGGCGCTGGCGCTGGTCGAGGCCGAGATCGATTTTCCCGATGAGGATGTGCCCGATCATCTGGCGGCAACCGCGGGTTCCGTCCTCGATCGGCTGATCGCGGATCTGGAGACGGCGCTTGAGGACGCGGAGCGGGGACGGCGTGTGCGGGACGGCTATCGCATCGTTCTGATTGGGGAGACCAATGCCGGGAAGTCGGCGCTGTTCAATGCGCTGGTCGAGCGGGAAGCGGCCATTGTGACGCCGATCCCTGGCACCACCCGGGACGTCATTGATGCCGTTCTGAACATCGGCGGCTATGCCGTGACCCTGTCCGACACTGCCGGATTGCGCGAGAGCGCGGATGTGGTGGAGGCCGAGGGCGTGCGGCGTGCCCGGGCGCGGGCGGAGGCTGCCGATCTGAGACTGTGGGTCCGGGGCCCGAGCGATCCCGACGGCGACGCGGCGGACTTTGTCCGGGCCGACGACTTCCTCGTGTGGACCAAGGCGGATCTGGGCGGAACGCCAGCACGCCCGGGGTATAGGGTCAGCGCTGTGACCGGGGACGGGATGAAGGCGCTTCAGGACGGGCTCGCCGAGCGGCTGGCCCGGGATCTGTCGGGAGCGGATTTTCCGGCGGTGACCCGCGAGCGGCATCGGCGCAGACTGACTGAGGCGCTGGAGGCTGTGAAGGCGGGCCGGGCAAGGCTGGCCGATGCCCCCGAGCTGGCCGGGGAGGATCTGCGCCAGGCGGCGGATGCGCTGGCGCGGGTGACCGGGGCAATCGGGGTCGAGGATGTGCTCGGCGAGGTCTTCTCCACGTTCTGCATCGGTAAATAGGTCAGCCCTGCGGTCGCTTCTGTTTCACGTGAAACAGACCGGCCGTGGCGCCGGAACGCGTTTTCCCCTATGCCCCCGACTATGTCCGCAACTTCTTCTTTCGACGTCATCGTCATCGGCGGTGGCCACGCCGGCTGTGAAGCCGCCGCCGCCTCGGCCCGCTTTGGCGCGCGCACCCTGCTGCTGACCCAGTCGCTTGAGACGATCGGCGAAATGTCCTGCAACCCGGCCATCGGCGGCCTGGGCAAGGGCCATCTGGTCCGTGAGATCGACGCCCTGGACGGGCTGATGGGGCGGCTGGCCGATGTCTCGGGCATCCAGTTCCGGATGCTGAACCGGTCCAAGGGCGCGGCCGTGCGCGGGCCGCGCAGCCAGATCGACCGGCGTCTGTATCGCGAGGCCATGCAGGCCGAACTGGCGCAGACCCCCAATCTGACCCGCAGAGCCGGGACGGCCGAGGCCCTGCTTATGGACGGCGACCGGGTGGTCGGGGTCCGCGCCGGCGACGGTGCCGATCTGAAAGCCGGCGCGGTCGTCCTGACCACGGGGACCTTCCTGAACGGGGTCATCCATCGCGGCGACGAACGGATCCCCGCCGGACGGCATGGGGAGGCCCCTTCGACAGGGCTGGCGGCGGATCTCTATGGCGCAGGCCTGCCGATGGGACGGCTGAAGACCGGGACGCCCGCGCGGCTGGACGGTCGCACCATCGCCTGGGACCGGCTGGAGATGCAGGCGGCGGATGCCGACCCCGTGCCGTTCAGCTTCCTGAGCGACCGGATCGATGTGCCCCAGATCGCCTGCGGCATCACCCACACGACCGAAGAGACCCATGCCATCATCGCGGCCAATCTGGGAGAGAGCGCGGTCTACGGCGGCCGGCTGACCGGACGGGGGCCGCGCTATTGTCCCTCGATCGAGGACAAGGTGGTGCGGTTCGCCGACAAGACCTCGCACCAGGTGTTTCTGGAGCCGGAGGGTCTGGACGATCCGACCGTCTATCCGAACGGGATCTCGACCTCGGTGTCGCCCGAGACCCAGTCGGCCTTCCTGCGGACCATGCCGGGGCTGGAAGCGGTCGAGGTGTTCCGGTTCGGTTATGCGATCGAGTACGATTTTGTCGATCCCCGGGCCCTGACCCAGGCGCTCGAGGTCAAGTCGCGGCCAGGCCTGTATCTGGCCGGTCAGATCAACGGTACGACCGGGTATGAGGAGGCGGGCGCTCAAGGGTTGATTGCGGGTCTGAACGCCGCGCGGGCGGCGGCCGGATCGGCGGAAATCGTGCTGGGGCGGGACCAGGCCTATATCGGGGTGATGATCGACGATCTGGTCACACGCGGTGTGACCGAGCCCTACCGGATGTTCACCAGCCGGGCCGAGTACCGGTTGACCCTTCGGGCCGACAATGCGGATCAACGGTTGACCCCTCTCGGAATCGAGGCCGGGATCGTGTCCGGGGCGCGGGCAGCGGTGTTCGGGGCCAAGGCGGCAGCGCTTGAGGCCGCGACGGCCCTGGTCCGGGACACGCGGTTCACGCCCAATCAGGCCCAGGCCCTGGGCGTGCCGGTCAATGCCGATGGGCAGCGCCGATCCATGCGGGACCTCCTCGCCTATCCGGGCGTCGATCTGTCCAGGTTCGAGGTGGCCTATCCGGAGATTGCCGGCTGGACCCCGGCGGTGCGGGAGCAGGTCGAGATCGACGCCGGCTATGCCGGATATCTGGACCGGCAGACCGCGGACGCGGAGGCCTTGCGTCGCGAAGAGGCGCTGACGCTTCCGGCCGGGATCGACTATGCGGCGATCGGCGGGCTGTCGAACGAGGTGCGTGAGAAGCTGGCCCGGGTCCAGCCCCGCACCCTGGGCCAGGCCGGCCGGATCGAGGGGGTGACCCCGGGGGCCCTGACGGCCCTGCTGTCGCATGTGAAGAAGGCCGCGGTCGCCGCCTGATGACCGCGGATGAGTTTCAGGCCCTGACGGGCGCGACGCCGGAGCGGATGGCCGAGCTGGAGCGGTTTCGCATTTTGCTGACCGAGGCCAATGCGGTGATGAACCTGGTCGGGCCTGACAGCCTGCCGGATTTCTGGAACCGCCATGCGTGGGATTCGGCCCAGTTGCTGGACCTGGCCGGCGAAGCGCGGACCTGGGCGGACATCGGGGCCGGGGCCGGTTTCCCCGGGGTGGTGCTGGCGATCCTGCTGAAGGACCGGCTAGGCGCGACGGTCTGGTTGATCGATTCCCTCCAGAAGCGTTGCCGGTTTCTGCAGACGGTCGTCGATGACCTGGCCCTGCCGGCGAAGGTGGTCTGGGGCCGGGCCGAGGCCCAGGCGATCACGGTCGACGTGGTGACCGCCCGGGCCGTGGCCCCGCTCGACAAACTGCTGGGTTATGCACAGCCGTATCTCAAGCGCGGTGCACAAGGTCTGTTTCTCAAGGGAGAGAAGGCCGAGGCTGAGTTGCGGGAGGCGGCTCGGGTCTGGCAAGTGGATGCAGGCTTGACGGTATCGCGGAGCGATCCGCGCGGCCGTATCGTCACCGTCCGGAGCCTCCGTCCCCGTGGGAATCAACACCGTGGTTAGCATGACCCAGACATCCCCGGTCCGGCCTGACGGTCGACGGCCGCCCCGCGTGCTGGCGGTGTCGAACCAGAAGGGCGGGGTCGGCAAGACGACGACCGCGATCAATCTGGGCACGGCCCTGGCCGCGATCGGGGAGAAGGTGCTGATCGTGGACATGGATCCGCAGGGCAATGCCTCGACCGGTCTGGGTGTTCCACGTGAAACACGTCGGATAACCATTTATGACGTCATTGTTGATGGGCGGTCGGTTCACGATGCGGCGGTGAAGACGGCGGTGCCGGGGCTGGATATCATCCCGGCCGATCACGACATGTCGGGGGTCGAGATCGAACTGAGCCAGGCCGATCGCCGGTCGTTCCGGCTTCGCGACGCGCTGGCCGCGCAGGGGCAGGACGGCCATACCGCGTATGACTATGTGCTGATCGACTGTCCGCCGTCGCTGAACCTGCTGACGCTGAACGCGATGGCGGCGGCCGACGGGGTGCTTGTCCCGCTGCAGTGCGAGTTCTTCGCCCTCGAGGGGCTTACACAGTTGATGAAGACCATCGAGATGGTGCGTCAATCGTTGAATCCGACGCTGGAGATCCAGGGTCTGGTCCTGACCATGTTCGATCGCCGCAACGCCCTGTCGGGACAGGTGGCGGCGGACGTCCGGGCCCATTTCGGCGACAAGGTCTATGAGGCCGTCATTCCCCGGAATGTGCGGGTGTCGGAGGCTCCGTCATTCGGCAAGCCTGTCCTGATCTATGATCTGAAATGCACCGGCAGCCAGGCCTATCTGCGGCTGGCCAAGGAAGTCGTGGGGCGCGAACGGCGTCGCCTCGCAGCGTGATAAAGAAACGGAACCAGGATTTTGTCTGAACGTCAACGCGGTCTGGGTCGGGGTCTGTCGGCCCTGCTGGGCGAACCCGTCAATGAAGCTGTGTCGGTGGCGGAGGGTGCCGCCCTGCCGGCCGGTGTCCTGTCGGTGCCGGTCGAGGCCCTGAAGCCCAATCCGGATCAGCCGCGCAAGCTGTTCACCAAGGCCGACCATGAGGAGCTGACCCAGTCGATCCGCGACAAGGGCGTGCTTCAGCCGATTCTGGTCCGGGCCCAGCCCGGCGAGGACGGCCGCTGGCAGATCATCGCCGGCGAGCGCCGGTGGCGCGCGGCCCAGGCGGCGCGCCTGACCCAGGTGCCGATCATCGTCCGCGAGATGGACGATCTGGAGGTTCTGGAAGTCGCGATCATCGAGAACGTCCAGCGCGCCGATCTCAATCCGCTGGAAGAGGCCAGCGCCTATGCCCTGCTGATGGAGCGGTTCGGACGGACACAGGACGCGGTCGCCGGCATCGTCGGCAAGTCGCGCAGCCATGTCGCCAATACGCTGCGCCTGACCCAGCTGACGCCGGGTGCGCGGGATCACGTGCTGGAGGGCCGGCTGTCGGCCGGCCACGCCCGGGCCCTGCTGACGGCCACCAATCCCGACGCCCTTGCCGATCTGGTCGTGGCCCAGGGCCTGAACGTACGCCAGACCGAGGCCCTGGCCCGCAAGGCCGAACAGGGATCGGGTCCCGGAAAGCCGGGCAAGGCCACGTCGGGCGGATCAGCCTCGCCGGATCTGGCGGCCCTGGAACAGGATCTCGCCGATGCACTGGGCCTGAAGGTCGCCATGGTTGACCGCGGCGGGAAGGGCGAACTGACCCTGTCCTGGGGCAGTCTGGAACAGCTGGATGATCTGTGCCGGCGCCTGATGCGGTCCTGAGCCGGCTGTGTGCTATGGGTGGATCATGACCGATACGCCCGAAACTGCCTCCGAAGCCCTGAAACGCGTCCTCGCCGCCAAGAAGGCCAATGCGCCCGCCCATGCCGGTATGGGGGGCGGCAAGGCCGATGAGCGGGCCGTTGCCGCCAAGAGCGCGGCCCTGGCCAAGCCCGCCTTCCGCAAGGCGTCCAAGCGGGGGTAGGGCAGAACGACAGACCGCTGCCTTGTCATCCCGGAAATCGCGCCAGCGATTGTCCGGGACGAAAGGACGGGTTCCGAAGCCTCCCGGAAGACGCGAAGCGGCTGTCCGGGAGACAGCCAGAGCGCCTCGACGGTCTCCCGGACAATCGCAAGCGCGATTTCCGGGAGTGTGGGGATCAACGTCCACCGTCCCGGCTCTCCGCTTCGCTGCGGCCGGGATGACAAGGGGCGCTAACAGACCCCGGGCGTTTCTGCTCTACAGCCCCAGCCGCCGGGCCCGGGCGGCAATCTCCAGCAACAGGCGTTCTGCGATCAGATGTTCGGGCATGCCCGTCGTCTTGGTGGCGACGTCGGCGGTGTTGACACTGTCCTGAACGATGTCGAGGTCCTCCAGACGCCAGGCGCGCGCCTGACGCAGCATCTCCGCCTCCTGTTTCCAGAACACCCCGGCGGCCTTGGCGGCCTCCTTGGCTCCGGCCCCGGAGGCCTGAAGGACGTTGATCCGGCGCAATTTGCCCAGATGGATCGAGGCCGAGCGCACGGCCATGACGGCGCTTTCGCCCTCGGCCAGAGCCCGCCGGAGACCGCCCTGGGCCGGGGCAGGCCGACCGCCGAAGGCCTGAAGCGCGGCGTCAGACAGGGAGGCGTCGGCCTCGACCCCCAGATGGGCCTCCAGCTCCTCGACATCGATGGTGCGGCCCGATCCCGGGCCGACATACAGGGCCAGTCGTTCGATCTCCTGCCGCATCAGGCCGCGTTCCTTCGGCAGGCGGGCGACGAAGGTGGCGAGGGCGTCGCTGGTCAGGCCGACCTTGTCAACGGCCAGGGCCTCGCGCGTCATGCGGGCGATGTCCCCCGCCTCGTCCTCATAGCAGGCGATCCCGACCGAGGCCTTGCCGGCCTCAGCCGCCTTGCGCAGGGCGGAGTCGCGACCCAGAGCCCCGGCCTCGATCACCAGCATGGCGTCGGGATTGTAACCGCCGTCGCCGTGGGTCTTGAGCGCGGCGGCCAGCATCTTGTCGACCGAGGCCTTGTCCCCGCCCAGACGGACCCGGACCAGCCGCCGGCCGCCGATCATGGACAGGGCGGTCAGGGCCTCTTCCAGCCGGGCCTCGTCGCCGTCGATGTCGGAATCGGTCAGCAGGGTGACATTGAACGGGTCGTTGAGGTCGGGCGTGATGGCCCTGCAGAGGATTTCCGCCCGTTCGGCTACGCCCGAGCGGTCCTTGCCATGGATCACGGCGGCCCGGATCCCGGCGTCGGGCCGGGCCAGAAAGCGGTCCACCTCGGGCCGCTTGGCCAGAATCATGAGGCGGACAGGGCCCGCATGACATCCAGCCGGATCAGCCGGGCCAGTTCGGCGGCCGCGCGGTCCTCGCCGTCCTGCTGGGCCGCGATGGCGGCGTAGGGCTGGTCGGCGGCGGCATAGGTGGTGGTGACGGTCTCGGTGCCGGTTAAGGGCGGACCGCCGGCGGCCGGCGTCAGGGTCCAGACGGCGCGGACCGTCAGCTCATAACGGGTCGCGGTGTCGTCGATCCGCCGGCCCAGCGGTCGACGGCTCTGTTCGGCCACGGTCTCGAGCCGGTAGAGTGGGCTTGCTCCGCGATCCCACCCCAGGGCGTCCTCCAGCTGTTCGCGTAGCCGGTAGCCCAGCCGGTCGTCCTGGGCCGAGACGGCGATGCGACCCAGGGCCGGAGATCCGCCCGCGTCCCCGTACAGGGGGGTGAACCCGCAGCCGGCGAGCAGCAGACACACGGACACGACGGCGACTGAAGCAGGCCACGCACCGGTGCGCGCGCCGGCCGGGCTCATCCGGCCACCAGATTGACGATACGATCGGGCACGACGATCACCTTGCGGATCGATTGGCTGTTGGCTTCCAGATAGGCCTGAACGACGGGGTTGGCGAGCGCCTCGGCCTCCACGGCCTTCGGATCCGCGCCGCGGGGCATGGTGATCTCGCCCCGGCGTTTGCCGTTGATCTGGATCGGCAGGACCACATCGTCATCGGCCGCGAGGGCCGGATCGAAGACGGGCCAGGGCGCGTCCAGAACCATCCCGGCCTCGCCCAGCCGGGTCCAGCCTTCTTCGGCCAGGTGGGGGGTGAAGGGGGCGATCAGGCGGGCGAGTGCCGACAGGGCCTCGCGCCGCGCCGCCCCGGAGGCGCTGTCGTGATCGCGCAGGGTGGCCACGAAAGCATACAGTTTGGCGATGGCCGAGTTGAAGCGGAAGCCTTCGACGCCATCCGACACGGCCTTGATGGCCTTGTGGGTTTCCTTGCGCAGAGCCGCGTCCACGGCCGGGTCGCCGGCGGCAGCGGGGTTGAAGCCGTCGAACAGGGTCCAGACCCGCTGGACGAAGCGGCTGGCCCCCTCGACCCCGCCGGGGGTCCATTGCACGTCACGCTCGGGCGGGCTGTCGGACAGGACGAACAGGCGGCCGGCATCCACACCGTGGCTGTCGAGGATTTCCTGCGGGGCGACCACGTTCTTCTTCGACTTCGACATCTTTTCGATGTCACCGACAACCACGGGCTGTCCCAGTTCGCGATCAACCCAGATGCCGTCGCGCTTCTCCACCTCCTCGGGGGTCAGCCAGTTGCCGTTCCGGGATTTGTAGGTCTCATGGACGACCATCCCCTGGGTGAACAGGCCCGCGAACGGTTCCTTGACCGACAGCATGCCGGCGTCGGACAGGGCCCGGGTGACGAACCGGGCGTACAGCAGGTGCAGGACGGCATGTTCGACCCCGCCGATATACTGGTCGACGGCCAGCCAGCGATCGGCGGCCGCCTTGTTGATCGGTTCTGCCGCCGTGGGGTCGGTGAAGCGGGCGAAATACCAGCTGGAGTCCACGAAGGTGTCGAGCGTGTCCGTCTCGCGTGCGGCGTCGGCCCCGCAGGACGGGCATTTGACGTGTTTCCACGTCGGATGGCGATCCAGCGGATTGCCGGGCACATCGAAAGTCACGTCGTCGGGTAGGACGACCGGCAACTGGTTCGCCGGCACAGGGACGACGCCACAGGTCCCGCAGTGGACGACCGGGATGGGGCAGCCCCAGTAGCGCTGCCGCGACACGCCCCAGTCGCGCAGGCGGTAGATGGTTGCGCCCTTGCCCTGATCGGCGGCCTCGAGACGCGCGATGGCGGCGGCCTTGGCGTCCTCGATCGACAGACCGTCGAGGAAGCCCGAGTTGAAAATCCGGCCCGGTCCCACATAGGCCTCGGTCTCGATCTCAACCGTCTCCGCCCCGTCGGGCCGGACGACGGGTGTGACCGGCAGATCGTATTTGCGGGCGAAATCGAGGTCGCGCTGGTCGTGGCCGGGGCAACCGAAGATGGCACCGGATCCATAGGTCGACAGCACGAAATTGGCCGACCAGACGGGCAGGGTCCGGTCAGGATCGAACGGGTGGCGGACGCGGATGCCCAGATCGACGCCCAGCTTTTCGGCCTTCTCGATGTCGGCCTCGCTGGTGCCGGTCCGGGCGCAGGCCTGAACGAAGTCCGCGACGTCCGGCCGGTGCTCGGCGATCGTCTTTGTCAGGGGATGATCGGGGGCCAGGGCGAGGAAACTGGCCCCGAACAGGGTGTCAGGCCGCGTGGTATAGACCTCGATCGGGTCACGGTCGTGGCTGGGCTGGCCCTCGGGCGCGGCGGGCAGGAAATCAGGGACTTCTGCGATGTCCCACCACAGGGTTGCGCCCTTCGACCGTCCGATCCAGTTTTCCTGCATCAGCCGGACCTTCTCGGGCCAGCGATCCAGCGTCTTCAGGCCGTCGATCAGGTCGTCGGCATAGTCGGTGATGCGCAGGAACCACTGGTTCAGCTTGCGCTTCTCGACCGGGGCTCCGGAACGCCACCCCTTGCCGTCGATGACCTGTTCATTGGCCAGAACCGTGTTGTCGACCGGGTCCCAGTTGACGACCCCGTCCTTGCGATAGACCAGGCCGCGCCGATACAGCTCCAGGAACCAGGCCTGCTGCTGGCCATAGTATTCCGGGTCACAGGTGGCGAACTCGCGCGACCAGTCCAGCGACAGGCCCAGCAGTTTCAGCTGGGCGCGCATGGCGGCAATGTTGTCGTAGGTCCAGCCCTTGGGATGGATGCCACGTTCCATGGCGGCATTTTCGGCCGGCATGCCGAAGGCGTCCCAGCCCATGGGATGCAGGACGTCGAACCCCTGGGCCCGCTTGTGGCGTGCCACCACGTCGCCCATCACATAGTTGCGGGCGTGACCCATATGGATGTTCCCCGAAGGATAGGGAAACATTTCAAGGACATAGTACTTGGGCCGGCCCGTATCCCGGGTGACGAAGGCGTTCGCGTCCGCCCAGCGGGCCTGCTGGCGGGGTTCGGCGATCTTGGGGTCGTAGCGGGTCGGGGAGGCGGACACGGGATTCCTGAATATGATTCGTCATCCTCGGCCTTGTGCCGAGGACCCATCTGGAGACCTCTATGCTTTCGGTCGTGGCCCGCTGTCCATGGGCCCTCGGCACAAGGCCGAGGGTGACGACGTGGTGTCAGCCCGCGTTGGACAGGTTCAGCTGGCGCGCGCGGGTCAGGATGGCGTTCTCCAGATCGGCCTCGGTCTGGGCCGTGACCGGGGCGGCGGTCCACTGGCCGGACGCATCGCGGACTTCCTTGGTCACGGTGACGTTCAGGGCGTCGGCGCGCAGGCGGGTGTCAAGGATGAAGACCGTAGCCTTGAAGCGCTCGTTCGGCGTCTGGGGATTGACGTACCAGTCGTAGTTCACGACGCCACCCCACGGATCGGCGGTCAGCAGGGGCATGAAGCTGAGGGTGTCGAGCGTCGCTCGCCACAGATAGCCGTTGACGCCGATGCCCTGCTGGACGTCGGCGCGCGGAGCCGAGCGGTCGCCGGTGAACGGCAGGCTGCCACAGGCGGAGAGGAGCAGACCGCCGGAGACCAGAAGTGTGGTCACCAGGACCGTCTTGCCGCGAACAGAACCCATAGAACGTCGTCTCCCTCAGGGCGGACCGCCTTCTTCCCGTTGCGGGGGGCGGGCGATGGCGCAACGATCCGTGACCGTTCACCACGCGCGGCTCTATAACACGCTGAAAAGGGGCGATGACAAGGCCGACCGACGGCGGTTGTCCGCCCCGGCCCGTCCAGCGGGTCATTCGCGGGGGTTCCCCGGCTGCGCGAAGGCGGGCCGACCGGGTTCGCGTGACGCATGCGCCACAGGCCGGAACCGGATTGGCCGGAACCCGAGCCGTGCAGTCCCGTTGCGTTGACCCCGGGGATAACCGGTGTCTATTCGTCCACACGCGATTAAGACGTCGCGCGATACAATGTGAATCTGGTCGCAAGGACCGGGTCAAAGGGTCGGAAATGCGTTTGCGCGCGGTGCTCGCTGGAACTCTGGGTCTGCTCGCCTTCGTCGGCGTGGCGGGCGAAGCGTCGGCCCAGGCCCGGTCGCGCGCGCCTGCCGTGACCCTGTCCGAGGCCAGTTCGGCCCAGCGTTCGGCTCCGGCCACCCCGCGTCGGGGCCTGCGCTGGAACGACAACGGCCGTTGGGGTCTGGATTTCAACCTGAACCAGCCCGTGGGTCGCGAGACCGCGTGGGGTGATGTCGAGGCCGGGGCCTATTACAGACTGTCGCCGCGCCTGCGCGTCGGGGCCGCCGCAGGGCTTGCCACGCCGGAACAGGATCCGGCCCGAGCCCCCGAGACCGACCGCCGGGCCCAGCCCCGGGTGCGTCTGGAAACCCTGTTCCGCTTCTAGGCAGACCCCGGTCGAGCCAGGCCGTTAACGGCCGCAAGGCCGCTGGCCCCTGTCCCCACCAGACCGTCGGCGGTTTCCGCATCAATCCCGCCAAGGGCGATGACCGGCGTGCGTCCCGCGCTGGCCCGGGTCAGGGCAGCGATGCCCAGAGGTCGCCGCTCCGCCGAGCGTCCGCCAGCGGGAAAGATGGGCGACAGCACCACCCCGTCCAGATCGCGGGCCCCGAGCGCCGCCTCCACCGAATGCACTGCGCCCGTCAGGATCCAGTCCGGGCGACGTCCGGACAGGGCATAGCCGGCGGACAGGGCCCGTTCGGGCAGATGCAGGCCGTCCGCCCCGATCCGGTCCGCCAGATCGGCGTCCAGCCCGACCAGAAGCCTGACCCCCCGGTCCCTGGTCACGGCGCGCAGCCGCAAGGCCTGTGTCAGGGCGTCCGGGGCTCCGAAGTGGCGATAGACCACGCCGGACCCAGGGGGCAGGGTGGCCGCGATTTCCCACGGACGGGGGGTTCGGTCGGGATCGGTGAAGAACAGCAGCGGCGGCAGGCGCGGCACCACGTCCCCCCTGACAGCGTGGGCGGTGCGGGCTAAGGCCTGCGCCACGGCCCAGAGCCGGGCCACCCCTTTCGTCATTTCCGGTTCGTCCATGCCTGCCTCATCCCCCGCTTCGCGCCCGGCGTCCATGCCGCAAGCCCTCGCCGATCGGCTGGCCGTGATCCGCGCCGGCATGGAGGCCGCGGCGAAGGCTGCGGGCCGCGATCCGGCGTCGGTGACCCTGACCGCCGTGTCCAAGACCCAGCCGCCCGGCGCGATCGATGAGGCCCTTGCCTGCGGCCTGCGGGTGTTCGGCGAGAACCGGGTGCAGGAAGCCCAGACCCGCTGGAGCGACCGGCGCGCGGGCCTGCCGGATCTGGAACTGCGCCTGATCGGCCCGCTGCAGTCCAACAAGGCCGGCGATGCGGTGGCCCTGTTCGATGTGATCGAGACCCTCGATCGGCCGAAACTGATCGGGGCCTTGGCTGCGGCGTCCAGTAAATCGGGCCGTTCGCCCCGGCTGCTGGTGCAGGTCAACTCCGGCGAGGAGCCCCAAAAGGCCGGGGTCGCACCGCGCGACGTCGACGCCCTGATCGCGGAGGCCCGCGCCGCCGGGCTGACGGTGGAGGGGCTCATGGCCATTCCGCCGGCCGACGAGGAGCCGATCCTGCATTTCGCCCTTCTGGCAAAGATCGCCACCCGTAACGGTCTGGATGTCCTGTCCATGGGGATGAGCGGGGATTTCGAGGCGGCGATCCGGCTGGGCGCGACCCATGTGCGCGTCGGATCGGCGCTGTTCGGGGAACGAAACCTCGATCTCATGCCCTCTAGGGGCTGATTCCAGCGGAATTTCCATCGCCGCCTTGGCGATCGGGCCAAGCCTCGCCATTCTAGACAGATGCCCACAGCCAAGACCCTGCTTATCATCGACGACGACGACGACCTGCGCGAGGCCCTGGCCGAGCAACTGGCGCTGCACGAGGAGTTCAGAACCGTTCAGGCCGCCACGGCCACAGAGGGCGTGCGGCTGGGGCGGGAGATCCGCGCCGACCTGATCCTGCTGGACGTCGACCTGCCCGATATGGATGGGCGCGAGGCCTGCCGCCTGTTGCGCAAGGACGGGGTTTCGACGCCGGTCATCATGCTGACGGCCCAGGACTCGGACGCCGACACGGTGCTGGGACTCGACAGTGGGGCGAATGATTATGTCACCAAGCCGTTCCGGTTCGCCGTCCTGCTGGCCCGGATCCGGGCGCATCTGCGCAGTCATGAACAGTCCGAGGACGCGGTCTTCCAGATCGGCCCCTATTCGTTCAGACCAGCAGGCAAAATTCTGGTCGATCCGAAGGGCCGCAAGATCCGGTTGACCGAGAAGGAAACCAACATCCTGAAGTATCTCTATCGCGCCGGAGCCAAGCCCGTGTCGCGCGAGGAACTGCTGACCGAGGTCTGGGGCTACAATGCCGGGGTCACCACCCACACGCTGGAGACCCACATCTATCGGCTGCGTCAAAAGATCGAGCCCGAGCCGGGTCAGACGCGTCTGCTCCTGACCGATGCGGGCGGCTATCGGCTGCAACCGTAAGGTCGGTTTATCCGCCCACCCGCCATTCGGCGAGGCTTGAGCCCTCGGCCTCTTCAAAAGCAACGCGGTCCAGCCGGACGGCCGCGATACAGACAGGCCGCTGGTCTGGGCCCGCTGAACGGCAGCGGATGGCGCGGCCATCGGGAAAGGCCCCGATCCGGCCCTGAAGCCGCAGCCGATATCCGTCCGGAGGAGGTGTCACGGCTTCTGCCGCCCCGTCCGGCCGGACTGAAACGGCGTAGGCGCGTCCATCCCGTCGTTCCAGGCGTGAGCCGCCGGTTTCGAACACGGCGGCAAGCCCGGCAGTCTGGGGTGAGGCCGGGTCCTGCTCGCTGGTGAGCGGGTCGGTGATCGGGGCCGGACACCCCGGTCCCTCCAGCCAGGGCCGGGCGATCCAGAAGCCCTCGACCGCCTCCCACCCGGTTCCGTCGACCAAGGCCGACCGGGTCCAGTCGCCGGGGGTCATCGACAACCGGATCGCGCGGCGTTCCGGTGCCCATGACCATCGCGCAAGCCCTTCGGCCTGGCCTTCGACCACGGGTTGGGGCCCCTCGCAGCCGAAGGCCAGCGAAACAGAGAACCGTTTGCCGACAAGGGCGTCCGGTCCTTCGGACCGCGCCCCGGCCGCATGGTTCGACGCCGCCAGCCGCAAGGCGTCCAGCAGTGCCCTGCGATCAAGGGTAGTGATGACCGGGACGGGCAGGGGCGCGGCCGGTGCCACGACGGGTGGCGGCACCTCGACCCGCGGTCGGTCCGGTTCTGCCCGGCCGCAGGCTGTCAGGAGGAGCCCGGACGCCGCCAGCACGACGAGCGGGCGGCTGAAACTCTCGACCGATCCGTTCATGGCCGAACGCTAGCACGCGGGAGACCCGGATGCAGGGTGACTGGCGGAAAAGGTTGACCTTGAGGCCACAGCAGCGTCTGCAGGGCGCATGAGCTTCGAACAGATCGCGGCCCTGGTCATTCTGGTCGGCGTGGTCGGCGTCCTTGTCCACGGCCGTGTCCGCCCGGATGTGGCCGCCCTTGCCGCAGCCGCCCTGCTGCTGGTCCTCGGCGTTATTCGGCCGGTCGAGGTGCAGGGTGCCTTTGCCAGCCCGGCGGTCATTGCCCTGGCCGGGCTGTTCGTGATTGCCTATGCGATCGAAATCTCGGGCCTGCTGGGTCTGCTGATCCGTCAGGCGACCCGCCTGTGCGCGCGGATCGGCGCGGCAGGACTGTGGCTGGTGATGATCGGATGCGGCGGGGCCTCGGCCTTTCTCAACAACACCCCGATCGTTGTGCTCGCTGCGCCGGTCATCAAGGACGTAGCCACGTCGCTGAATGTCTCGCCGAAACGCTATCTGATCCCGCTCAGCTACATCACCATCATGGGCGGGGCCTGTACGCTGATTGGAACGGCGACCAATCTGCTGGTCAACGACATGGCGCGCAATGCGGGCCAGCCTGTGTTCGGACTGTTCGAGATCACCCCCGTCGCGCTGGTGATCGCAGGGTTTGGCGGCCTGTATCTGTATCTCGTGGGCGGGCGGTTGCTGGGCGAACAGGCTGACGCCGCTCCGGGGCCGCCGACTCATGGACAGACCGGGGACGGGCTGTTGGGGGACGCCGCCCTGTTTGCGGCCGCTGATCGGCCCTTTGATCCGCGCAAGGCGACCCTTGCCCTGCTGGTTTTCGTCGCAGTGGTGGTGTCCGCCGGGCTGGGTCTGGCGCCGATCGCTGCGGCAGCCTTTGCCGGGGCCGTCGCCCTGATCCTCCTCGGCGTCATCACGGCCGACGAAGCCTATGCAGGACTGCGCCCCGAGGTGCTGCTGCTGATCGCCGGTATGGTGGTGGTGGGGCTGTCGATCCAGGTAACGGGGCTGGCCACAGCCGGAACCGGATTGCTGATCGACGTGATCCGGCCATGGGGCCCGCTGGCCGCGCTGATCATCCTGTATGGCGTGACCCTGTTCGCCACGGAACTGTTGTCCAATGCGGCGGTGGCGGTTCTCATCACGCCGGTGGCGGTGGCCCTGGCCGAGAGTTTGGGCGTGGATCCCCGGCCCTTTCTTGTCGGGGTGATGATGGCCGCCTCTGCCGCCTTCGCCACGCCGTTCGGCTATCAGACCAATGTCATCGTCTTCCAGCTGGGAGGCTACAGCTACATGGATTTCGTGCGCATCGGCGTCCCGCTGAATCTCGTGACCTGGGTGGCGGCCATGATCGCCATCCCGGTCTTCTTCCCCTTCTAGACCGCCTGCTCAGACGTTCAGATCGACCGTGATCGGGCAGTGGTCGCTGGGTTGTTCCCAAGCCCGGACCGGCTCGTGGATGGTGGCGGACCCGGGGATGACGGCCGGGCTCAGGCCCGGAGAGGTCCAGATGTGGTCGAGGCGCAGGCCGCGGGCGGACTTGCGGAAGTCCTCGGCACGGTAGCTCCACCACGACGCCAGTTTCTGTGGCTCGGGATAGGCATCGCGGACGACGTCGGCGAAGGCTCCGGCGGCCTGGAGCCGGTTCAGGGTCTCGACCTCAATCGGGGTGTGGCTGACGATTTTCGACATGTAGCGGTGGTTCCACACGTCGAACTCGGACGGCGCGATGTTGAAATCGCCGCACATCAGCAGCGGCCGGGACCGGTCCTGGGCGGCCACGGTCGTGGTCAGCTGTTCGTAGAAGTCCATCTTGTGATCGAACTTGGGGTTCAGGACGCGATCCGGCACATCGCCGCCTGCGGGGATATAGAAATTCTGTATGTCGACCCCGGCGATCCGGGCGGACACGCAGCGGGCGTGACCCAGTTTGCACGACTGGAAGGTCTCCGAGGGTTCAAGCGGCAGACGCGAGGCAATGGCGACGCCGTGCCAGCCCTTCTGGCCGGCGATTTTCAGATGCGGCAGGCCCATGTCGGCGAAGGCGTTGCGGGGGAATTGATCCTCGAGACATTTGATCTCCTGCAGGCACAGGACATCGATTCCCCCCTCGGCCACGAACCGCGCGACCTGGTCGATGCGCAGGCGAACGGAGTTGATGTTCCAGGTGGCGACACGGAGCATGGTCTCTCGCAAGCGGGGAAGGGGCAGGCCTGAAGGCCCGGAAATGGCCCGGGGCGGCGAGCGATAGCGCACAACCGGCCAGAAAAAACCCCCGGCGTAAACGCCGGGGGAAGGGGCCTTGTCTTGCGACGTCGTCGGGGGGGATGACGTCCGCCGGCGCAAGGAGCGACAGCGTCACTCTGTGGCCTAGGTGACACGCTTCACAGAAAAGGTCAAATTCAGAAATTGAGAGTTTGCGTGTGATTTTCCGAACACGGTTGACTCTTCATGAAGACGTCAGTTTCTCCCGGGGCGTCGCGTGGGGTCGCTCAGCTGGAAGAGGCTGGGGGCCAGGCCGGACGCCGGGGTCAGGGCCGTCAGCTGTGTCCGCGTCCGGGCCCCCTGGGCATCCGTGATCGTCCATTCCTGAAGCCTGAGGGGGGAGCCGGAGAAGGCCAGGACGACCGAGCCGTCATTGGGGCGGCCGCCGTCCCGCACCGTCAGGGCGAAGGCCCCTGATGCCATCCGCGTGACCCGGTCAATCCGGACACCCTGATCGAGGCGGACATTGCGGGCCAGAAAGGTCGACAGGGGCGTGGCTCCCAGGGGCACCTGACGGAAGACGTTCAGGCGCGGATCATAGCGTTTGACGTTGTTGCCGTCGGAAACCACCAGCAGACCCGCCGGGTCGGTGTATTCGAACCGCATCTTGCCGGGCCGCTGCAGCCAGAAGCGACCCTGACGGCGCTGGCCGCCCGCGCCGGTTTCGATGAAGGTGCCCTGGGCCGAGGTCAGGGCCTGCAGATAGGTCTGGGCCTGGGCCAGGGTGGCGCGGTCCTCTGCGGAAAGGGCCGTCTGGGCGGTGGCCGGCAAGGCAGCGAGGCCGGCAACTGCCAGAAGGCCGAAGCCGAGCGTTCTGCGGGACAGGGTCATGATCATTCTTCTTCCTTCGTCAGCCTCCGAACAGGCTGGAGGGCGGGACGGTTTGGAGACTGCCAGTCTGAAGCGTCAGCACGGCGCGCCGATGACGCGACCCTGACCATATTCCGGCGGCAGGATGAAGCCTCGTTCAGCTCCGGGGGTTCCGGTCAGCGAGCGATGATCACCCCACCGGTGGTGGTCCCGCGAGAACGTCACGCTTGCCCGCATGGTTGGCGGGGCTGACCACGCCTTCCTGTTCCATCCGCTCGATCAGGGAGGCGGCGCGGTTGTAGCCGATCTGGAGGCGGCGCTGGACGTAGCTGGTCGAGGCCTTGCGGTCGCGGGTGACCACCGCCACGGCCCGGTCATAGAGGTCGTCACCCGAGGTGCCGCCCCCACCTTCGTCCATGGCATTGTCGCCGTCACCGTCCGGGTCATCGGTGATCAGATCCAGATAGTCGGGTTCGGCCTGGGCGCGCAGATGTTTGCATACCTCCTCGACCTCCTGATCGGTCACGAAGGGGCCGTGCAGGCGGGTGATCCGCCCGCCGCCGGCCATGTAGAGCATGTCGCCCTGGCCCAGCAGCTGCTCGCCGCCCTGTTCGCCGAGGATGGTGCGGCTGTCGATCTTGGACGTGACCTGGAAGCTGATCCGGGTCGGGAAATTGGCCTTGATGGTGCCGGTGATGACATCGACCGAGGGGCGCTGGGTGGCCATGATCAGATGGATGCCGGCGGCCCGGGCCATCTGGGCCAGACGCTGGACCGCGCCTTCCACGTCCTTGCCGGCGACCAGCATCAGGTCGGCCATCTCGTCCATGACCACGACAAGATAGGGCATGGGCTCGGGGCGGATCTTCTCGCTCTCGTAGACCGGGCGGCCCTGGTCGTCGAAGCCGGTCTGGACCGTGCGTTCGAAATGCTCGCCCTTTTTCTGGGCCTCGATGGCGCGCTCGTTGTAGCTGGCGACGTTGCGCACCCCGAGCTTGGACATGCGGCGATAGCGGTCCTCCATCTCGCGCACAGTCCATTTCAGAGCCACGACGGCCTTCTTCGGATCGGTGACGACCGGGGCCAGCAGGTGCGGGATACCGTCATAGACCGACAGTTCCAGCATCTTGGGGTCGATCATGATGAAACGGCACTCGGCCGGAGACAGGCGATAAAGGATTGACAGGATCATGGCGTTGACCCCGACCGACTTGCCCGAGCCGGTGGTGCCGGCGATCAGCAGGTGAGGCATGCGTGCGAGGTCGGCGACATAGGGCTCGCCGCCGATGGTCTCGCCCAGCGCCAGCGGCAGCAGGTGGGCCGGCTTGCCGTATTCGGCCGAGGCCAGCAGGTCGCGCAGATAGACGGTCTCGCGCTTCAGATTGGGCAGTTCTATGCCGATGGCGTTGCGGTTGGGCACCACCGAGATCCGGCAGGCGCGGGCCGACATGGACCGGGCGATGTCGTCGGACAGGGCCACGACCCGGCCGTGTTTGACGCCGGGGGCGGGCACCAGTTCGTAAAGGGTTACCACCGGGCCGGGGCGGATCTGGTCGATCACGCCCTTGACCCCGAACTCGGCCAGCACGCCCTCCAGCATCTTGGCGTTCTGTTTCAGGGCGGTCTCGTCGACCATGCCGACCCGGGCCTGGGGCTTGGCCAACATGGCCAGGGGCGGCAGGGAGAAATCGCCCTCGGGCCGGACGAAGTCGAACACGGCCTGATCGTCGGCCACCGCCTTCTTCGAAGTCCTGGGCGGCTTGACGGCGGCGACGCGCGGTTCCGGGGCTGCGGCAGGGCGGGACACGGGGACTTCGGGCACCGCGGTGTCCCAGGGCGGCGTCGCATCGGCCGCAGCGTCGCCCCCGGCGTCATCCTCGGGCAGTTCGAGACGGGGGGGCTTTCGGCCGGCCGGGCGTGCGGCGATTTCGGGTTCGGGGCGGGCCGGGCGACGGCGGACCGGGGACGAGGCCGTGTCGACGGGTATGCGACGCAGGCTCGAGGCCCAGGCGACGGCCTCGCCGAGGTCGGCGGTCCGCAGGCCGACGGCGAAGCCACAGGCCCACAGGCCCAGCGCGAGGAAGGCGAGGCCGCCGATGATCCCGCCTCCGGGAATCTGCAGGGCGCGGAAGGCGGCCTCGACCATACCGATGACGGCATCTCCCCACAGGCCGCCAAGCCCGGCTGCGAGGGGCCAGGCCGTGGGGGCGGCGAGGGCGGACAGGGCGGCGGACAGGCTGAGCACACCACCGCTGGCGGCCAGGGCCTTCAGGGGCGTGGGTTTCAGCCGTTGTTGCAGGGCGTCGCCGATCGCGGCGGCCAGTCCGAAAGCGGCGGTCAGGGCTGCGGCCGGCCATGCGGCGAGACCCAGCGACTGCATGAACAGATCGGCGAACAGGGCCCCGTTGGTGCCCAGCCAGTTGGTAGCGGCGCTGGAGGAGGCGGCGTTCAGGCTGGGATCGGTCGGGTTCCACGACACCAGGGCGACGGTCAGCAGGGTGGCCAGAAGCGCCTGCAGCACCCCCCGGAAGCGCACGAGGAAGGGCGCATCCCACAGCAGGCGGGCCCCCAGAAGGGCACGCTGGCCAATGGCGAGGGCTGCGGACATGGACGGCTCCGGACGAACGGCTGCCCAGTCTGCCCGTTCAGGGTTAAGGGGCTGTTTACCAGCCCCGACAGGGCCGAACGAAAACAGGCTGCGACCCCTCCGCACTGGACGTGTCTGCGAGACGGCGCGACAAGCCTGCCATGAGCGGTCCCCATACCCATGACGTGATCATCGCCGGTGCCGGCCTTGCCGGGGCGACCTTTGCCCTTGCGGCGGCGCAGGGAGGGTTGCGGGTGGCCCTGATCGACCCCCAGCCTTTCGAGGCACAGTTGGCCGCGACCTTTGACGGGCGATCGACGGCGATCGCCTGGTCGACCTTCCGCATGCTGGATGCGCTGGGGCTGGGCGAGGCGCTGCGCCCCCATGCCTGCCGGATGGATCATATCCTCGTGACCGACGGTCGGCGGCCGGGTGCGGCGTCCAAACCCGCCTCGTCGGCCTTTCTGCGCTTTGACGCGAACGAGATCGGCGACGCGAACGGGGGCGAGCCGCTGGGCTATCTGGTCGAGAACCGCCAGATCCGCGTCGCCCTCGCTGACGCCCTGACCGTGTCGGGGATCGATCTGCGGACTCCCGGGTCGGTGGTCGCGGTCGAGACGACAGGGGCGGCGGCGCGCGTGACCCTGGCGGATGGTACGGTTCTGGCCGCGCCCGTGGTGATCGGGGCCGAGGGCCGGGGGTCAGCAGTGCGTAAGGCGGCCGGGATCGAGACCGTGGGCTGGGCCTATGGCCAGTCCGGGGTGGTGGCGACGGTGCGGCTGGGTCGCGACCACGGCAATGTCGCCCACGAGTATTTCCTGCCCGGCGGCCCGTTCGCCATCCTGCCCCTGACCGACCGGCGCGCCAGCCTGGTCTGGACCGAGAGTACCCGCGCGGCCCAGGCCCTCGGTGTGGCGTCAGACGAGGCGTTTCAGGCCCATCTGTCGCGCCGGTTCGGCGAGTTTCTGGACGGGGCGACGCCGGAGGGTCCGCGTTTTGTCTATCCGCTCAGCCTCGAACTGGCGACGCGCCTGACAGGGCCCCGCACGGCCCTGATCGGGGACGCCGCCCATGGCGTCCATCCGGTCGCCGGTCAGGGGCTTAATATGGGTTTGAAGGACGCCGCTGCGCTGGCCGAGGTGCTGATCGAGGCGATGCGGCTGGGCGAGGACATCGGCTCGGATCTGGTACTGGCGCGCTATGCCCGGTGGCGCCGGTTCGACATTCTGGCTCTGGCGGCCGGATTTGACGGCTTTGTCCGGCTGTTTTCCAACGATTTCGCCCCGGTCAGGCTGGCGCGGGATCTGGGAATGGCCGCGGTTAATCGTCTGGGTCCCCTGCGCCGGGCCTTCATGCGCGAGGCCGGAGGGGCGACCGGCGAACTGCCCCGGCTGCTGCGGGGTGAGGCGGTCTGACGCCGGTCTGACCTATTCGTCCTTGTCGGGGGCCGTGCCCGTGACCGCCTCGTCGACGGCATCTGCCGCCTGATCGAGGGCGTACTGGGCGATCAGCCCATAGGTGATCATCTGTTCCGGGTCCTGCGCGGCCCAGGCCCCGTTGGCTGCCACCCCCCCGGCGAGGATCGGGGCGGCGCGCAAGGCCGACTGGACCTCGGGGTTGTTCATCGCATCCGCCACCAGCGCTTCGACATCAATATTGGCGAGGGCCTGCTGGGCGATCTGGCTGGCGTGGCTGCTGATTTCGGCGGTGAAGGCGGAGACCTCCGGGGCGTAGTCCTGCCACAGCGCCGCAATTCGCGCCTCGCGTTGGGCTTCGGTCAGGCTGCGGTCGCCCTGGATGCGCTCGGCCTGTTCGCCAAACGCCTCCATGCGGGCCTCAAAGGCTTTCGCGGCCGTCTCGATGGCGGCTTCCGAAGCCGTCCGGGGGTCAGCAGCCAGCGCGCTCGAGAGCGGCAGGATCGCAAGGGCGGCGGCGAGGCTGAGCATGCGGATCATGACGGCGGCTCCCAAGGTTCGGCCGGAACGTCGGTCCGAACGCCCTGGGGCTCAAGTGAAATCGCGGTAAGGCAAGGCTTGTGGCGCTCGCAAACCGGCTGGTCCGTCCGACAACCGCGGTTCGCCCGGTAACGAAACGGTAGGGTCTCCGTCAGCCTCCCTTAAACTTTCGGCTTCACCATGAGGGCGTGAAATCTGGATTTTCCTCCTCGCCTGCCGACCGGCTGGCCCTGGCCGTTGTGACGGAGCCGGAACGGGCCGTGCCCGCGCCGGCCGGGGCGCGTGAGGAGGCCATGCGCGCCCTGCTCCAGACCGGGGCTGATGCCGGAGTGACGCGGATCGCCACCCGGCCGAACGGTGACGGTGAGCGTCTGTTGGGGCAGGCCTGGCCGTTTCCGTCGCCCTTTTCGGTGTCGGTCCGCACACTGTCCCTTGCGGATGGGCTGGACCGGGTCGAGGCGCGTGCACGGCGATCCCTTGAACGTCTGGGGCTGCCAAGGGGCGATGTGTTGCTGGCGTCCTGCGCCAGTGATCTGGCGGGGGCCGAAGGTCGGGCCCTGTGGGATCGGATGCGGGCGCTGAAGGATCGCGGCCTGTACCGTCGCATCGGCTTTGTCTCAACCCTCGAGGACGGGCCGGTGGCCCTGGCGCGCCGGTTCCAGCCGGATGTGGTGCAAATGCCCTGCAATCTTCTGGACCAGCGCCCCGCCAGCGGCGGTGTGCTCGACGAATTGGCGGGCCTCGGCGTGGAAGTGCAGGTTTCGTCGGTCTTCGCCCGTGGCCTGTTGTTCACCAATCGCGAGAATCTGCCCCCCCATCTGGCAGGTCACGGGGTCGCCCTGTCGCGCACCCGCCGTCTTCTGGCTGAAGCGCGGATCGACCCGATGCAGGCGGCCCTGGCCTATTGCCTCGGCCTGCCGTCTGTCACCGCGGTGGTGGCCAGTCTTGCATCTGCGGCTGAGCTGCGGGCGGTTCTGGCTGCCGCCCACGCGCCCCGGCCCGATCTGGACTGGGACGCGCTGGCGCTGCGGGAGCCGGCGGCCTTGACCGCCGACCCCCGCGTTCTCGTCAGTACCGCAGCCTGATCCCGACGTAGGCGGACCGACCCGGCTCTCCGTAGCCCAGCACCTGCTGATACGTCTCGTCGGCGAGGTTCTCGATCCGTGCGGTCAGGGAGACCTGACCGGTCAGGGCCCAGGCCGCGTTCAGATTGGCCGTGACAAAGCCCTCACGCACCCCGCCCGAATCGTCCTGGTCCGATTCCGAGCGCACGGTCAGGGCCCCGGACAGGCGCGTACCGGTCCAGCCCAGGGTGGCCGACGCCGCCTGTTCGGGCACCCTTAGCAGCCGGGCATCGGTCGTCCCGTCCCTGGCGTCGGTCCACGCATACGCCAGCGTCAGATCCAGCGCGCCTCCGGCCACCGTCCCGAGCGCAG
Organism: Caulobacteraceae bacterium; assembly: GCA_019748095.1. Taxonomy (GTDB): domain Bacteria; phylum Pseudomonadota; class Alphaproteobacteria; order Caulobacterales; family Caulobacteraceae; genus Brevundimonas. Next base: position 9,483 of record JAIEQA010000032.1, on the reverse strand, counting down.
CCCGGCCCTCCAGCTCCACCCCATCCGAGCGGGTCTCGGCGATGTTGATGTAGCGACCGGCCACATAGCTGATCTGGTCCTCGACATTCAGCCGGTAAACGGTCGCCCGGCCGTCCAGACGGCCGTCCGCCGAGGCCCAGCCGAGGGCGATCTCGACGCTGTCGGCCGTTTCGGGCGTCAGCACCGGGAAGGGGCGGGGGGCGAAGCAGAAGTCGCAGACCGACTGGCTGATCGACGGGGCCTTGAAGCCCGTCCCCCAGGCCCCGGACAGGATGAACCCGCCGTCCAGGTCGAGGGCCGCCGAGACCCGGCCGGTGGTTTCGGCCCCGAAATCGTCGGTGTCGTCCCACCGCAGAGCCCCGGTCAGCGTCAACCGGTCGTTCGCCTGCAGACTGGCCACACCGAACAGGGAGGTGGTGCCCAGCCCATCAGACAGGCCGCTGGACAGGCTGCCCGAGGTTTCCTCACGCTCGGCCCCGACCGCCCATGTCAGGCTGCCGTAGAGGGCAGCCCTGTCCGCCTGCCAGCGATAGACCTGCCGGTCGGCCTCGAAGGTCGAGGGGAAGCTGGAGACCGTGTCCCGGGTAATGTCGGAGGCGGAGACGCTGAACTGGTGATCGACGCCCAGGGCCGTGATCCGCAGGCGCGCGGTTCCGGACCACTGTTCGCTGGCGGTCGTGTCGAAGGTATCGGCCAGACGGAAGGTGGGGGCCGGAAAGCCGTCGATGTCGGCGGCGCTGTCCGACCAGCGCAGGGTGCCGTCGATCGTCGCCGTGGGGCTCAGGGCATAGCGGGCGCGGGCTCCGACGGTGGTGTTCTCGAACCCGTCGGCCTCGGGATTGCCATTGGCTTTATCGGCCGCCGAGATGCCGTCGGTGTCGAAGCGCGAAACCCAGGCCCCGATCGCATAGCGGTCGTTGGCGACGCCGGCCGCCAGACGCCCGCGCAGGGTGCCGTAGGACCCGCCCTCGGCCTCGGCGCGCACGCCGTCGGTCTCGCGCGTGGTGAAGGCGATCACCCCGCCGATGGCGTCGGATCCCCACAGGGACGACTGCGGGCCCGACAGGACCTCGATCCGGTCGACGTCGCCCAGTTCGAAGCCGGAGAAGTCGAACGCGCCCCCGATCTCGGCCGCGTCATTGACCGGTGCCCCGTCCACGAGGACCAGGGTCTTGCCCGGGGTGGCTCCACGGATACGGACCGAGGCGACCCCGCCGAAGGCCCCCGAGCGCACCACCGACAGGCCGGGGATGTCGGCCAGGATGTCGGCGGCGAAGACCGCGCCGCGCTGTTCGATGGCGCGGCTGTCGATAACGCGGGCTCCGGGTGTCCGGGCGGCGATGGCGGGCAGGCGGGTGGCGGTGACGACCACCTCCGGCAGGGGATCGGCATCCTCCGCGAAGGCAGGGGTCGAGGCGAAGGCCACCAGCGCGCTGGTGGCGAGAAGCAGGTGTCTCATGACATGGGGCTCCGAACCCCCGGCTTCGGCGCGCGCCGGGCGTGTGAACAGCGACCAATCCGCCCCGAACCCGGTGGGTTCGACACGGCTCCGAGATCGGGTCGCTTCGACGGAACGTCCTCTCCGCATGGGAAGAGGGGCTGGTCCCACGCCTCTGTCTGGTCCCGGACAGCGGGCGAGCGACGTCGGCGGCCAGGTCTCCTGGCTTGCGGGTCATGAACCGCCGTCCTCGCCTTCCCGGACCCGCAGAAGCGGACCCAGTGACGCCGGGGAGCGGAACCCCCCGGACCGGACGACGGCCTCGCCGCCTACAGTTGCGGGCACAGCCGCGGTGTTCGACCGCGTTCCCTTAACCGCCTGACGGGCTTGTCGCAGCGCGGTGAAGGTTCTGCAAGATCGCTTGAGCCCGGCCGCGCGATCCGTCACCCTGACACGACGTCATGAACGCTCCCCTCTCCCATCCCCCGAAGATCGAAGCCCAGGAAGGCGTCACGCCCGTCATGGCCCAGTTCCTGACGGCCAAGGCCTCGCAGCCCGACGCCATCCTGTTCTTCCGCATGGGCGATTTCTACGAACTGTTCTTCAGGGACGCGGAGGTGGTCGCCGCCGCCATCGGCCTGACCCTGACCCGGCGCGGCAAACATCTGGGCGAGGACATCCCGATGTGCGGCATGCCGGTGCATGCGGCCGAGGGCTATATCGCGCGTCTGATCCGCCAGGGCTTCAAGGTCGCCATCTGTGAACAGATGGAAGACCCGGCCGAGGCCCGCAAGCGTGGCTCCAAGGCGGTGGTCCGGCGCGACATCGTGCGGGTGGTGACGCCCGGCACCCTGACGGAGGATTCGCTGCTGGATGCGCGCGGGGCCAACCGGCTGGCGGCCGTGGCGATCCGGCGCGGCCGGGCGGCGGTGGCGGTGGTCGAACTGTCGGCCGGGGCGGTCGATTGCGTCGCCTGTGACCCGGCCGATCTCGGCGCGACACTGGCGGCCTTTCGCCCCAGCGAGGTGCTGGTCACCGACAAGGCCTTTTCAGACCCGGCGCTGAAGGGGGCGCTGGACGGCTCGGGCGGGGTGGTTCAGGCCCTCGCCTCGGCGGTGGCCGAGCCCGGGGCTGCGGGCGGCCGGGTGGCGCGGCTGTACGGCGTGGCCTCGCTGGACGGGTTCGGAGCCTTCGAGGAGGCCGAGGTCTCGGCTCTGGGCCTGATCGCCGCCTATCTGGAGACCACCCAGGCCGGCAGGATCCCGGTCCTGTCTCCGCCCCGGCGATCCGGTGACGCCGGGTTTCTGGCCATCGACCCGGCCACCCGGCTGAGTCTCGAGATTGACCGGACCCAGCGCGGCGAGCGCGAGGGGTCGCTGCTGGCCTGTCTGGACCGGACGGTGACCTCCGGCGGGGCGCGGGCCTTGGCCGAGCGGATCGCCCGGCCGCTGCGCGATCCGGCCGAGATCAATCATCGACTGGACGCCATCGACTGGCTGCTGGAGCGGCGGGGCCTGCGCCGGGACCTGCGCGAGGCATTGAAGATCTCCGCTGATGTGGCGCGGGCGGTGGCGCGGCTGGCCCTGGGGCGGGGTGGGCCCCGGGATCTGGCCGCGATCCGGGCGGGTCTCACCACGGCCGAGACGATTGCGGCCCTGTTCGCCGGAGCGCCTGACCCCCTCGGGGGCCCGCCCGCGCGGATCATTGATTGTCTGGACCCTCTGACCCTGTCGGCGGACCTCGCCGGGTTGAAGCAGGCGTTGATGGAGGGACTGGCGGCCGAGCCGCCGCACCTCGCGCGCGACGGCGGCTTCGTCCAGCCGGGGTTCCGGGCCGAGCTGGATGCCGCCCGGACCCTGAGGGACGACAGCCGCCGGGTCGTGGCCGATCTGGAGGCCCGGGCGGTGGCCGAGAGCGGTGTGCCCTTCAAGGTGCGGCACAATGCGGTGCTGGGCTATTTCCTGGAGACGACGGCCAAACACGCCGAACCCCTGTTCCGGGCCGGGCCCGAGAGCCCCTTCATCCATCGCCAGACCCTCGCCGCACAGGTGCGGTTCACCACGGTCGAGCTGTCGGAGCTGGACGCGAAGATCAGTCAGGCCGGGCATCGTGCCCTCGCCCTTGAGGGCGAGACGTTCGAGGGCTGGCGTCAGACCGTACAGGCGCTGGCCCGGCCGCTGCAGGCCGTCGCCGATGCCCTCGCCGGGCTGGATGCCACAGCCGCCCTGGCCGAATGGGCCGAGGAGGTGGGTGCGGTTCGCCCCGTGGTCGACGACAGCCGGGTCTTTGTGGTCGAGGCCGGGCGTCACCCGGTGGTCGAGGCGGCGGTAAAGCGCGCCGGCGATCCCTTTACGCCCAATGACTGCCGTCTCGACGGGGACGGGGTCGGGTGCGCCCGGCTGTCGATCGTCACCGGGCCGAACATGGCCGGCAAGTCGACTTTCCTGCGCCAGAACGCGCTTCTGGTGGTTCTGGCCCAGGGCGGTTGTTTCGTGCCCGCGAAATCTATGCGGCTGGGGGTGGTCGACCGGCTGTTCAGCCGGGTCGGGGCCGGGGACGATCTGGCGCGGGGGCGATCCACCTTCATGATGGAGATGGTCGAGACCGCCGCCATCCTGACCCAGGCCACGCCGTCCAGCTTCATCGTGCTGGACGAGATCGGGCGCGGCACGGCAACCTATGACGGTCTGGCCATCGCCTGGGCCTGCGCCGAGGCCCTGCACGACGTGAACCGGTCGAGGACCCTGTTCGCCACCCACTATCACGAGCTGGCCCGGCTGGAGGAACGGCTGGATCACGTCTGCAACCTGTCGATGCGGGCGCGCGAGTGGAACGGTGAACTGGTCTTCCTGCACGAAGCGGCCCCCGGCGCGGCGGACCGGTCCTATGGCGTTCAGGTGGCGAAGCTGGCGGGGGTGCCGCCGGCGGTGGTGGCCCGCGCCCGTGCGGTGCTGGACCGGCTGGAGAGCGAAAAGGCGGCGCATGCGCGGCTGGACGACCTGCCGCTGTTTGCGGTGATGGAGCCGCCGGCCCCGCCGCTGAAGTCGGCCGTTGACGAGGCTGTGGCCGCGCTGGATCCGGACGCCCTGACTCCGCGTGAGGCACTGGAGGCCCTGTACCGGCTGAAGGGGCTGATCCGGCCGTGACCTTGGCGCTGGACGCCCGCCTCGACGCCATCGTCTCGGGCCCGGGTGTCCGCCCTGCCGTGGCGGCGGTGCTGAAGGCCCATCACGACGCCGCGCGCGATAAGATCGCAGCGAAACTGGCCAACGGCCTGCCGGGGGTGGAGGTGGCTCGCCTCTACGCGGCAGCGGCCGATGAACTGTTGATCGCACTGTGGCGGTTCACCACCGAGACCCTGTATCCCTCGCACAATCCGACCGAGGCCGAAAAGCTGAGCCTGATTGCGGTGGGGGGCTATGGCCGGGGTGTGTTGGCGCCCTTTTCGGACCTTGATCTGGTCTTCCTGCGGCCGTGGAAGACCACCGCGCGGACCGAGACGGTGGCCGAGTTCATGCTCTACGTCCTGTGGGACCTGGGGCTGAAGGTTGGGTCCTCGGCCCGGTCGGTGGAAGAGGCCCTGTCCCTGGCCCGCTCCGACATGACCATCCGCACCGCCTTGCTCGAGGCCCGGCCGCTGGCGGGGGACGCGGCCCTGACGGAGAATTTCCTGTGGCGCTTCCGGGGCATGGTGACCAATGCCGATCCCCGGCCTTTCATCGCCGCCAAGATGGAGGAGCGGGATGGACGCCATGCCCGCACCGGGGCCGTCCGCTATCGGGTCGAGCCCAATATCAAGGACGGCAAGGGCGGTCTGCGCGACCTGAACACCCTGTTCTGGATCGCCCGGTCCTTGGCACCGGAAAGCCCGCTGGGCGCGCGGGTGCTGGATGAACTGTTGACCGCCCGGGAACGGCGCACTTTCGAGGAGGCGTTCGATTTCCTGTGGCGTGTGCGCTGCCATCTGCATCTGGCGGCGGGTCGGGCCGAGGAGAAGTTGACCTTCGACCTGCAGCCCGAGGTCGCCCGGCGGATGGGCTGGCGCGGGCGCGGCGATGAGCCGGCGGTCGAGCGCTTCATGCGCCGCTATTTCCTCGTCGCCCGCGACGTCGGGGCCCTGACCCGGGCCATGAGCGCGACCCTTGAGGCGCGCCAGCAGAAGAAGACGATGAGCCTGTCGCGGCTGATGCCCGGCCGCAAACGCAATCTGGGCGTGGAGGGCTTTGTCGAGGACGGCCGGCGGCTGTCGGTGACCGGTCCCGAGGTCTTCACCGAGGACCCCGTCAAGCTTCTGACCCTGTTCGTCACCGCCGATCAGCATGACCTGGACGTCCATCCCCATGCCTTTTCGGCCATCACCCGGTCCCTGTCGCTGGTCACGCCCCGGCTGCGGCGCGATCCGCGCGCCACGGCGGCGCTGCTGCATGTTCTGGCCCACGGCCAGCGGCCGTACCGGGTTCTGACCATCATGAATGAGGCGGGTCTGCTGGGGCGGTTCCTGCCGGAATGGGGCCGGATCGTCGGCCAGACCCAGTTCAACATGTACCATGCCTATACGGTCGACGAGCACACGCTCCAGGCCATCGGAATCCTCAACGACATCCAGCGCGGCAAGCTGAAGGACGATCATCCGCTGGCGACCGAGGTGATCCACCTGATCGCCGATCCGGAGGCCCTGATGCTGGCCATGCTGCTGCACGACGTCGGCAAGGGTGGCGAGCGGGGCCAGCTGGAGGACGGTGCCATCGCGGCGCGCCGGGCCTGCGAGCGGCTGGGGATCGAGCCGCGACGGATCGAGATCGTGGTCTGGCTGGTGCGCCATCACCTGGACCTGTCCGATTATGCCCAGAAGCGTGATGTGTCCGATCCGGCTACCGTCCAGGCGTTTGCCGAGATCGTCGGCGACCCGGAACGCCTGCGGATGCTGCTGGTCCTGACCGTGGCCGACATCCGGGCGGTGGGGCCGGGCGTCTGGAACAGCTGGAAGGGCCAGTTGATGCGCAGTCTGTACGGCCGGGTCGAGGCCCTGTTCCGCGGCGAGGACGTCAAGACCGCCGACCCGCTGGCCGAGCACGCCGGTCTGGTGGCGCGGGCCCTGGTCGAAGGCGCGGCGGCCGAGGCCCGGACCGGGGCGGCGGGCCGGATCGAACAGACCACGGAGATCGCGCTGGCCGCCCGCGACCGGCCGGGCCTGTTCGCCGACCTCGCCGCCGTGCTCGCGGCCGCCGGGGCCGATGTGACCGGGGCCCGGGTGGCCACGGCCCCGGACGGCACGGTGCTGGATGTGTTTCAGGTCCAGGACGGGGCCGACCAGCCCTATGGCCAGGCCGAGCCGCGCCGTCTGACCTCCCTGATCGCGGCGCTGGAGGCGGCAGCCCGGGGCGAGGCCCCGGTCCAGCCGCCGGCCATGCCGGCCCCTTCACCCCGCCGGGCGGTGTTCGATGTACGGCCGGTGGTGATGATCGACAATGCGGCCTCGGCCGACGCCACGGTGATCGAGGTTTCGGGGGCCGACCGGCCCGGCCTGCTGGCCGAGCTGTCCCGCACCCTGTCGGATCATGACCTGTCGATCCGCTCGGCCCATGTCGCCAGCTTCGGCGAGCGGGCCGTGGACAGCTTCTATGTCACCGACCGCAAGGGCCGGAAGCTGAAGTCCGACGCCCTGCTGGATCAGGTGCATCAGGCGCTGGAAGCGGTTCTGGACCGCACCCCGGCCGCGCCGGACGGCCGTCGGATCACCCCCGCCCGGGCCAGCGCCCGGGACGTCTCGGACCTGCGCCCCCGCAAGGCTGTTTCGCCCGCGCCGGAAGCGGGTTAAGCGCTCAGTCTCCCCGGACCTTATCCATAGCGAGCGACCTTGAGCCTGGCCCGCAATACCGTTGTGCAGGCGACCCTGACGCTGGGCAGCCGTATCCTCGGCTTCGGACGCGATCTCGCCCTGTCGGCCCAGTTCGGCCAGGGCGCGATGATGGATGTGTTCACCACGGCGCTGATGCTGCCCAACCTGTTCCGTCGCCTGTTTGCCGAAGGGGCTTTCGCCCAGGCCTTTGTGCCGATCTATGGCGGGGTGCGCGAACGCGAGGGCGAGGTGGCGGCGGCCGTCACGGCGTCCGAGGCCCTGTCCTTCATGTTCGCCGTGGTCGCGGGCTTCTGCCTGGTATTTCAGATCGCCATGCCGTGGCTCATGCCCTGGCTGTTGTCGGCCTATGCGGACGATGTCGGGGTGATGCAGGTCGCTGTGACCGCCGCCCAGCTGACCATGCCCTATCTGGCCTGTATGACCATCGCCTCGCTGTTGTCGGGCGTGCTCAACACCTCGGGCCGGTTCGCCCTGTCGGCCGCCGTGCCGGTGTTTCTGAACCTCTGCACCCTGGTCCCCCTGCTGGCCCCCCTGGTACTCGATCTGGACCCGACAACCGTGCTGCTGGCGACCTCGGCGGCGGTGACTGTGTCTGGGGTGATCCAGGCCGGTCTCTTGTGGTGGGGGGTGCGCCGGCTGGGCGTCGGCCTTCGCCTCGGACTGCCGCGCCTGACGCCCGGGGTCTCGAAAACCCTGAAACTGGCCATTCCCGGGGTCCTCGCCGGTGGGGCCCTGCAGCTGAATTCGGTGATCAGCCAGTTTCTCGCAGGCTCCAACGAGGGGGCGAAATCGGTCCTCTACAACGCCGAGCGCCTGTATCAGCTGCCCCTTGGGATCGTGGGTGTGGCGATCGGACTGGCACTGGTCCCCCGGCTGACCCGGGCCTTTGTTGCAGGGGATCACGACGGAGGAAAGAAGACGCTGGATGACGGCATCACCCTGTCCATGGCCTTCACCCTGCCCGCAGCTGTCGCCCTGTTCGTCATTCCCTTCTTCGTCATCGATGCGACGGTGACGCGGGGGGCCTTCACCAGCGCCGACGCGGCCCGGACCGCCGATGTGCTGCGCCAGTTCGCCTGGGGCGTGCCGGCTTTTGTTCTGGCCAAGGTCCTGACCCCCCCCTTCTTCGCCCGCCAGGACACACGCCGGCCGATGATCTTTGCCGTGATCTCGGTCGCGGTGACCGTGGCACTGGGGGCCGGGCTGTTCCTCTGGTTCGGGCGCATCGGTCTGGACGGGGTGCTGGGTCTGGCCATCGCCACCAGCGTCTCGGCCTGGTTCAATGTCGCCCTGCTGGCCGGGACGCTGATGCGCGAGGGTGTCTGGAGCCCTTCGGCGCGGTTTGTCTCGCGCCTGTTGCGGGTCCTCGCCGCCTCGGGGGTCATGGCCGCTGTTCTGGTCCCTGCCAGCCTGTTCTACCCTCAGCTGAGCGCCCTGTTTCTGGCCAAGGAGGTTGCCGTGATCGCAGTCTGCGGCACGGGTGCCCTTGTGTACGCGGTCTGCATCGTGCTTTTCCGCGCCGTGAGTGTGTCCGAGCTGAAGGCGACACTGCGACGTGAACCGGGGGCTTCGGTCCCCACCGGACTGGACTGATGACCGACGCCATCCCAACCGCCTCAACCTATGCCGGCCCGCGCCGGATCCTGTCCGGCATCCAGGCCTCCGGCGCCCTGCATCTGGGCAACTATCTGGGGGCGCTGAAGCGGTTCACGGCCCTGCAGGACTCGGGCGCGCCCTGTTTCCTGTTCGTGGCCGATCTGCACGCCATCACCGTCTGGCAGGACCCGGCCCTGCTGGCCGCCCAGACGCGCGAGATTGCGGCCGCCTATATCGCCTCGGGTCTGGACCCGGCCCAGTCGACCATCTTCCCCCAATCGGCGGTGCGCGCCCATTCCGAACTGGCCTGGATCCTGAACTGTGTCGCCCGCCTCGGCTGGCTGGACCGGATGACCCAGTTCAAGGAGAAGTCCGGCAAGCACAAGGAACGGTCCTCGGTCGGTCTATATACCTATCCCGTGCTCCAGGCCGCCGACATCCTGCTGTACAAGGCCACCGAGGTCCCGGTCGGCGAGGACCAGAAACAGCATCTGGAACTGACCCGCGACATCGCCGCCAAGTTCAACACCGACTTCAATGCGCCGGACTTCTTCCCCCTGCCCGAACCCCTGATCCAGGGGCCGGCGAC
>JAIEQA010000017.1 GCA_019748095.1 Caulobacteraceae bacterium | reverse complement strand
CTTCCGCGCCCCGGTCAGACCCGGCCGGCGCGGAAGGCGGCGACGGCCTCGACCGCGCTGCGGACCGAGGCCTCGATCCCGGCCCAGTCGCCGGCCTTCACCGCCGCGTCGGTGACCAGTTTCGAGCCCATGCCGGCGGCGACGATGCCGGCCCCGAACCATTTCGCGATCGAGGCGGCGTCGGGATCGACCCCGCCGGTCGGCATGATCTTCGTCCACGGCATGGGACCCATCACCGCCTTGACGAAGTCCGGCCCGCCGACGCTGGCCCCCGGAAAAAGCTTGATGATGTCACAGCCCAGCGCATGGGCCTCGGTGATGTCGCGGACCGAGCCGCAGCCGGGGAAGTAGGCCACGCGGCGGCGGTTGCAGACCACCGCCACCTCCTCGACCAGGGCGGGGGAGACCACGAACCGCGCGGCGCGGTTGAGGTAGAGGGCGGCGGTGCCCGCATCCAGCACACTGCCGATGCCCAGAACCACCCCCGGGTCGGTCCTCGCCAGTTCGCGGGCGATGTCGGCGAACAGGTCGACGGCGAAGTCGCCGCGGTTGGTGAACTCGATCACCGGGGCCCCGCCGCGGGCGCAGGCGCGGATGACGTTCAGCGCCACCTCCGGGTCCGGATGATAGAACACCGGGCAGACGCCCTGATGCTCGAGGGCGGTCAATACGGCGGTGCGGTCGATCGGCATGGGCGGGCTCCGTTGGGTCGGTCACGGATCGCGGATGGGGCGTCGGGGGTCAAGCCACATCGGGTTTCAGGGGGGGGCGTCCGCGTCTGTCTCCTCCCCGTTCCGGGGGAATGGGGAGGAGACGCGATCTACACTCCCTCTCCCGGCGGGAGAGGGCTTGAGCGCACGGCGGCGCAGCCGTCGTCCTGGCGCTCAAGGGTGAGGGGCGGAGGCCGGAGGTCGAGCCCCGCCGCCCCTGCGACGGCTTCGCCGACGGACAGACCCGACCCTCACCCTTTGGCTGCTACGCGCCGCCCTTCGGGTCGGCTTGCGCATCGCTGCCCCCCGACCTGATCGGGGGCTCAAGCCCTCTCCCGGCGGGAGAGGGGTCATGGAGAGGAACACCCGCCGGGGGCGGCTGAACCGGGTGCTGGACCCGGAGGCGTCCAACGTCACCCTGGACACCCTGAGCCGCGCGGCGCGGGTGCTGGGAAGGGCGTTGAGGGTGGGGCGGGTTTAGGTAGCCGCCCCGCCCCCCTTTCGTCATCCTCCGGCGAGCGCAGCGAGACCGGGGGACCCAGCGGCGCCGGAGGCGACCTGTTCAGGCAGGATGTCGGACGCCGGTGTCCGCGACAGTTTCGCGCTCCCGCGCGCCGCTGCGTCCCCCGGTCTGCGCCGCGAAGACGCGGCTTGCCGGAGGATGACGAAAGAAGAAAGCGATCACCCTCTCCCGGCGGGAGAGGGGTCAGGTCAGCAATGACTTGACGTTGTATCGCCCGGACCAGCACTGTCCGTCCGGGGGAACACATGGCCAAGACACCGAAATCAGACGCGACGGCCGTGGTGCCCTTGGTCCTCACGCAGGATCCCGTCCCATCGCCAAGCCTGAGGCAGAGGGCACAGCGCTTTGGAGACGGTGCGAAGTCTTCGTTTCAATCCGGTCTCGACGCGACCCGGACCGCAGCGGGCAAGACCGGTGCGGGGATGGCCAGGGTGGGTGGCCAGATGAGCCGGACCGCCGGCGCGACCGCGAAGGCGGCGGGCGAGCTCGGCAACGCCGCCATCCATGCCGTCGGCGATCTGAACGGTGACGGCAAGATCGACGAGGCGGACTTCAGGATCGCCAAGGATGCAGCGGGCCGGGCGGCGTCGGCCGTGTCGCGCGAGGCCGGTGAGCTCGGCAAGGCTGTGGCGCGGCATGAGATCACCAAGGACGCAGCGGCCGGTGCCGTGATCGGCGCCCTGATCGCTGTTCCAATCCCGATCGTCGGGCCTGTCGCGGGCGCGGCAGTCGGTGCAGCGATCGGCATGGCCAGGGGTGTGGTCGGCTCGAACATGATCGAGGATGTCGTGGGTCAGGTGGCGGCGGGGGTCCGCAAACCGGGTCGCCGCAAGACGACACGACGGAAGACGCCCGCGAAGTCATAGCCGGGCCGGCTGCCACTCCCACCCTTTCGTCATTCCGGGCACAGCGCAGCGGAGACGTGTCCGCGACAGCTTCGCGCTCCCGCGCGCCGCCCTGTTCCGGGTCTTCGGCGCAAGTGCGCCTGCGCCCGGAATGACGAAAGGGGGGGCAGCGCACGCGGGGACTGGGGTGGGGTCGAGGGCCTCTCGTCCCGTTGTTCAGGGGTTAGTCGCGGCGGAGGAAATCAAGAAACGGTGCCCATTTTGACGCCCGACGATGTGCCAAAACCTTCGTCGGCACGCTCTCAAATATCACTGACTTTATTCGGTCACTGAACATCCGAACGTCCAAAAAGTAGTTCGGATACGCGCTCCGCAGATCGCCAACCTTGTCGAGTTCGATGACGACGGTGTCCGGATGCTGATTTGAGATTTCTTCGCGGAATGCGTCGTTCTGCAATCGAGAGAAATTTGAATAACTCGAGACCTCCACGCCGCGCTTCGTCGCATCATAGCGGACCAGATAGGATTGCCCTTTGAGGTTCAGGAAGCCCTCGGTTTGGCGGATTGCCCGATTGTAGCTTTCGAGCGTGCCGATTGCGTCGAGGCGATCGGCGATGTCCCTAAGTTCAGCGCGTCGCTCCTCTCGGTCTGACGACACCCCGGGGATCATCGGTTGTTGTTCCTCAGCGGCGAACTCACCCGAAGCAACGGCAAAAAACCGTAGCCAATCGGCATTTCCCTGCCCTGCCTTGAGATTTTCCCCCCGGACAAGTCCGACGGCCTCGACGGCCGTCGCCCATGAGTGCTGCAGCTTCGTTCGGATCTGCAGTTCGACGACAATGCGATTGCCGCCGGTTTCCTCAGGCTCGTCGACCCGGAGAATCAGATGCCGTGATCGATAGCCGTCGGCTTTTGGGGCCTCCCAGTAATCATTGCCTTGGTTTGCCAGTTCAAACTTCGACCCGCCATCAACGTACCATTGGGTCAAGCGCCGCGCTTGGTCAGCGGATGACATGATAGCCCGCGCGCCGCCCAGATCCTGCATCTGGTAGAGTGTAAGATTTCCCCTCTTGAGCTTGGCTCTAATCGACTGGAAGCGCTTCAGGCGTCCTGCTGTCAGGACCGGATTGTTGGCGACCCGGCGGGCTTTGTCGCTCAGTTCACGCCGGACGCGGCGCATCGGGACCAAGTGTCCGTAGCGCCAATCGTGCGCGATCCGGAAAGCGTCGATCAAGTCGGGAGTCACATCGGGCCCTGAGTTGGCCACGGCTTTTCCCGCTTCGATGATCGTGCGCTTCGAGTACCGGTTCATGGGGCCATACTAAGCTGAGCCGCCAGCACCGCAACGTTCTCGTTTTGTGCGAGAGGTCCGCTAAAGCGGCTGCCGGCTGTGGTGCCCAGCCCCCCTACAACCGCCCCTTCCTGAACGCCTCCGCCTTCTCCGCCGCCGCCTCGGCGCGCAGCTTCTTCGGGACGGCGCGGTCGACCTCCTCGCCGGCACCGGTCATGACCTCGTTGGCGAACTCGAGGTCGAGGAGTTTCAGTTTCTTGATCTCGTCGCGCAGGCGGCCGGCCTCCTCGAACTCGAGGTTGGAGGCGGCCTCGCGCATCTTGCTTTCGAGGTCCCGGAGGGTGGCCTGGAAGTTGTTGCCGAGGAAGGGGCGGGCGTCTTCCCTGACGCCGGCGACCGGTATGAGGACGCGGTCCTTCTCGTAGGGGCTGTTCAGGATCTCCTTGATGTCGCGCTTGACGCTTTCGGGCGTGATGCCGTGTTCGAGGTTGTAGGCGGTCTGGCGTTCGCGGCGGCGTTCGGTCTCGGCCATGGCGCGCTCCATCGAGCCGGTGACGCGGTCGGCATAGAGGATGACGCGGCCATCGACGTTGCGGGCCGCGCGGCCGATGGTCTGGATCAGGGAGGTCTCGGAGCGGAGGAAGCCCTCCTTGTCCGCGTCGAGGATGGCGACCAGGCCGCATTCGGGGATGTCGAGCCCCTCGCGCAACAGGTTGATGCCGATCAGGACGTCGAAGGTGCCCAGGCGCAGGTCGCGGATGATCTCGATCCGCTCCATGGTGTCGACGTCGGAGTGCATGTAGCGCACGCGCACGCCCTGTTCGTGCATGTATTCGGTCAGGTCCTCGGCCATCTTCTTGGTCAGGACGGTGACCAGGGAGCGGTAGCCGGCGCGGGCCACGGCCTTGACCTCGTCGATGACGTCGTCGACCTGGTTGCGGGTGGTTCCCGAGACCGGGCGGATCTCGACGGGGGGGTCGATCAGGCCGGTGGGGCGGATGACCTGTTCGACGAAGACGCCGCCGGTCTGGTTCATCTCCCAGTCGCCGGGGGTGGCCGAGACGTGGACCGTCTGGGGCCGCATGGCCTCCCATTCGTCGAACTTGAGCGGGCGGTTGTCGATGCAGGAGGGCAGGCGGAAGCCGTATTCGGCCAGGGTCGACTTGCGGCGGTAGTCGCCGCGGAACATGCCGTTGATCTGGCCGATGGTGACGTGGCTCTCGTCCACGAACAGCAGGGCGTTGTCGGGGATGTATTCAAAAAAGGTCGGCGGGGGCTCGCCGGGGGCGCGGCCGGTCAGCCAGCGGGAATAGTTCTCGATCCCGGCGCAGGAGCCGGTGGCCTCCATCATCTCCAGATCGAAGCGCACGCGTTGCTCAAGGCGTTGCGCCTCCAGCAGTTTCCCGTTCTCGACCATCCAGTCGAGCGTCTCCTTCAGCTCGGCCTTGATGCCCCCGAGCGCCTGATTCAGCGTCGGGCGGGGGGTCACATAGTGGCTGGCGGCGTAGACGGTGATCTCGGCGAGGTCGGCGGTCTTCTTGCCGGTCAGGGGGTCGAACTCGGCAATGGATTCGATCTCGTCGCCGAACAGGGAGACGCGCCAGGCGCGGTCCTCCTGGTGCACCGGGAAGATCTCCACCGTGTCGCCGCGCTTGCGGAACATGCCGCGGTCGAAGTGGACGTCGTTGCGCTTGTACTGCAGGGCGATGAGGTCGGCGCGGAGCTTGGACTCATCGATCTGGTCGCCGACCTTCAGGTCGAAGGTCATGGCCGTATAGGTCTCGACCGACCCGATGCCGTAGATGCAGGAGACCGAGGCCACGACGATGACGTCGTCCCTCTCGAGGATCGACCGCGTCGCCGAGTGGCGCATCCGGTCGATCTGCTCGTTTATGGACGAGTCCTTCTCGATATAGGTGTCGGTGCGCGGGACGTAGGCTTCCGGCTGGTAGTAGTCGTAGTAACTGACAAAGTATTCGACGGCGTTGTCCGGGAAGAAGGCCTTGAACTCGCTGTAGAGCTGGGCGGCGAGAGTCTTGTTGGGGGCGAGGATCAGCGCCGGGCGCTGGGTCGCCTCGATGACCTTGGCCATGGTGAAGGTCTTGCCCGAGCCGGTGACGCCCAGCAGCACCTGATCCCGGTCGCCCGCCTCGGCCTGGGCCACCAGTTCGGCGATGGCGGCGGGCTGGTCGCCGGCGGGGGTGTATTCGGTCTGCAGGCGGAAGGGGTGGCGGGCGCGGCCCTTGAGCGACTTGGCCGGGCGGTCGGGGCGGTGCGGGACCCAGTCGCCGGGGCCGGTCGGAGCCTCCTCCGGCGTCAGGCGCGGCCCCGTGACCGGCGCGAACATGGGCAGATTCTTCATCGCCCGTCCTCCGGTCAAGCCGGAGGATGACGAGCCTCCGGTCAAGCCGGAGGATGACGACGGGTTGTCGTCGCGCAGGAAGGCGGCCGGGGCCTCGGCCACCCCCTTGCCGGGGATATGGACCGGCTTTTTGATCACAGGTGCCGAGCCCTTGGGCGTTGAGGAACGGTTCATGAACATAAGATAGGATAGGGTCAGGATGGACGCTAGCCACGGGCTGGAACCGCCTCGCCCGGCCAGAAGGCCGGTTCGTCACGGAGAAGACCGAATGGCCGGCGAAATTCTCGCCTTCCTGCACCGGCACAACCGGACCACCCTGCTGCTGGTGGTCGCGGCCGTGGTGTGGGTGGGGTTGGCCGTCTAGCGGCGCACGCGGGCCTGGACCTCGAGCTCGGCGAGCCGGCGGTCGAGATAGGCGCGCTCCTCGGTCGAGACATTCAGACGGGCATACGCGCTGTCCAGGCGGGTCAGGTCCTCGATCTGGGGCCGCAGGGCGTCCTGCTGGCTGCGGGGCAGGGCCGACAGGGCGCGTTCGAGGACGATGAGGCGATCACGCGGGGTCTGCTGCCAGGACCCGCCAGTGTTGCCGCCGTAGGCGGTGTCGCCGACGCGTTGGTCCAGAGCATCCAGACGGGCCTCGATATCCTGACGCTCGCGCGCCGACAGGCCGTCGCGCTGATAGCCGGCCTCGGTCTGGACCAGGGCGTAGTAGTCGGCGCGCAGGCGGGTGCCCTCGGTGCGGGTCAGGCGGCGCGCATTGACCGCAGCATTGACGCGGGCCTCGAAGGCACTGCGGCCGTCGGCGACCGACAGGTAGCCGGCGAGACCGTCGCCATAGCCGCCGTCGTTCAGGGCGCGGATCAGGGTGTCGTAGCGGGCAGTGAGGTCCTGACGCTCCTGGGAGGTGAAGCGGCCGTCCTGACCGTAGCGGGCCTCCAGCTGGACGAGGGCGTCATAGTCGGCGCGGATACGGTCGGCGGAATATGACGGCAGGGCCCCCGAGCGGACCTGGGCGTCGAGGCGGGTGTTGAAGGCCGACTGCTGGGCCCCCAGGGCGCGGCGGCCGCGGCTCCATTCGGCGTCGACGGTGCCGGTGGTCTGGCCGCCGAACAGGTTCTGCAGGATCTGGCCGAACAGTTCCTGGCCCGTTGACGGGGTCTGGCCGTAGGGTTGGGTCTGTGGTCCGGAGGGATAGTAAGGGGTCTGGGCGAGGCCGGCCCCTGCGGTCGCAAGGACGAGTGTGCCGGCCGCGAGGGCGGTGATGGTCTTGATCGATGTCATGGGAATGTTCTCCGGCGGCGCGCGCCCTGTGCGGAGAGAACGGCGTGCGATGGGGAAGGTTGCTTCCTCACCCCGCAGGCGTGCGGGCGTGCTAGGGTGATGCGATGAGCGAACCCGTCGACGACCCTGCCCGCCCTGATCCTGTCGCGGCACCGCCCGGTGAAACCCCCGCCCAGAAGGCCTTGCGGCTGAAACAGGCCCGGCTGGACGCGCGGCCGAAACCGCCGCGCGGCGGGCGGTTCCAGCGGGAGCAGGCGGCGGGCGTGACACCCGGTGCCAATCGCCCGTGGACGCACAAATAGTCCGGTCCTGAGGCGGAGGCGCGCGCTGAACGCCCTGATGACGCGGTAGGCCGGACCGCGCGCCTGGTGATCAGTCGAGGGCCCGGCCGATACGGACCAGCACGCCGTCGGGATCGCTGACCGCGAACTCGTAACAGCCCCAGGGCTTTTCGTGGGGCGCACCGGGCTCGATGATCAGGTCGCGCACCCGGTCCGCCACGGCATCGACGTCGTCGACGTAGAGGTAGAGCCCGAGCGGATTGTCCCCGACTTTCGCGGGCCAGCCGGTCACGGCGCGGAGGTGGAGCTCCCACCCCCGCCCGTCGGACAGGATCAGATACTCGCCGTGGTCGCTGTCGACCTGAAAGCCGAGGCGGGCGTAGAAGGCCGCGCTCGCCTTCAGGTCTCGGCTGGGCACGATGGCGACGGCGGTGTGTGCGGGGGGCATGGTCTTCTCCAGAGACGGTAACAGCCGGGATCACGCGGCTGCCGGCGGGCGCATCATGCGCAGGCCGATCAGGGACGACCAGACCGCGAACACCAGGGTTGCGACCACGGCAACCTCGAGACCGAACGCCCCCTGACCGACGTGCAGCCATCCGACGGCCAGAAGGCCCGCGAGAATCCCGAGGGCCGCGATGATCCGGAAGGCGAGATCGAGACGGATCATCCGGACAGCCCAGGCCACCATGGCGGCGGCGACCAGAACCAGCCCGAGATTGTCGAGGGCGCGATTGAGGGCTCCCAGCACGCGAACCTGGTCCGTGAGGTCCCCCGAGCCCGGAGCGGCGGCCACGACCGTGCCGAGCGCAAAGCCGTTGACGAGGGCGGCACCCGTCAAAGCCACCATCCCGCCGGTGAAAGCGATCTGCCCGGCCCGGACCGAAACAAGGCCCCGGCCGAGGAAATCCGGCAGGAACGAAAAGCCCAGCATCAGCACGAAAAGGCCACCGATCATCCCGCCATGAACCGGGGCGTTGCTCCAGTCGGCGAGGAAATGGCCATCCTCGGTGCCGGTCTGCGAGGTCGGGTGGTGCAGCATCAGGAAGACGGCCGCGACGGTCGCAAGAAGAATCAGTCCGCCGGCGATCCGGCTGCGGGGTATGGTTTGCATGGTGGGTGTCCTGTGAGGGTTCAGCCCAGGGTGACCGGCGGACGCGGTGCGGGCGAGGGACGCGCCCCCGGGGCTGTCCGCTTCCGGACAAGGGCGGGCGGAAGTCCGGAAACAGCCCTGCCATGATCCATGATTTCAAGGCGCGGAGCGGCTAGGCTGCAAGAATGGAGATGGCCAAACCCTGCGATCCGGATCGCCGTATCCGGCGGACACGAAAGGCGGTGCTGGACGCCCTGCTCCCGCTGATCTTTTCACGGCGCTACGGTGCCATCCGGACGGCCGATCTGATCACGGCGGCCGGGATCGGACGGTCGACCTTCTATGAACATTTCCGCAGCAAGGACGACGTCCTGCTGGCCGTGATCGATCCAATATTCGTGCCGCTGGCGGATGCCGTCACCGGGCGCGGCAGCACGGCGTCCCTGATCGTCATGCTCGACCACATCTGGGAGCAGCGGAGCTTTGCCCGCCTGCTGTTCGAGCCAGGTCTTCAGGCGCGGTTGCAGCGCAAACTCGCGGCGATGATCGAAGCGCGGATCGGCGACGACCCGGGTGGCGGCCCGCCCGTGTCGCTGGTGGCCGCGGGGGCTGCGGCGTCACAGTTCGGGCTGCTCCGTCCGTGGCTGGCGGGGGAGGTGGCCTGTCCCGCCCGGGTTCTGGCCGGCCACATGCGTCAGTCCGCCACGGCTCGCCGGATCGGGGCGAGCGCTGACGGGGATCCGGCGCTGCCAGCGCTCTCTGTGGCAGGACGATAGAGCCTGCCGCGCCGGTCAAGGGCGACAGGGCCCCTACCAGTTCGGGGAACTGTTGGCCGGGCCGAGGAAGACGGCGTTGATGAGAAGGGGTTTCAGTCCTTCCAGATAGCCGCGGACCGTGGGGTCCTGGGTGAAGGCGATGAGTTGGCCCGAGCCGAGGCTGTTGACCATCACCGCCGGCTTGAAGGCGAGGCGCAGGCGGTTTTCGCGCCACAGCTGGCCCGAGACCAGCAGGGCGTCGGGACCGGCGAAGCGGACGACATTGACGCCCTCGCCCCGGCCCAGCGGCGCATAGATGTCGGCCCCCTGGACCAGCACATTGACCGAGGGCGCGATGCCGGCGGCCAGCCAGTGTTCCGTGTCGACCTCGGCGCGGGCCAGGGCCCCGGCGACCGAGGCCGGACCGGGCTCGGCGACACCGATCAGGGCGTGATAGTGGGCTTCATCGGCGATCAGATCGGCGGCCTTTTCCTCTTCGTCCGTGGACGGATCCTGACGGCGCGAGGCCAGCAGTTCGGCGTCCACATCGGCCATCAGGCGGCTGGCGCGACCGAGGGTGATGAGTGTGCCGCCGCTGCGGACCCAGGCCCTCAGGGCGGTCAGGCCGCCGGCCCCCAGGGTGGATTCATAGTTGCCGCCGTCCGGCAGGATCAGGACCTGAAAGTCCGCGAGGTTTGCCGAGGCGAGGTTGGCGGTGCGGACGACGGTGACCGGATAGCCGAACTCCCGCTCCAGAATGTAGCGGGTGGCCCCGGCGGCCGAGGGGCTGGTCGGTTCGTCCCAGGCGAGGGCGACCCGGGGCGCGCGGAGCGGGACCGCGCCATCGGAGCCGAAGCTGGGGCCGTCCGAGACCCAGCTGTCGCCGATACCGGTCACCTGGGCCCCGGTCCGGGCCGCGAGCGTCTGGACCTGGGTGGTCAGGTCGGCGGGGTTGCCGGTGCGGGGGATCAGCAGGGTGCCCGAGGGCCAGGTGCGGCCGTCCTTGACGAAGGGGCGGGCCAGTGAGCGCAGGGCAAGACCCTGATCGAGCGCCGCCGTCATCAGCTTCAGCCCGGCCACGCCCGGCTGGACCAGATAGCCGAAGGCGGCCCCGGCGTCGGTGATCCGGCCCGGCTGGACCAGATCGGACCCGGCCGGCGTCAGGGCGACGGAGGGCAGGGCCCCGCAGCGGGTGAAGGGCACATTGAACATGACCGGCAGGGACCAGGCGGTGACGTCATAGATCTGGTCGCCCAGACCCCGGGTCCGGCGGCGTTCCTGTTCGGCGAGGAAGTCGGGATCCAGCGGGACGTTCTGGCTCAGCAGCACCTCGGCCATGCGACGCTGGGGCTGGGCGAGGGCGACGACATAGGATCCCGCCGGCCAACTCTGGCCGCAGGCGGAGAAGGCAGCCGACGCCCGGCCGACCTCCACGCCGGACCGGGTCAGCAGACCGGCCAGTTTGTCGACGGTTCCGGGATCGGCGGGGTTAGGCGCGAGGATGAAGGCCCCCCGGCCGCCGGAGACGCCATCCTGGGCATAGGCAAAGGCGTTGCGCAGCAGCCGCTCGCGGTTGGCGGCGGACGCCTCGATCGTCGAGAGGGTGGCGATCAGATGGTTCCGGACGGTGTCGCGGTAGGTGATGACCTCGCCCGAGGTGCGGCGGGCGGCGAGGCCCCGGGCGCTGCCCTGTTCATAGGTCATGGAGACCGCGCCGAGATAGGCGGGCCAGCCGTCGCCATAGCCGGGATAGAAGGCGTCATAGGTCTGGCGATTGAAATACTCGACCCCGGCCTGATCGAAGCGGCGGGCGGTGTTGCGGCCGATGATCTCGCGGCTTTCCAGCGTTTCGGGCGTCAGCAGCGGATTGAGCGGCTCAGCCTCGGGCGGGAAGAAGAAGCTCTGGTCGGTGCCCATCTCATGGCTGTCGACCAGCACCTGCGGCCGCCAGTCCAGCACCAGGGCCGCATGGCCCTGCGTCTCCGGCTGGGTCTGGATGAACCAGTCGCGGTTCAGGTCGAACAGGTCGTGGTTGAACCGGCCGCCGGGCCAAGGCTGGTCCCGCTCGGCCGACAGGCGGTCGGGGTTCGGGCGGCCACTGAAGCCGGCATAGAAGCTGTCGGTGAAGCGGTCGCGCCCGTCGGGATTCTGGGTCGGGACCATGATGACGAGGGTCTTTGCCAGCCAGTCCTGCACCGCCGGATCGCGCGAGGCCAGCAGGTGGTGGGCGGCGGCCATGGCGGCGTCGGCGGGGCTGATCTCGTCGCCGTGGACGGAATAGGCCATCCAGACGACCGCGGGCTGATCGGCGATGATGGCCTGGGCTTGGGCCGTCGTCGTGCGACGCGGATCGGCGAGGGCGCGCGAGGCGGCCTTGATGGCGTCGAGGCGGGCGATGTTGCGGGCCGAGCCGATGGCGGCCCACCACAGGGGGCGCCCCTCATGGGTGCGGCCATACTCGCCGATCACGACCCGGTCGGGGGCATGGGCGGCGAGGGCGTCGAAATAGCGACGTACATCGGCGGGCCGGGTGATCTGCTGCCCGCTGTCATAACCGAGGACGGCGCGGACCGAGGGCACAGCGGGATCAAAGGTCGCGCCGGTGATCAGGGGGCCGGGCGCGGTCTGGGCGCTCGCGGCCAGCGGACCTGAGAGGCCGACAAGGAGTGCGAGGCACGGACCGGCGAGACGACGCAGGATGGACGACATGGAGAACCCCCGGGGAAGAGCTCTCACCCTAGCCATGCCGGGCGAAAAGAAAACCTTGGCTTGACACCGTGTAACCCTGAGGTGATATGTAACCCCAAGGTGACAAGGCGTGGAGGCGGAGATGGCGGCCATGGAAATGGATGAAAAGCGTTCCCGGCGAGGGTCGCGCTTCGCCCTGGTTCTGGCCGGAGCCGGGGTCGCAGCGGCGGTCGCAGGCTGGATCGGCGGCCGCGGCACCGAAGGTGACATCGCCACGGCCTGGGGCGTGCTGGCCGGGGTCGGTTTCGCTACGGCTGTTGTCGGTGCGGTCAGGGTCTGGCGCGATCAGCGGATCGACCAGGATGCCAATGATCCGGGCGGGGCGCTCCAGCGCGAAAGGCTGCATGTCGACCGGTCACGGCAGCTCTGGATCTATCCGCTTCTGGCGGTCGCCTTCCTCGTCCAGGGGGCGTTTGCGATCGGAGACATCCTCGAGGGAACGGGCCGGCTCAGTGATTATCTGCAAGCCCTGCTGCCGGTCCTCTACGCCTGGCTGGTCGTCGCAATCACCCTGGGCTGGGACGGCCACACGAGGAAAAACCGGCGCTGGCTGGAGGATGAGTTGACGCTGGTGATCCGGGCGCGGGCGATGACCGCCGCTGCGGTGGTGTTGATGGCGGGGCTGACGATCGCCTTCGGCCTGGCCCTGTGGCGAATCGAGATCGGGGTCATGGCGCTGCTGTTCGCTTTGACGGCCGGGGGAGTCACGGCGGGAATCCGCTTCGCCTGGCTGGACCGTGAGGCGGGCAAGGCCGGGTGATGACCGGAGAGATCTCGTCCCTGCGGCAGCCGGGGCGGTCCTGCAACGAAAACGGGAGACGGACATGACGGATCGGGGGCTGCAGGCGAGGTGGTGGGAGAGGCCGGCTTACCAGGTGGCGATCGCCCTGATGCTTGCTGGCGTTGCGACCTTCGCCGCCGGCGTTCTGGGGGACCGGAATGCCGGCAGCGATGTCGGGAACGGATGGGGCTTTCTGGCCGGGTTCGGGGTGACCGGGTTCTTTGTTGGCCTGGTCAAGCTGTGGATCGAGCACCAGATCGATCTGGCCGGTATCGAGGGCGGCGGGGCGAGAAAGCGCGAACGTATGCAGGCGCAGCGGGCGTCGATGCTGTGGGCCATGCCGATCGTCACGGTCTTGATGCTGGGTCTGGCGCTGGAACCGGCGGGGGATGTCCTCGCCGGAGAGACCGTGGGACGGGGCTATTTCTGGCTCAGCATGCCCGTTTTGTATGCGTGGTTCATTACCGCGACCACGATGGGCTGGGATGTGTATTCCCGAAAGAATCGTCGGTTCCTTGACGATGAACTGACGCGGGCCCTGCGGATGCGGGCCCTGACCCCGGCGTTCACCGTCCTGATGACGGGTGTGACGATCGCCCTGGTCCTCGGGCTGGTGCGGCCCTTGCTGGGCATCGTGGCCTTGCCATTCGTGCTCGCGGCCGCTGCAGCCACGGCGGGCATCCGCTTCGCCTGGCTGGACCGCGAGGCTGGCAAGGATGGGTGATTCCCGGCTGGGGTCGCGGCTGAAGGAAGTCCGCATGGCGGCCGGCCTGACCCAGGCCGAACTGGCCGAGCGGGCCGGGGTGTCACGCAAGACCATCAATACTGTCGAGAACGGCGTTTTCGTTCCTTCAACACTGCTGGCGCTGTCTCTCGCCAGCGTGCTCGGGACGTCGGTTGAAGAGCTATTTTATCTCGTCGAACACTAATATTTTGTAATATCTGGTCGCAAATGTGGCTGAAACTGCAGTTTCTGTGGCGAAATTATACCAGTTCTCACAAAGTGTGACGATGCTGCGTCAATCCTGTTGCGCAAGCGTGGCCGTGGCGTGATGACGCGCCCGGTTTGTCCGTTCGGCGGGCGAGCCGAGTTCATTCACGGGGATATCGATGACGATCCGACGTTCAAGCCTGTTGGGCACCACGCTGCTGACCACCTTCGCGCTTACCCTGATGGCGGCTCCCACCGTCGTTCTGGCCCAGGACGCAGAGCAGGCGTCCGACGTCGACGAGATCGTGGTCACCGGCTCGCGCATCCGCCGCAGCCCGACCAATTCGCCCACCCCCCTGATCCAGATCACCCAGGAAGATCTGCTGCAGTCGGGTGAGGCCAACGTCGTCGACTTCCTCGCCGACATCCCGGCCCTGTCCGGCTCGCAGGTGCCCGAGGACACCACGGGCTCCAACCTGAATGACGGCGGTCTGTCGCTGCTGAGCCTGCGCAACCTCGGCTCCGGCCGGACGCTGACGCTGGTCGACGGACGTCGCCATGTCGGATCCCAGCCCGGCACCCTGGCGGTCGATGTCGACACCATTCCGCGCCTGCTGGTCGAGAGCACCGAAGTGATCACCGGCGGGGCCGCGGCCGTTTACGGTGCCGATGCCGTGTCGGGCGTGGTCAACTTCATCCTGCGCAAGGATTTCGACGGGCTGGAGATCGACGGCTCGATCGCCGAGGTCAACCAGGACCACCAGTTGAGCCAACGCCTGTCGGTCCTGTGGGGCAAGAATTTTCTGGACGATCGGCTGAACGTCTATGTGTCGGGTGAGTATCAGGGCAGCGAAGAGGTCCTGGATTCCGACGTCGACTGGCGCCGTGAGAGCTGGGGTTTCGTCGGCAATGATGCGGACCCGGCCGCGGCCCCGGCCGATGGCGTCACGGACCTGATCCTTGTGCGCGGCCTGCGCACCTACATTCGCGGCACCGACCTTGGTGGCGTGACCATCCTGGCCACGGGCGTTCAGCCCAGCCCGGCCAGCGATCCGGACGTCACCTTCGCGACCTGCCCGACCACCAGCTTCTCGGCCAACTGCTTCTCGCTGGCCCCCAGCAACAACCTGAACAACTCCTATCTCTACAACGGCTCGGGTGCGTCCCAGCCGGTGGTGTTCGGACCGATCCGCAGCCAGACCGGCTTCAGCCGCACGGTCTCCAATGGCGGCCTTGGCCAAGTGTCGAACACCGAACAGGGCCAGGCCAGCCGGCTGCCAGAATCGACCAACTACCGCTTCCAGACCGGCCTGAATTTCGCGGTCACCGAGGACATCTCGCTGTTCGCCGAGGCCAAGTATGTCGAGGAAGAGACCTATGACGCCGGCCAGCGCGTCTTCCACGACTTCAACATCCGGGCGCTCGGCGCGACCGAGGTGGGCGCGATCACCGCGACCAGCGCGTTCGAGATCGGTCTGGACAACGCCTATCTGCCGGCCGATGTGCGCACCGCCATCCTGAACAACCGCCGCCAAGTCTATAATTCGGCCGGCGTGCTGACCGGCACGGTTGCCGATCCCCGCGCCCAGCACAAACTCTACGGGCCCGCCCGCAACCAACTGAACAACCGCGACCTGCAGCGCTATGTCATCGGCCTGCGCGGCGACGCCGGCGACGTCGGCTTCGTGCGCAACGTCAACTGGGAGATGGGCTACACCTACGGCGAGATGAACAACTCCAACCGGGAGCTGGGTGTCGACGTCGTGCGTTACCAGGCCGCGGTGGATGCGGTGGTCGACACGGCCGGCCGGGTCAACGGGCGTCCGGGTGAAGTGGTCTGCCGGGTCCAGCTGCTGGCGGCCCAGGGGATCGCCGTGCCCAACGCGGTGGTGGGTGGCACGACCTATTCGCGCCAGGGCGACGTCATTTCGCAATGCGTGCCCGTCCGGGTGTTCGGCGAAGGCGGCTTCTCGCAGGACGCCCTGGACTACATCCAGGCCTCGGTCACCGTCACCGACCAGAACAAGCAGCACGACTTCCTGAGCTTCGCCTCGGGCGAGCTGTGGGACTTCTGGGGTGCCGGTCCGATCGGAGCCTCGGTCGGCTATGAGTATCGCAAGGAGATCACCAGCGGGACCGGGCGGGATCGGGACAGGGCCGGCCGCTACCTGTTCCTCAACGCCGGCCCGGACTTCGCCGAGGCCAGCTATGACACGAACGACGTCTTCGCCGAGGTGAGCCTCCCCTTGCTGCGGGACAGCTGGCTGGGCCGGTCGGCCGAGATCAGCGGGGCCTACCGCTACTCCGACTATTCCAACGTCGGGGAGCAGGAGACCTACAGCGTGATGTTCCAGTATCGTCCGGTGGACCAGCTGCTGTTCCGCGCGACGACGGCCACGGCCATCCGGGTGCCGAACCTGGGCGAGACCAATGAGCCCCTGGGCCAGACCTTCGCCAACGCGTTCAGCGATCCCTGCAGCGCCACGGTGCTGAACAACCTCGCCGACCAGACGATCCGCAGCAACCGGATCACCAACTGCGCCACCCTGGCCCAGCAGTCAGGCCTGAGCTTCACCTTCAACACCCCCACCGCAGCCAACTCCTACCTGCCCAACTACGGGTCGGGAGCGGTGTCGGGTCTGGCGGGCGGCAACCCGTTCCTGCAGCCGGAGACCTCGGAGAGCTTCACCTACGGCTTCGTCTGGACGCCCGACTATCTGCTGCCGAACCTGTCGATCGTCATGGACTACTATGACATCGAGATTCAGGACGCGATCGACTCGGTCTCGGCCCAGAATGCCGCCAACCAGTGCGTCAGCGGCGACCAGCTGAACGTCGGGGCCTGCGCCACCCAGACCCGGGACGCGACCAGCTTCCAGGTGACCAGCTTCATCCAGGGCTCGCTCAACTATGCGGCGCTGACGGCCAAGGGCGTGGACTTCACCACCCGCTGGGGCGGGGATGTCTTCCGCTTTGCCGGTCGTGACTGGGGCACGTTCAGCCACTCGATCCGCGGCAACTGGCTGATCGAACAGCATGACTTCGTCAACATCGTCGATCCGACCGATTCGACCGACTTTGAGGACACCGTGGGTCTGCCGCGCGTTCGCTTCCTGTCGACCCTGAGCTGGTCTCCGATCCAGGACCTGGCCTTCGTCTGGGACTGGGACTGGCAGGCCAGCCAGGAGATCGAGGACATCGACAACATCATCAGCAACTGGGATCGCTACGACAACTTCAAGTATCTCGAGACCGGTCACTATTCGCAGCACGACTTCTCGGTGCGCTGGCAGGCCCGTGAGGACCTGATCGTCCGTGCCGGCGTGGTCAATGCGTTCGATGCTGATCCGGCCCCGTGGCTGGGCAACACCACAGCCGACAATTTCGACCTGTTCGGCCGGCGCTTCTACGTCAGCTTCAACTTCAAGGCCTTCTGAGCCAACCCGGGCGACCGGGACTGAACAAGGGGGGCGGTCGACGCAGGTCGGCCGCCCCTTTTTGTTGTCTGCAGCCCTGCTTGACTCCCTCATACAGTATGTCGCATACACTGTGTGTCACACACTATGTGACGCGAAGGGCAAGCTTGCGTGACGATCGACGCCGACCTGTTTGAAACGATGCGGCTGGAGCTGCGGCGCGGGTCGCTGGTGCTGGCGGTGCTGGCCTGTCTGCGGACCGAGCGGTACGGCTACACCCTGCGTCAGGCCCTGGCCGCCGACGGTCTGGAGATGGAGGAATCGACCCTCTATCCGCTGCTGCGCCGGCTGGAGAGCCAAGGCCTTCTGAACAGCGAGTGGCGCGAGGAGGAGAAGCGCAAGAAGCGCTTCTACGTCCTGTCGCCCGTGGGCGTGTCGATGCTGGCCGCCCTGACCGACGAGTGGCGGGGCATCAATGCCTCGCTCGACAAGATTCTCTGACATTTCTGGACTGAGGGGACCGGGTATGAGTGCCAAGACTGAAGACATGGTGGACCGCTATCTGGAGGCGGTGGCCGCACAGCTGCCACCGGACGAGCGCGAGGACATCATCGCCGAACTGCGCGACCTGATCCTGAGCCGGGTCGAGGCGAAGGAAGAGACGCTGGGCCGCGCCCTGACCGATGATGAACGCGAGGCGATCCTGAAGGAGATCGGCCATCCGCTGGTCGTGGCGGCCCGCTATCGCAAGGGGCCTGACAGTCTGATCGGGCCCGAGCTGTTTCCCTACTGGCTGTACGGGGTCAAGGCGGGTTTGCTGGTGCTGCTGGCCATCGCCGGCATTGGACTGGCGGTCCGGCTGGTCAGCGAGCCGGCGAACTTCGGCCAGGACATCTCGCAGGCCTTCGGGGGCTGGTTCAGCTCGGCCCTGACCCTGATCGGTGCGCTGACCCTGACCGGAGCGGTCATGGAGCACAACGGCATCCGGCCGAAATGGCTGACCGACTGGCGCGTCAAGGATCTGGGGGCCTTCGGCCTGTCAGATCCGGTGACCTGGGGCGTGGCGGCGCGGAACGCGGGCGAGCGGGCCCGGACGGCGGCGGGTGCCGGCGACGCCGCCCGGCCGCTGTGGACCCCGCGACCGCGGATCCACCGGTCGGTGAGCGGAGAGGCCGCCTTTTCGGCCCTCGCCCTGACGATCTTCCTGCTGTGGTGGGTTGGGGCGGTGCATTTCCCGGGTCTGGGCGTCATCCGGGTGGACGGCGCGCTGGTCGATGTGACTCCGGGACCCATCTGGGCCGCCCTTTTCGTGCCGATCCTGCTCTACACGCTGGGGCAGCTTGGGCGGGATCTGTTCACCCTGATCCGGCCGGAGGCGGCACGGCTGCGGGCGCTGGTGTCTGTGTTCCTCGCCATGGGCGGCCTGTGGCTGGTGTGGGCGATCGTGGGGGCCGAGCACTGGTTCACCCTGTCGGTCGGGGCCGAACAGGCCCGGATCGCCGGTGACTGGGTGCTGCTGGATTTCGACCGGCTGCATGACCTGCGGGCGCAGGAACGTGATCTGGTCGGGGTGGCCTCGACCCTGTCGCTGATCATGACCTGGGGACTGGCCTTCACGGCGATCGGCCTGGTGTTCAACGGTCTGGGCAACGTCTGGCGGGCCCTTCGGGGCTGAGGTGTCCGAAAACCGCGAGACTCCATCCGCTGCCGCGTCCATTGTTCCGGCATGGAAACGGCGGCGGACAGACTGGATCAGGAGGCCTGCTACCGGGCCGTCCTGACCCGTGACGCCCGGTTCGACGGGCGGTTCTTCGGTTGTGTGAAGACCACCGGGATCTACTGCCGGCCCGTCTGTCCGGCGCGGACGCCCAGGCGGGAGAATATGCGCTTCGTGGTCTCTGCAGCCGCGGCGGAGGCGGCGGGGTTCCGCGCCTGTCTGCGCTGCCGGCCCGAGACGGCTCCCGATCTGGGGGCCTGGCGGGGGACCTCGAACACCGTCAGCCGCGCGCTCAGCCTGATTGAGGCGGGGGCGCTGGATGACGGCGACGTGGACGCCCTGGCCGGCCGGCTGGGGGTCGGGGAGCGGCAGCTGCGGCGGCTGTTTCGCCAGCATCTGGGCGCGGCCCCGGTCAGTGTGGCCCAGACGCGGCGGGTGCTGCTGGCCAAGGCCCTGATCCATGAGACGGACCTGTCGATGGCCCAGGTCGCACTGGCGGCGGGGTTCGGCAGCGTGCGGCGTTTCAACGAGACCTTTCAGGCCCTGTATGGCCGGGCCCCGTCAGCCCTGCGGCGGCGGGCCGAGCGGCCGGCCGGGCGCGGCGTGCGGCTGACCCTGTCCTATCGCCCGCCCTATGACTGGCCGGTGATGTTGGCTGCCCTGGCGGCGCGTGGCGACCGGGTCGAGGGCCGGGTGTGGTCCCGGGATCTGGACCGGGCCGGGGACGGGGCCACAGGGTTCGTGACGGCGACCCCGGGCGATGCCGGCCGGCTGTCGGTCTGTGTCGAGGTCGACGATCTGAAGGCCCTGCCCGGCGTGCTGGCACGGGTGCGGCGGATATTCGACCTGTCGGCCGATCCCGAGGCGATCGCCCGGGATCTGTCGGCCGATCCGGGGCTGCGGCCGCTGGTCGAGGCGCGGCCGGGGCTGAGGTTGCCGGGACACTGGGTCGATGCCGGCGAGGATGCGCCGAGCGATCGGTTGGACGATGAAGCGCTTGTGGAGCGGGCCGAACACTGGCGGCCGTGGCGGGCCTATGGGGCGCTGTATCTGGAGATCAACGGTCTCCTCTCCGCGCCAGAAGGGTGTGGGGAGGTGTCACGCCGCGCCTGCGCGGCGTGACGGAGGGGGTCTTGAAGCGAGCACAGTCGGTGGGGCGTCAAGAACCCCTCCACCCCCCGCCAAGCGGCGGGCGGTCCCCCTCCCCATCCTTCGGACGGGGAGGAGACAACAGAACAGGAGCGAGACGATGGATGATGTTCTGACGCTGGACCGGCTCGCGACGCCGGTGGGCGAGGTGCTGCTGGTCACCGATGCGGACGGTGCTGTACGGGCGCTGGACTTTGCCGACTATGAGGCGCGGATGCTGCGGTTGCTGAAGCGCCATGCGCCGGGGGCTGTGCTGGTCGGGGGGCGTAATGAGCCTGCGCGGGGGGCGGTTGAGGCCTGGTTTGCGGGGGACCTCGGCGCGCTGGACGGGCTGGTCGTGAAGACCGGCGGGACGGCCTTTCAGACGGCGGTCTGGGCGGCGCTGAGGGCCATTCCGGCGGGGGAGACTCGCAGCTATGGCCAGCTGGCGGCGGCGGTCGGGTCGCCCAAGGCCGTGCGGGCTGCGGGGCTGGCCAATGGTCAGAACCCGGTCGCCCTGATCGTGCCCTGCCACCGGGTGATCGGAGCCAATGGTAGCCTGACCGGCTATGCGGGCGGGCTGGAGCGCAAGCGCTGGCTGCTGGCCCATGAGGGGGCGGGGGTGTGACCTTCGTGATCCTCCGGCGAGCGCAGCGAGACCGGGGGACGCTTCGTCATCCTCCGGCCGATCGAAGATCGGGTCGGGGGAGGCGCCGAAGGCGATCTGTTCAGGCAGGCTGTCAGACGTCGGAGTCCGCGACAGGGTCCTGCTCTCGCAGGCCGCTGCGTCCCCCGGTCTGCGCCGCGAAGGCGCGGCTTGCCGGAGGATGACGATGCTCGAAATCTAAACCGCTTCAAGGAACAGGCGGCTGGCCGGGTTGTCGGTCTCGTCGACATAGGGGTAGCCGAGTTCGGCCAGGGCGGCGGTCAGGGCCGGCTGTTCGGCGGGGGGCACGGAGATGCCCGCCAGCACCCGGCCGACGTCGTCGCCGTGGTTGCGGTAGTGGAACAGGGTCAGGGCCCAGGCGGGGCGTAGGCTGTTCAGGAACTTCAGGAAGGCTCCCGGCCGTTCGGGGAATTCGAACCGCAGGATGCGCTCGTGCGGCAGGCCGGCGGCGCGGCCCCCGACCATGTGGCGGACATGCAGCTTGGCGGTCTCGTTGTCGCTCATGTCCTCGACCTCATAGCCGTCAGCGATCAGCGTCGAGATGAGATCGTCCTTTTCGTGCGGGCCCTGTTTGATGGCCACGCCGACGAAGATGTGGGCCCTAGCCTGTCCAGAGTGCCCCTCGCCGGACCAGCGGTAGTTGAACTCGGTCACCGAGCGGCCGTCCAGCGCATTCAGGAAACGACTGTAGACGGCGCGGTCGTCGGCCATGGCCACGGCCAGCAACGCCTCGGTGCCTTCGCCGATCTCGGCCCGTTCGGCGATGTGGCGCAGCCGGTCGAAATTGACGTTGGCCCCCGAGTTGATGGCGATCAGGGCCCCGTCCTCTGCCGTACCGGGATGGGCGGCGGCCCAGGCCTTGAGGCCCGCCAGCGCAAGCGCCCCGGACGGTTCGGCCACGGCGCGGCTGTCGTCGAAGATGTCCTTGATGGCGGCGCAGATGGAATCGTTGTCGACGGTGACGATGTCGTCCAGCAGGTCCCTGCACAGGCGGAAGGTCTCACTGCCCGCGCGGCGCACGGCGACCCCGTCGCAGAACAGGCCGACCTGGTTCAGGGTCACGACCTCGCCCGCCGCGATGGCCGCCTGCATACAGGCGGCATCGACCGGTTCGACCCCGATCACCTTCGTCTCCGGCCGCAGGAATTTGACGATGGTGGCGATGCCGGCGGCCAGTCCCCCGCCGCCGATGGGAACGAAGATGGCGGCGATGGGTTCGGAATGCTGGCGGGTGATCTCCAGCCCGACCGTGCCCTGACCGGCGATGACATACGGGTCGTCAAACGGATGGATGAAGACGGCACCGTCGGTCTCGGCCCGACGGCTGGCCTCGGCGAAGGCTTCGTCAAAGGCGTCACCGTGCAGGATGACGGTTCCGCCCAGGGCCCGGACGGCGGCGACCTTGATGGGCGGTGTGGTCACCGGCATGACGATGGTGGCCGTCGTCCCGCGCTTGCGGGCCGCGAAGGCGACCCCTTGCGCATGGTTGCCGGCCGAGGCGCAGATGACGCCGCGCGCCAGCTGTTCGGCATCCAGGGTGGCGATCCTGTTGTAGGCCCCGCGGATCTTGAACGAGAAGATCGGCTGCAGGTCCTCGCGCTTCTGCAGCACGGGGCGGCCGAGGCGGGCGCTGAGCCGGGGCAGGGGATCCAGCGGGGTCTGGACCGCGACATCATAGACGCGGGCCGTCAGGATGCGACGGAGAGTTTCTTGCATAGGCGGGGTATCTTTGGGCAGTCAGCTAAACGTTCTGACCGCATCCATAGCGTTTACGGGCGAAAAGTCCTCATCAATCGCGCCCCGCGCTGCCGGAAGTGTTGATCCGCAGTCTGACGCCGCCTCTTGCATCCCGGCCTCACACCACTATCTTGTCAGCACTTATGCTAATGTTGAGCATAAGGGTGGGCGGAGGATACCGCCGGGGAGACGAGACCGATGGCGCATGCCGCCCTGTCGCCGGAACTGGCCGCCGAGACCGCGCCCGTCTGGGCCAAGGTCAAGGATTTCGTCACGCCGATGGAATGGCCGGCGCAGGCGCAACTGATCCATGAAATCAACGCCCTGAAAAAGGAGCGCGACGCCGTCATCCTGGCCCACAACTATATGACGCCCGACATCTTCCACGGGGTCGGCGACTATGTCGGCGACAGCCTCGGGCTGGCCAAGGAGGCGGCGAAGTCGAGCGCGAGCGTGATCGTCCAGGCCGGCGTGCATTTCATGGCCGAGACGTCGAAGATCCTGTCGCCGGACAAGACCGTGCTGATCCCCGATCTGAAGGCCGGCTGTTCGCTGGCCGAGGCGATCACGGGGGCGGACGTGCGGCTGATCAAGCAGCGCTATCCGGGCCTGCCGGTCGTCACCTACGTGAACACCACGGCCGATGTGAAGGCCGAGACCGATATCTGCTGCACCAGCGCCAACGCCGTGCAGGTGGTGGAATGGGCGGCGAAGGAATGGGGCGTCGACCGGGTCATCCTGATCCCCGACGAGTTCCTGGCGCGGAACGTCGCGGCCCAGACCAATATCGGCATCATCGCCTGGAAGGGCCGCTGCATCGTGCATGAGCGGTTCAACGCCGCCGACATCGCCGAGATGCGCGAGGCGTACCCGGGAGCCGAAATCCTGGCACACCCCGAATGTCCCGAGGAGGTGCTGGCGGCGTCGGACTTCGCCGGATCGACGGCGGCGATCACCGACTATGTGATGGCGAAAAAGCCGAAACAGGTGATCCTGCTCACCGAATGCTCGATGGCCGACAACATCAAGGGCGACGTGCCGGAGGTGAACTTCATCGGCCCCTGCAACCTGTGCCCCTATATGAAGCGGATCACCCTGACGAACATCCGCGACTGCCTGCGCGACATGAAGTTCGAGGTGACGGTGCCGGAAGCGATGATCGCCCGGGCGGCCCTGGCCGTGCAGCGGATGATCGACCTGCCGCCGCCGGCGGTGCCGGCGCGCTATGACCTCGTGAAGGCCCGGCATCATGTCGCGGTGGAGTTGATATGACCGGCTTGCCGAACCTTGCTCCGCCGGTGTTGGATCACGATCGCACGATTCACACGGGGAACAGCGACGATGCAAGGATGGACCAGGCGGGTGGCCGCAGTGGCATTGCTGGCCTGCACGGCCATGGCCGGGCCGGCCGTGGCCCAGCAGACCGACTTCAGCGGAACGTTCTCGTTCCAGTCCGGGGATCTGGATCCGGGGCCCCGCTTCAACCTGATCAGCGGCTATGCGGACTCAGAGGCCGTGGGGGACGGAACCTATCTGATCGTTCTGGTGGCCACCGAGTATCAGCAGACAGAGCAGAGCAGTCGTCGGGTCTATGCCGTGCAGGATTGTGTCGGCCGCCCGTCGGGGCGAGACATCGCCATCACCTGCGAAGTCTCCATGACCACGAGCACGACCAATTACCGGCCCGACAACTTTCTTCTGAGGCCTTCGGGGGATCAGGGGCTCTGGCAAGGCCAGGTCACTTCAAATGGGTCTGCGGAGGTAGAGTTCGTCCTGGTGAACTGATCGCGAATTCCGGCACGATCCAGGCAGGAGAAGGGTCATGAGCGACATCGGACCCTGGGGATCGCGCGACGGGCGCGTGGCGACGCCGAGCGTGAGCATCGAGACCGCCATCCCGGCCTCCAGCCCCGGCGCGCCCCCGATCGACAAGGGCCAGAGCCTGCCGTGGGCGATCGCCTCGACCCTGCTGCTGGCCGGCTTCCTGTGGTTGATGACCGGAAGCTGGGTGGTGGCCGTGGCCGCCATCTTCGGCCTGTTTGTGCATGAATACGGCCATGTGCTGGCGATGAACCGGCTCGGTATGGGGCCGGCCAAGGTCTACATCATCCCCTTCCTCGGCGGGATGGCACGGGGTCAGCGCAACCCGGTCAGCGAATGGCACGGTGTGCTGGTGGCGCTAGCGGGGCCGGCGTTTGGTCTGCTGGCCATCCTGCCGGCCGTCGGTCTGTGGCTGGCGACCGGCGATGACGCCTGGATGATGGGGGCCTTCTTCATCGCCATGATCAATCTGGTCAACCTGGCCCCCGCTCCGCCGCTGGACGGGTCCAAGGCGCTCGGGCCCGTGCTGGCCCGGATTGACCCCATGGTCGAGAAGGCCGCCCTGATCGCCATCGGCGGTCTGGCCGTGTGGTGGGGCGTGTCGACCGGGCGGTGGATCCTGGCGGTGTTTCTGGGCATCGCGATCCTGGGCTCCCTGCGTCGCGGGGCGTGGCGTCCGGGCGAGAAGACGTTGAGCTGGCCCGAGGCGGGGCGGTCGCTGATCCTGT
Organism: Caulobacteraceae bacterium; assembly: GCA_019748095.1. Classification (GTDB taxonomy): domain Bacteria; phylum Pseudomonadota; class Alphaproteobacteria; order Caulobacterales; family Caulobacteraceae; genus Brevundimonas. The sequence continues at coordinate 47,341 of JAIEQA010000017.1, read as the reverse complement.
TCCTGGTGACCGCCGCGGCCTGTGCGGCGGCGGCGTTGGGGGTGCTGATGCCGCTGGCGGAAGGGTCAGCGCTGGAGCGCATCACCGGTTCACTCGACATCGCCGCCCGTTTCATCGGCTTCGACCGGTGAGCCGGCTCTATCTGCAGGGGCCGCTGATCATCGGCGGCGGGCTGGCGGGCCTGTCGGCGGCGCTGGCGGCCGCGCCGGCCCCGACGCTGGTGATCAGTCCGGCGCCCCTGCTCGAGGCCGCCTCAAGCGCCTGGGCCCAGGGCGGGGTCGCCGCAGCCCTGACGAAGGACGACGCGCCGGCCCTGCATCTGAAGGATACGGAAGACGCCGGGGCCGGGCTGGTCGATCACGCGGCCGCCGTCGCCCTGACCGATGAGGGACGGGCGACCGTTGAATGGCTGGCGTCGCTGGGCGCGCCGTTCGACCGGGACGCCGGGGGCCAGTTCGCGGTCAGTCTGGAAGCGGCCCATTCCCGCGCCCGGGTGGCCCGGGTCGGGGGCGACGGCGCGGGCCGGGCCATCCTGTCGGCTCTCGTCACCTCGGTGCGGGCTTCGGGCCATGTAACGGTCTGGGAGGACGCCCGACTGCGGGCCCTGATCCAGGACGCGAGCGGCCGGGTGCGGGGTGCCGTGATCGAGCACGAGGGCCGGCTGGTCGAGGTGCTGGCCCCGGCCACGGTGCTGGCCACCGGCGGGGCCGGCGGTCTGTTCGGCGAGACGACGACGCCTGTGGCGCTGAAAGGCGAGGGCCTGGCCCTGGCCTGGGCGGCCGGGGCGGAGATCCTGGATCCGGAGTTCGTGCAGTTCCACCCCACCGCCATGGATGTGGGGCTGGACCCCATGCCGCTGGCGACCGAGGCCCTGCGCGGCGAGGGGGCACGGCTGATCGACCGGGACGGGGCCTTCCTGCTGGGTGAGGCGGCTGATGCCGATCTGAAGTCGCGCGACGTGGTGGCGCGGGCGGTGCATGCCGCGCGGGCGAGCGGGCGGGGGGCCTTCCTCGATGCGCGGACGGCGATCGGCGCCCATTTTCCGAGCGAGTTTCCGGCCGTGTTCGCGGCCTGTCTGCGGGCCGGACTGGATCCGCGCGAGACTCCGATCCCGGTGGCGGCGGCGGCGCACTATCACATGGGCGGGATCGCGGCCGATCCGGACGGGCGCACGGGGCTCGAAGGCCTGTTCGCCGTGGGCGAATGCGCGGCGACGGGGGTGCACGGGGCCAACCGGCTGGCGTCCAACTCCCTGCTTGAGGCGGCAGCCTTCGGGCGGCGGACCGGCCGGGCCGCAGCGGCGACCGCCCTGGTCAAGGGGCCGGTGATCGTCGGGTCGGTGGTCGAGGACCTGCCCCAGGCTGCACTCGCCGACCTGCGCGCGGCCATGAGTGCGGACTGCGGCGTGGTGCGCGATGCCGCGGGCCTGACGCGACTGATCGCCCTGATCGACCGGCTGGAGACGGCCCATGGGGCGCCGCCCGCCCTGGTTGCAGCCCGACTGGTGGCCGAGGCGGCGTTGGCCCGGCGCGAGAGCCGGGGCGGGCACTATCGCTCGGACTATCCGGGGACCGAAGCGGTCGCCGCCCACACGCGGCTGTTGAAGCTTCCGGTTGAATCGACTTTTCGTTCTATCGCTGTTCCCGCATAGTGTGGTGATGACCAGCCTGTCCGGTAGCCATGGCGTGGAAGAGGGGGCGCGACGCTTCCTGTTCGACTTTGAGGCCTATGAGCGCATGTCGGACGCCGGCATTTTCGGGGACAGGCGTGGCCGGGTCGAGCTGATCGAGGGAGTCGTTGTCGACAGGGCCCCAGCGGGAATGGATCACGCCCGGGTCAATAGCGATCTGCTGGCCCGCCTGCATGCCGCGGTGGCCAACGAGGGGCTTGCGGGCATCGACGTAATCACCAACGGCACCCTCAGAATTGACGCGCTCAATGCGCCGGAGCCGGATGTCTTTGTCGCGCGGCCGCCCGCCGATGGAAGATACTATCTGGCGATGGACGCCCTTCTGGTCGTCGAGGTGTCGGTGTCCACCCGCGACACCGATCGTTCGGTCAAGTTTCCCCTGTATGCCCGTGCGGCCATTCCCGAGTTCTGGATTGTGGAACCGGAAACGTGCGTGGTCCGGCTTTATCGGGAGCCGAGGCCTGACGGCACATGGGCCAGAGAGACGACTGTGACAGACGGGATCGTGAGCCCCCTTTTCGCGCCCGGGATCCGGATCGCGCTCTCTGACATCTTCCGCAGCGCATGACCCTGCGCCTGCCCGACATCCTGATCCGGCCGATCGTCGTGGCCGCCCTGGCAGAGGATCTGGGTCGGGCGGGCGATGTGACGGCGGCGGCTTGTATCCCGGCAGGAGCGCGGATGCGGGCGGTCTTTGTGGCCCGCAAGCCGGGCGTGCTGGCGGGCGTCGACTGTGTCCGCCTGAGCCTGCTGGAAATGGATCCCCTCGCCCGCATCGAGACCCGGATGGTGGACGGCGACGCGTTCGAGGCCCGGGCCGTGCTGGTCGAGGCGGAAGCCGATGCCCGGGCCTTCCTGTCGGCCGAGCGGACGGCCCTGAACCTGCTGGGTCGGCTGTGCGGGATCGCCACCCTGACCCGGCGCTATGTCGAGGCGGTGGCGGGCACGGGGGCCCGGATCGCCGACACGCGCAAGACCACGCCGGGCCTTCGCGCGCTGGAAAAACATGCCGTGCGTTGTGGCGGCGGGGTCAATCACCGCTTTGGACTGGATGACGCCATCCTGATCAAGGACAACCACATCGCCGTCTGCGGCAGTGTCGAGGCGGCGGTGAGGGCCGCCCGGGCCCACGTCGGCCATCTGATGAAGGTCGAGGTCGAGGTCGATGGACTGGATCAGCTGGATCAGGCCCTCGCCCTTGTGGCGACGGGCATCGGTCCGGACGTCATCATGCTGGACAATTTCGACCTCGCCGAGCTGGCCGAAGCGGTTCGGCGCAAGCGGGCGGGTGGGCACGGCGTCGTGCTGGAAGCGTCCGGCGGCGTTGCGCTGGAGACGGTAGGGGCCATCGCCCATACGGGGGTAGACGTGATCTCCGTCGGGGCCCTGACCCATTCGGCCCAGGTCCTCGATATCGGGCTCGACGCCATCTGACGGAACAGGGCCGGGTCCGGCGGGTTTTCCTTCAGAAGCCAGAAGGAACAGCCTGTGATCCCGCGCCTGAGGGTAGTTCAGAACCTGCCCGTCCCGGAGGAAGCCGATCCTGACGAGACGCCCGGGGATGCCGCTGCTGTTCAGTGGGGGCCTGTCCAGTGGGCGAATGAAGACGGCGGCGCGTCAGATTTCCGCCATGGCCCACCCTTCGGGCCTATCGTCGATAACCGGACCACACACCCCCAGGTACGGGAGCGACCCCACTACGGGGCTCAGGCCTGGGGCGTAGCGACCGATGCCGAGTCCGCCGACGCCGCGGCGGGTTCGACTTTCGAGGCCGCGACAGGCGCGGCGTGGGGGGATGGCGAAGGCTCAGGCGCGGCAGAAGCGGCGGATGCTCCTGTGCCTTCCTGAGCGAGGAGAGCGGTGTAGGCGATCGCCTGGCCCGCCTGACGCAGCGGTTCGGTCGGATCGATCCCGGCAAGCACGGTCCGCTGGACATCACTGTCTGACGAGGGCCGCGCGGCATAGCTGAAGGCGTTGGAAGAACCGGCGCGTCCGCCGAAGCGGTAGAAGACGTGGTCGCCCACCTGGCTGACCCGGATCAACGTGTTGCTCCACCTCGGCGAAACCCCGGTGGTGTGGAAGTGGGTGGCGTTGCCGACTCCGGAATGAACCGCACCGGACAGGGCGGAGGACGCGACGTTCCTGGCCGTGTTCCACGCGGTCCGGTTGACCGGTCCCCGCATCGAGCCATCACAGGTGAAGCTGAACTGGCAACCGACGCGACGGCCGGATCCCTGGAAAACAACCCCGCAGACGCTGTTGGGGAAGGCGGAATGGCGGGCGCGGTTGAGGACGACCTGGACGACAGCGCGCATGCCATCCGTGCCTTCTCCACGGGCCTCGTAGTATGCGGCCTGGGTCAGGCATTCCAGGTCGCGGGAGGCGTCCAGTGCATTGTCGATGCGGAACGGACGGGCGGCGGTCGGCAGGTTCGTCAGATTGATGCGGCGCAGATCGTTGCGACGGGCGTCGGGACGGAGCTGTTCGAGGCGGGCGGTCAGGAGCTCGGCCTGCCGGTCCCGCCGCGCCGAACCGGCGACAGTGTAGGGATCGTGACGGCGGGCGATGGAAAGGGCGCTGGCATCCAGTCCCCCGGCAGCGGCCGCCAGGGCCTCATCGGTGAATCCGGCAGATGTCGCACCCTCAATCCGTTCGGCCTGGGCGCGCACGGTAGTCGCGCGCGCGGCCGTCCCACCCAGATAGGCACACCCGATTCCCAGCCCCACCACTGCGCCAAACACCGCCGCTGCCGTCACGGGCCGAATCCTGGCCGCACGATCGGCGCGCGAAGATGCGCGCTCAGGCGAGGGATGGAACAAGGGCGTCGTCCTATTCAGCAGGGCGGGAAGCTGCCCCAGGGTCGTCTGCAGAACCGGGCGAGAAGGTCGTCGCCAGCCGGTTTGCCTATCGGAAGTCGGTGAACACGCGACATCCGAAGAATGGGCCTTAAGCCACCCATTTATGGCCTCAATGTGTTTGATTCGCAAGTCCCGCGTTGCGGGCAGCATTTGTCGCACGTCCGGATTTGATTATAAGATTAGTGCAAGCTTATCTTGGTTAAGCTGATTTGATTGTGGCGCGATTATCGTATCGGGTTGCATGAATTTTGAATTGGTAAGCCTCAGGTTAAAAAAGTCCTGCTTTCGCGCCTGCGATCTATTGTATTGGTGATGCTGGATATATCTGATCGGTCGGCCGCCGGGAGCAGGGGCGGAACCCGACGGACGGGCCTGCGTTTTCAGGACCAGTCTTGCCCTGCAACCCGGATGACCCCATGCGCCGCACCCTTGTCCCGCTCGCCGTCACAACGTTGGCGCTGGCGCTTGCCGGCTGCGGTCAGACGATCGAACAGCGCGCCGCGACCGGTGCCGTGGCCGGGGCCGTGGTGGCTGGACCGATCGGGGCGGCCGTCGGCGGGGCCGCCGGCGCGGCCGTCGGACAGGCGGACAAGCCCGACTGAGCCCTGTCGCAACGCCGACGCGCCACACTGCGTCCTTGCGATGACGGTCCGCGCAGGATCGGTGCCGATCCGGGGGTGGACGACATCCGTGCTTGATTTCCCGGCCGGTTTCGGCTTTGCCGACGGCCGGGCGCTGCAGCGACCCTTGCCTGTGCCCTACCGGTGCCGGGCCAACCTTCCGAAGGACGACCGACCGACCGCATGAGAGACCTGAAACAAACCGGCTTCACCGATCGCCTGACCACGCAACAGGAGGCCAAGAAGGCCTTGCTGGCCAAGTTCAAGCCCAAGGTGGCCGCGCCCGATCCCGAATTCGACCGACTGGCCGAGAAGCGCGCCGCCGAAAAGGAGGCCCTGCGTCTCCAGCACGAGGCCGCCAAGGCCGAGGAGCGTCGTATCAAGGCCGAACGTGAGGAAGCCCGCCAGGCGGCCGAGCGCGAGTCCGAAGAAGCGGTGGAGGCCGAGAAGCGCGCTGCCCGCAAGGAGCGCAAGCAACTGACCAAGGAAGAACAGAAGGCCGCCCGCGACGCCCGCTACGCCGCCCGCAAGGCACGGACGCGCTAACCGGGCAAAGGCCAGGAACCGCGCCGATCCCACCCTGCGTGTGGGCGGCCGGTGCCGGCATCCCGGCTTAGCCCACGCCGGGGATCCGCCCCAGGACGCGGGCCAGCTCTTCGCCCGAGTAGGGCTTGCGCAGAAATGGCCATGGCGCGTCCGACAGCGCCTTGTCGACGTCGTCGCCGGCATAGCCGGAGGTCAGGACAATCCTCAAAGCCGGATAGAGGTCTGCGGCCTGTCGCGCGAGCTCGATACCGGTCATTCCGCCCGGCATGACCACATCCGAGAGCATGATTTCGAAGCTGGATCGGCGCAGGGCGAGCAGGGCCTCCGCCCCCGTCTCGGCCGTCTCGACCTTGAAGCCAAGACCGACCAGCAGATCGACCGCGATCGTGGCGACCCCGATGTCATCCTCAACCAGCAGAAGGCGTTGTCCCCCTTCGATCGTCGCAGCGGGCGAGGCCGCATCCGATCGCTCCTGCTTGATCTCGGCAGGTGCCGGCGGGAGGTAGAGCTGGATCTCCGAGCCCACGCCGACCGTCGAGGTGATCCGGATCCCGCCACCACTCTGGCGCGCGAAGCCATAGACCTGACTGAGTCCCAGCCCGGTGCCCTTGCCCACCGTCTTGGTGGTGAAGAAGGGTTCAAAGACGCGACGCAGGACCTCTTCGTCCATGCCCACGCCGGTGTCCGACACGGTCACGCACACATAGTTTCCGGGCTCGAGATCCAGGATCTCCCCGGCCTCGACCTTGCACGCGCGCGTCTGGACGGTGATGGCCGCACCTTCGGCGCGGCCGCGTTCGGCCACGGCGTCGCGCGCATTGACGATCAGGTTCAGCAGGGCGGCCTCGAACTGGGCCGGATCGACGATGACCCGCGCCCCGCTACGGCGCAGTTTCAGCCGGTAGGCCACAGCTTCCCCGACGGCGCGGCACAACAGGGGGTCGCTCTCGCGGATCAGGGCGTTGAGGTCGACGGTCTCGGGCCGCAGGGCCTGGCGACGCGAGAAGGCCAGCAACTGGTGCGTCAGACGCTCGCCGCGCCGGGCCGCCGACAGGGCCGCCTCGCCCAGCTTCTGGCGGCGGCCGGCGTCCTCGGGCGACTTCAGGATCAGTTCGAGCGCCCCCATGACCACCGTCAGCAGATTGTTGAAGTCGTGGGCGACCCCGCCCGTCAGGCGGCCGACCGCCTCCATCCGCTGGGCGTGCATCAGGTCAGCCTCGGCGCGTGCCTTTTCGGCCAGGGCCTCGCCCACCCGCTCCGCCAGCAATTCATTGATGCGCTTCAGGTCGTGCTCCACCCGGCGGGCGTCGGTGACATCGAAGGCGACGCCCACGAAGCCGATCACGTCGCCACCCGGGCCAAACCGGGGACGGGAGACAGACCTCAGCCAGCGGTATTCGCCGCTGTGGTGCCGGTAGCGGGCCTCAAGGGAGAAGGGTTGGCCTGACGCTTCTCCGGCTGAGGATTCCTGAACCAGCCTGTCCTGGTCGTCGGGGTGGATGAAGGTGCGCCAGTCGGCGGTCCGGACGCTCTCGTAGTCGCCGCCCATGAAGTCGACATAGGCCTGGTTCACGAAGGCGCGGCTACGATCCTGATGGGTCACCCAGACCAGCACCGGGGCCGTGTCGGCGATGGCGCGGAAGCGGGCTTCGCTTTCGGCGCGCTCGGCCTCGGCCCGTGTCCGTTCGACCTCCGTCCAGGCCCGGTCGGCGACATCCTCGATCAGATTGATTTCCGCCGCAGTCCACGTCCGGGGGGCGATCGTGCTGACATGCAGGAAGGCACGGAGCAGGCCGCTGCGAACGACGGGGGCGGCGATGAAGGCCCCGATCTGGCGCTGGCCGAGCAGGGTGACCGACGCGGCGGTGCGCGGATCTTCGGTCACGTCCGCGACCACGACGGTCCGGCCGGCCGCCAGGGCGTCGTCCACCGGACCGCATTCGTCCGTGATGGCATATCGGCCCGCCAGGCTGGGCACGCCCTCGGTCCAGTCACGCTTCATCTCGAACCGGGCCTCGGCAGGTCTCATTTCGCCGCATCCGACGCGCGAGGCCCCCAGCATCCGGCCCAGAACGCTGTGGACATGATCCATGATGGCCTCGGGATCGTTGAGGTCGCGGATCCCGTCCGAGAGCTCAAGCAGGAACCGCTGGCGGCGTTCCTGCCGGGCCAGGGCGTCCAGGGCCTCCCGGGTCTCGGTGATGTCGAACGACAGGCCGACATAGCCGTGGAAGGTCCCGTCGGTCGCAAAGCGCGGATTGACCGACACCCGCATCCAGCGCCAGAGCCCGTCATGGCGCAGGAAGCGGCACTCGAACCCGTAGGGCACCCGGCGCTCCCGCGCCTCGGTCTGGGTCGCCTGAACCTCCCTCCGGTCATCCGGGTGGATCGACTCCTTCCAGACGTGGCCCATCAGCGCCTCGCCCGGGCGGGCGAAGAAGACCGTCAGGGCGGTGTTCACGAACTCGACCTCCCCCTCCGCATTGGTCAGCCAGACCGGGGAGGGCGCAGTGTCGGCCATGAGCCGGAAACGCGCCTCGCTGTCCTTGAGGGCCCGGTCGGCGTTCCGGGCCTCGGTGACATCGGCCGTGGCCCCGATCATGCCGATGAAATGACCGGCGGAATCCCTGCGAGGTTCGGCCGTGGTGGCGAGCGTGCGCCACACACCATCGGCACGGCGATAGCGCCCCTCGATCTCCAGCCGCGCGCCGGACGTCCAGGCCTCAAGGCCGGCGGCCGCGACCCGTTCCCGGTCCTCGGGATGAATGGCGTCGATCCAGGGGGCGGGGTCGACGAAGGACAGCGGACGGTCGCCCCGGAAGGCCCTCAGGGCGGCATTGGCATGGATCCGGCCGTCCGGATCGGCGGTCCACAGCATGACGGGCGCGATGTCCGCGATGTCATGCAGCCGGGTTTCGGTCTCGTCGACCTGCGCGCGGGAGCGTTCGAGGTCCACGATCGTGCCATCCAGGCGGGCGACGGTCTTGCGCAACGAGGCCGCAACGAGGGTGCAGAACACCCCGACGACAATGAAGTTGAAGGTCGCCACCCGCCCCATGGCCGTGCCGACCCCCGATCCCACGGCCTCGGGGCCGGCGATGATCCACCCGCCCAGCAGACTGGCCACAGTCGTGACAAGCCCCGCTGTCCGGCCACCCGCCAGGGCCGCCAGCACGACGGCGGGCAGCAGGATGATGAACCCTGTGATCTCGCCATAGAAGGCCGAACCCGCCCAGCGGACCGCCAGCCCGCCGGCGGCGAACGCCAGGCCGGTCAGGACATTGCGCCACCATGGACGCGCCGGGGTCCTGGCCAGCCCGGCGAGCACCGCTTCCGGCTCCAGAGCCCGACCCAAGACCGCCGTGAAACCCAACACACCCCCCGTCCGCGCGTGCGCGAGACCATGCAACGCCCTTGCGGGTCTCGCGTTCCATGGCTGCCTCCAGCCCTCGGGCCGGAGACAGACCTTGGCCGGGGGACGTCGGCTTCCTATCTTTCTTCCAGAACTTTTCGATCAACCGATACCGGAGCCATCATGACTGCAACCATCCACACGGGTTTGACCAGGTCCGAACGCAGCACTGTTGCGCAGGAGCTCAGCAAGGTTCTGGCCGACAGCTTTGCCGTCTACATGAAGACCCACGGCTACCACTGGAATGTTCGCGGGCCGGAGTTCTTTACCCTGCACACCCTGCTTGAGCAGCAGTACCGCGACATCTGGGCGGCCCTGGACGAAATCGCCGAACGCATCCGTGCGCTGGGCGAATTTGCGCCCCAGGCGCATTCGACCTTCGCCAATCTGACCTCGATCCAGGACGGCGACCCGGACAAGGATGCGCCGGCCATGCTCAAGGAGCTGATGCAGGACCACGAGACCCTCATCGCGACGGCCCGCGCGGCCCTGACCGTGGCCGATGACGAGGGCGACGACGTGTCCGTCGATCTTCTGACCCAGCGGCTGTCGGCCCACGAGAAGTTCGCCTGGATGCTTCGCTCCACCCTGGGCGGTCGCTGACCCGCGGTCATCCGGCCTGAAAAGTGCCGTGTTGGGGCCTCACAGGGCTTCGACACGGCATCCCGTCGTCGACCCGCGAGCCGCATGTATCGAACCCTGTTCCGCTCCCTGACCTCGTCCCGGACGAAAACCGTCATCCGGCGGTACGCTGCCGCTGCGCCCGCCGCGCTGGCGGCCCTCGGCGTGGCCATGGCGGCCGGGTCCACGGCCCGGTCGCCCGCCGACCGGACCGCAGAGGCGGTCGCCCGGGTGACCGAGGGGGATCTGTCGAGCCGGGGTCTGCAGGCGCTGAGCGCGCGCATGGACCCGGCCCAGCTGGCGCTGGCGGTGCGGTTCGATGCGGGCAGTCCCGGTTTTGCCGGACTGGGCCTGACACCCGGCTGGGAAAGCCTCACCCTCGCCGGCCGCCCGACCCTGGAGTCCGGCACCAGCGGCCTCGATGCCCACCGTCGCAACGCCGCCATGCCGGTCCAGATCGGCTCGCTGCGTCCGGCCCGACCCTTCGTCCTGACGTCTGCCACCCCGGCCGACCGGGCCCGGGCCCTGCGCTGTCTGACCCAGGGCGTCTATTACGAGGCCGCGCTTGAGAGCGCCGAGGGGCAGGCGGCGGTGGCCCAGGTCATCCTGAACCGCGTCCGGGATCCCAACTACCCCAATACGATCTGCGGCGTGGTGTTCGAGGGGGCCGAGCGGACGACCGGGTGCCAGTTCAGCTTCACCTGCGACGGTGCCCTGTCCCGGGCCCCGGTGGCCTGGGCCTGGACGCGGGCCGCAGCCGTCGCGGAGCGGGCGCTGTCGGGCCATGTGGCGACAGAAGTCGGGACAGCCACCCACTACCACGCGGACTATGTCCATCCGTGGTGGTCACCGACCCTGGCCAAGATCACCCAGATCGGGGCGCACATCTTCTATCGCTGGAAGGGTCTGGCGGGTGAAACAGGGTCGTTCCGGCAAGCGTACGCCGGGCGTGAGCCGGTGATCGACGAGGCCCGGTTCTCGCGCCCTCGCCTGATCGTGGCGGCGACCCCGGCCGAGGCGGCCGCAGCGGACGCGCTTGTTCTCGCACAGGGCGGCACGGCGATGCGGACCGTCGAGATCGACGGCCAGACCCGCGTCGTCGGTATCTCCAGCCTCGGCGGGCGCCGCCAGCCCACGGCCGAGGACATCGCCACGATCAATGCTCGCCTGGAGGCCCTCATCACGCCCGCCCAGGCTCCCGCTCCCGTTGCGGGCGTGGTGACCATGGATGTCGAGGAGGTCGGTCGCCCGGCCTCGTGACGCGCGATCATGTCCTGCCGTCCCGCTTGAAACCGCTCCGCCTGTTCACGCATTTATCCCGCTCGGCCGTTCGCGGCGCACTCCGGGACCGCGTGTGACACCGATTTTCCCCCAGCCCGCCTCCGCATGGACCGAAGCCGAGCGACTTTCGGCCCTGCACGCCTATGGCGTGCTCGACACCCCCGCAGAACAGGCCTTCGACGACATCGTGCATCTCGCGGCCCGGATCTGCGAAGCCCCGATCGCCGTGGTCAATCTGATCGACGCGGAACGCCAGTGGTTCAAGGCAGAAACCGGTCTGGGTGTGCGTGAGACGCCGCTGGAAACCTCTTTCTGCGCACACGCCCTGCTGCAAGAGGAGGGTCTGGTGGTGCCCGACGCCACCCGTGACCTCCGGTTCGAGGGCAATCCTCTGGTCACGGCGGCCGGCGGACTGAGATTCTACGCCGGCCGCCTGCTGAAAAGCCGGGATGGACTGCCCCTGGGCACGCTTTGCGTTCTGGACACCCGGCCGCGCCCGGAGGGGTTGACGCCGCTACAGGCCGAGACGCTCGAGGTCCTCGCAGGTCAGGTCATGGCCCAGATGGAGTTGCGCCGGGTCATCCGCGAACGCGAGGCCGGGGTGAAGGCCCTGTCCGACAGCGAAGCGAAGTTCCGCGCGATCGCGGACTCCATGCCCCAGATGGTGTGGTCGACACGCCCGGACGGCTTTCACGACTACTACAATGCGCGCTGGTATGAGTTCACCGGGGTTCCCCCGGGGTCGACCGACGGGGAGGCGTGGAACGGCATGTTCCACGCCGAGGATCAGGCCCGCGCCCGTGACGCCTGGACCCGCGCCCTCGAGACGGGGGAGCTGTATGAGATCGAGTACCGGCTGCGGCGGGCCGACGGGGTGTTTCGCTGGACGCTGGGTCGAGCGACCCCGATCCGCGACGAGGCGGGGCAGGTCGTTCGCTGGTTCGGCACCTGCACCGACATCGACGACCTGAAGCGGATGGAGCAGGGCAAGGACCTTCTGAGTCAGGAGCTCAGCCACCGGATCAAGAACATCTTCGCTGTCGTTTCCGCCCTCATCGCCCTGTCGGCCCGTGAGCATCCGCAGGCCAAGGCCTTTGCTCTCGCGGTCCGCAACCGCATCGCGGCGCTTGCAAGGGCGCATGAGTTCGTCCGGCCCCACTCGGAGGTCTCACGCCCCACACTCGGGGGCACGACCCTGCACAGCTTTCTGGGGGCCCTGTTCAAGGCCTATTGCGATAACACGGGCCAACCGCGCGTCCTTGTCGAGGGCGAGGATGCCGTGTTCGACGACCAGGCCGCCACGTCGGTGGCCCTGCTGTTCCACGAGCTGGCGACCAACGCGGCCAAGTACGGGGCGCTTTCGGTGCCGGGGGGGCATGTCCAGCTTCTGACCCGGTCCATGGAGGACCGATTCATCCTGACATGGCGGGAGATCGGGGGCCCCATCCTGGCCGCGGCCCCCACCCGGGAGGGGTTCGGATCCTCGCTCGCGACGCTTTCGGTCGAGGGGCAGTTGGGGGGGCGGCTGGAGCGAAGCTGGTTGCCGGAGGGTTTGGTAGTCGAGGCCGATCTTCCGGCCACCGCGCTGTCTCGCCGCAGGGCGGCCCTCAGGGCGGGATGAAACCCGATCCGCCGGGAAGCGTTCGTTAGCGGACACAAGATGGGCCCCCATGGCGATGACTGCGCGTATCCTGATCATTGAAGACGAGGCCCTCGTGGCCATGGAGCTTCGCTTCGTTCTGGAGGACCTCGGCCATGAGGTCGTCGGAACCGTCTCGGACGCGCGCTCCGCGCGGATGCTTGCGGCCGAGACCGACATCGATCTCGCGCTGGTCGATATTCACCTGTCGGACGGGCCGACGGGGATCGAGGTCGGCCGCGAGCTCGGACAGGATCTGGGTATCTCGGTCGTGTTCATGACCGCCAACCCGGGCATGGTCAGGAGCGGCGTGGCCGGGACGCTCGGTGTCCTGTCCAAGCCCACGGATGAACGGGCTGTGCAAACCACTGTGGACTACGCCCTGCGCCGCCGTGAGGGCCAGCCGGTCGACTATGCCCCCCCGGAGCTGCAGCTGTTCGGGTGAGCGCAGCCGGCGTTGGCCTGCCTACCAGACCCCGATCTTCTCCGCCTCGCGGTGGCTGATCGGGTGGTTGGCCCGGGCGTGGTCTTCCTCGGCGAGGAAACGCACGGCCTCAAGCGCGGCCATACAGCCCATACCCGCCGCCGTCACTGCCTGACGATAGACGTCGTCGGTGACGTCACCCGCCGCATAGCAGCCCTCGATACTGGTCGAGGTGGTGCCCGGTTTGACCACCAGATAGCCACCCTGTTTGGTCTCCAACTGGCCCTTGAACAGCGAGGATGACGGCTCGTGGCCGATGGCGATGAAGACGCCGTCGGCGGCGATCTCCTGCGTCACGCCGGTCAGGGCGTGCTTCAGCCGGACACCGGTCACGTTGGAGGCCACGCCGTCGACCTGACCCAGGATCTCCTCGACCGTGTGGTTCCAGATCACCTCGACCTTGGGGTTGGCGAACAGCCGGTCCTGCAGGATCTTCTCGGCCCGGAACTCGTCCTTGCGGTGCACGACGGTGACCTTTTCGGCAAAGTTGGTCAGGAACAGCGCCTCCTCGACCGCCGTATTGCCCCCGCCGACGACGACCACCTGTTTGCCCCGGTAGAAGAAACCGTCGCAGGTGGCGCAGGCGGAGACGCCGAAGCCCTGGTATTTCGCCTCGGACTCCAGCCCCAGCCATTTGGCCTGGGCCCCGGTCGAGATGATGACGGTCTCGGCCAGCAGCTCCGTGCCGCTGTCCAGCTTCAGCCGGAAGGGGCGCTGCGAAAGGTCGCAGGAGACCACGATGTCGTTGATGACCTCGGTCCCGACATGCTCGGCCTGGGCCTTCATCTGCTCCATCAGCCACGGACCCTGGATGGCCTCGGCAAACCCCGGATAGTTCTCGACTTCCGTGGTGATGGTCAGCTGGCCGCCGGGCTGGATCCCGGTGATGACCACGGGGTTCAGCAGGGCGCGGGCGGCATAGATGGCGGCGGTCCAGCCGGCGGGGCCGGAACCGATAATGGCGACGCGGATCGTTCTCGGAGTGCTCATGAGTGCTATCTAGTGTGTGATTCCGTCCGGCGCGATGCCGGGCGATGACGGAAACCGGGAGAGACACCAAATGGCCGGATCGAAACAACCCGCCACCAGCTATCTGGGGATCGGCCTTGCGCTCGGCGTCGCCTTTGGGTCGGGGATCGGGCTGCTGGTCGGCAACCTGCCCATCGGGATCGCCCTCGGTCTCATCGTGGGCCTGGCCATCGGTGCGGCCATGGACGTCAACAACAAGCGGACGGACAAGGCCCGGGACCGCAACGGCGACGGGGGCGCTGTCCTGGTGGCCGGTGACAGTGGCGGGCGCTCGAAGGGCACCAAGGACGCCAGAGACGACAATGACAGCGGCTCGGATGGCGGAGACGGCGGCGGTGGCGGCGACTGATCGCCTGCGTCAGCCCCGCCCCATCGCCGCCAGCACCGCCTGCGCCGCCCGGCCGGTCTCGGTCAGGGGCGTATAGTGCCAGTCCGGCAGGGTCCCGTCGAAGGGCCGCGTCACCCCCCGCGCCGTCAGATCGGCCTGAAGGCGTGCGAACTTGCCCGGGGCCTTGCGGGCGATCATCGGCAGGACATGAACAGGCTTGCCGGTGGCGGCGGCCTCGGCGGCCATATTCGCGCTGTCCTCGGTCACCAGCACATGGTCGGCGACCGACAGGAAGGCGAACAGGGGGTTGGGGCCCGTGCCGTCCCAGATCCAGCCCGGCACCCCGGCCAGTCCTTCCGTCATCGCTGACCGGGCTGCCTCGGGTGTGCGGCGCGAGAAGGTCAGCATCACCGAACCGCCCACAGCCCTGACGGCCTTCGAGATCTGTTCGGCCAGGGCCCGGGCATGTGTCGGCGTCAGGTCGAAGGCTCCGGACCGCCCCCCGATCATCACGGCGACGCGGGGACGGGGCAGGGGCTCCAGCCGGTCCGCGAAGGCAGGCGCGGCCTCTGCGAGGACCTGCGGCGTGATCCGGTGGGGCGAGCCTGTGATGGCCACCACATTGGCCCCGGTCAGACCGTCATGGGCCGGAGCGACGATGAGATCGAACAGGGCGGGGTCGAGGCGCGGATCCTGGGTCTGGACCACGAAGGTCCGGCCTCCGCTCAGGCGTCTCGCGGCCAGGGATAGAGGCAGGCTCGCCCGACCCGTCGCGATCCACAGATCGGGCCAAGTCTCACCGTCGGCGGGAAGGGGCGTCTCTGACGCCAGCATCCAGGGTGCCTTCAGCCCGACCGGAAGCCAGTCAAAAGCCGGCTGCCACTTCACGCGCCTGATATCGATGGCGGACGGAGTCAGGCGCGCGACGGCCTCGGCGAGGCCGAGCGCCTGATTTTCCATGCCGGCACGGCCGTCGGAGACGACCCGGATACGAAGAGGGCCGGAGCCTATTTCCACTCGACCTTGAGGATCTCATAGGCCTTCACGCCACCGGGCGTGTTGACCTCGACGACGTCCCCGACCTCCTTGGAGATCATGGCGCGGGCGATGGGCGAGGAGATCGAGATCTTGCCCAGTTTCACATCGGCTTCGTGCTCGCCGACGATCTGGTAGCGGCCCTCTTCCTCGGTGTCCTCATCGACCACGGTGACGGTCGCGCCGAATTTGACCTGATCGCCGCTCAGTTTGGAGACGTCGATGACCTGGGCACGGCTGATCTTGTCCTCGATCTCGGCGATCTGACCCTCGATCCAGCCCTGACGCTCCTTGGCGGCGTGGTATTCCGCGTTCTCGCTGAGGTCGCCGTGTTCACGGGCCTCCGAGATGGCCGCGATCACGCTGGGCCGTTCCACCGACTTCAATTGCTTAAGCTGATCGTCGAGGGTGCGGTAACCCTCGCCCGTCATCGGCACTTTTTCCATGTGGTCGTGATTTTTCTGGGTTGTCGCCCGGTAAACCGGAGAGGGGAACGAAGAGAAACTCTGGTGAATGCAGTGGTCGCTGGGCGCGCGCGACCGGCCGAAGACGATAGGGCGGGTGGCTGAAAAACTCAAGGTCCCCCGGCCCGGTGCCCGTTCAGGTCGTTGTGGGTGGCAGGGGACGGCGACCGTCGTCCGGCAGGGCCTCGTTCGCCCGCTGCCGCGCAAAAACAACGCGCGATACCCCGTACAGAACCCAGGCCAGCAGGCCCGCCCCGATCAGGGCGAAGACCAGGGAGGCCATCAGGGCCCCGGCCGCCATGAAGGCAAGGACGAAGGCAATGGCCGACCCGAGGCCGGCGACGATCTGGATTGTTTTCAAGCGCATGGGGACCGGAACGCGTCCGGCCCCCTGCGGTTGCGCCCGGGGCAAGGCTCAGTCAGGCATAGGCGTAGGGACCGCCCCGCTCCAGGGCCCTTTGATAGGCCGGGCGGGCATGGATGGCGGCCAGGAAGGCCTTCAGTCGGGGCTTGTCCGGCCCATAGGGCACGCGGCTGGCCCCGGCCTCCAGCGGGAAGCTCATCATGATGTCGGCCGCCGAGAAGGTGTCACCGGCGAACCAGCCGGTCTTGCTCAACTCCGCTTCCCACCAGGCCGTGTGGGCCGCGATCTGGGGATCGATGAAACTGGTCCCGGCCTTTTTCGAGATCGCCTTCACGAGCGGCTTCAGCAGACCGGGGGTCCGGTCCGGCAGGGCCCCGAAGATCAGTTTCAGCAGCAGGGGCGTCATGGCCGAGCCCTCCGCATAGTGCAGCCAGTAGGTGAAGCGCCGGCCTTCGGGGGTGCCCGCAGTCGGACGCAGCCCGGCGGCCGGCCAGGTCTCCAGCAGATATTCGACGATGGCCCCGGTCTCGGCCACGACGATATCGCCGTCCTGGATCACCGGCGACTTGCCGAGTGGATGGATGGCCCGCAGTTCGGCCGGGGCCAGCATGGTCGCCGCGTCCCGCTCATAGCGTTTGACCTCATAGGGCAGGCCCATCTCCTCCAGCAGCCACAGCACGCGCTGCGAGCGCGAGTTGTTCAGATGATGGACGATGATCATGGCGAGGCTCCGCTGGCTATGCCGTCACCCTACAGGTGTTGACGCGGGGGAGGGCAAGTCCGCCTCAGCGCGCCCGGCCGCTCCAGCGCGGGCGGGGAGCCTGTCGCGTCGGCTTCGCTCCACCGGGGGGCCTGTTGCGCGTCACACCCGCCCGGCGGCTCTGCCACAGCTCATAGGCCAGGGTGGCGAGCGCCAGCTTCCCGGCGTGTCGTCCGGCAAAGCGGCGACCGCCCTTTGAAAGCAGAAGGCCGCCCAGGGCGGTGACGATGCGGGACAGGGCCATGGGTGTTCTCCTCAAGTTCACAGGTTAAACGGCCGGACACCGCCGAAGTTCACTCGCATTGAGACGAACGATAGCATGTGCTATCAACTGCGCATGGCTCAACTCCTCGTCAGAAACGTCAGCGACGACACGGTTGAGGCGCTGAAGCGTCGCGCGATCGCCAATCAGCGTAGCGTCGAGGCCGAGCATCGCGCCCTCCTTGAGGAAGCCCTCGAGACGGAGCGGTTGAAGCAGGTTGAGCGGTTTCGCGCCCGCATCGACGCCCTGCATGAGACGATGAAGGGTCGCACCTTCACGCCGTCGGAAGTCGTGGTCCGCGAGATGCGCGACGAAAATTGATCGTCATCGATACCTCGGTCGCGCTCAAATGGGTGTTGCCAGAGCCGGGCGCCGAGCTGGCGAAGGACGCGCTGCAGCTGGCGCTGATCGCCCCCGACGTCTGGCGGGTTGAAGCTGCGAACGGTATCCGTCGGGCGGTTCGTGAAGGCGTGGGGACGCAAGCCGAGGCGCGAGAATGGCTTTCGATCCTCGACGACGCCCCTGTGCAGGACGTCGCCACGACGAGCGTTCTCAGACAGGGGCTCGACCTCGCCATCGCGCTGGGCCACCCGGTCTATGACTGCCTGTTCCTCGCTCTGGCGATCGACCGTGATTGCCGGATGCTGACCTCGGACGACAAGTTCCGGCGGGTCGTCGAGGAGAAATCCGATCTGGCATCCCGGATCGTCATGTTGCCGGACCTGTTTCCATGATCACTGAACCTCGCCTCACGTCTCTGGCCCACGGCGGCGGATGCGGCTGCAAACTCTCGCCCGGTGTCCTGCGCGACATCCTCGCCGGCACGCCCCGGGCTGCGATGTTCGCCGATCTGATGGTCGGCAACGAGACCTCGGACGATGCGGCCGTCTGGCGGCTCAATGACAGTCAGGCCCTGGTGGCGACCACCGACTTTTTCATGCCGGTGGTGGACGATCCGTTCGACTTCGGCCGGATCGCCGCGACCAATGCCCTGTCCGACGTGTATGCCATGGGCGGGCGGCCGATCTTCGCCCTGGCCCTTGTCGGCATGCCGGTGAACGTGCTGTCGGTGGAGACGATCGGCCGGATCCTGGCCGGAGGTGCCAGCGTCTGCGCCGCCGCTGGCATCCCCGTGGCGGGTGGACATTCCATCGACAGCGTTGAGCCCATCTATGGGCTGGTGGCCCTGGGGCTGGTCCATCCGGACCGGGTCCTGACCAACCGCGCGGCGCGGGACGGCGACATCCTGATCCTGACCAAGGGGCTGGGCGTCGGCATCCTCAGCGCGGCGCTGAAACAGGAGCGGCTGGAGCCGGCGGGTTATGCCACCCTGATCGCCTCGACGACGCAGCTGAATGCCGTCGGAGCCGATCTGGCGGACCGGGACGATGTCCATGCGATGACGGATGTGACCGGCTTCGGCCTGCTGGGCCATGCTCTGGAGCTGGCGCGCGGTTCGGGCCTGTCGGTCGAGATCGAGGCGGGAGCCGTGCCCCTGCTGGACGGGGTCGAGGGGCTGGCGCAGGGCGGCCTGCGCACCGGGGCCTCGGGCCGCAACTGGGCCAGTTATGGCGATGGGGTGACCCTGCCAGACGGGTTCGCCGACTGGCAGCGCGATCTGCTGACCGATCCCCAGACCTCCGGCGGGCTGCTGGTCGCGGTGGCGGCCGAGGGAGCGGAGGCGGTCCTCGCCCAGATCCGCGCCGCCGGCTTCGGCCGGGCCGCCGTCATCGGCCGGGTCGTGGCGGGCGCGGGCGTGAGGGTCGTTTGATCCGCCGCACCACAGACCTGTCGGCGACCGCGCGGGCCGGGTTCGACGCCCTCATCGACGTGCGTAGCCCGGCGGAGTTCGCCCAGGATCATGTCCCCGGTGCCATCAACCTGCCGGTGCTTGACGATGCCGAACGGGCCGAGGTCGGGACCCTCTATGTCCAGCAATCCAAATTCCTCGCCCGACGGATCGGCGCGGCGAAGGTGGCGCGCAACATCGCCGCCCATCTGGACGGGCCCCTGAAGCACCGCGACGGCAGCTTCCGGCCGCTGGTCCACTGCTGGCGCGGCGGGCAGAGGTCGGGGGCCATGGTCTCGGTGATGGACCAGATCGGCTGGCCGGTGACCGTGCTGGAGGGCGGCTATATGACGTGGCGGCGCACGGTGCAGTCGGCCCTCTATGCCCCGGACGGCCCCTGGCAGGTGGTGCTGCTGGACGGCGGCACGGGCTCGGGCAAGACGGCCCTGCTGGAGCGGCTGGCGGCCCGGGGCGTGCAGACTATCGATCTGGAGGGGCTGGCGGCTCACCGCGGCTCCCTGTTCGGGGCGCTGAAGGACCAACCCCAGCCGGCGCAGAAACTGTTCGAGAGCCGGCTGTTCGTGGCGCTGGAGGCGCTTGACCCCACCCGGCCCGTGGTGATCGAGGCCGAGTCCAGCCGCATCGGCGCCCGCACCGTCCCGCCCGCCCTGTGGGCCGCCATGGGCCGGGCCGGGGTCATCGAACTGTCGGCCCCCGTCGCCGCCCGCGCGGCCTTCTCCGCCCGGGTCTATGCCGACATCGCCGCGGACCCGGCCGGACTGGAGGCCGCCCTGTCCCGCCTGCCGAAACACCACTCGAAAGAGACGATCACGGGCTGGAAGGCGCTCGCACAGGTGGGCGACACGACAGCCCTCGCCGCCGCCCTGATTGCCGACCACTACGACCCCGCCTATCGCCGCATGACCGCCCGCCGCGACCGGCCGGTCTTGGGCCGGGTGGAGATGGTCGAGGTTTCGGAGGCGGAGCTGGACCGGGCGGCGGGGGAGATTGCCGATACCCTCTCCCAGGGGGCGAGGGCTTGAGGCTCGCAGAGCGGAGCGATGCGCCAGCCGACCCGAAGGGCGGCGCGTAACAGCCAAAGGGTGAGGGGGTTTACTCTCATCGGTTGGCACCATGACCCCTCACCCTTTCGCGCAAGTCCACGCGCTTCGCTCGCGGGCGCTCAAGCCCTCTCCCGCCGGGAGAGGGCGGAGACGTTTGCAAACCGTCTGCAGAGGACTCCGGTCGTCCGGTCGTCTCCGGATCGTCCGTACGTCCGATTCTGACGTACCCGCATGGCAGGCTCCGGGAATGCGCATGAACGCCCGGATCTGTCTGCAAGACCTCGACGGCCACGCGTGGACTCGCGGCCGGAAGGCTGAACGGCCGGACGAAGCGCCTCGCCAGCAATCTTTCGCCAGATCAAAGCGATCGCGGACAATACAGAGGCAGGATCGGAGGAATTGGACTCTTTGCACCCTGTTTTTTGGAGTCCAATCTCCAGACCTCAGGCGCTCTCCCGCCCGGCAAGGGTCAGCAAGGCGATGATCCGCTCCGCCGCCACCGCCGCCCCGTCCTCCTGCGCCGCCACGACGCCCAGCCGCGTCGCGGTCGCCTCGACCCCGGAGTCCGCCAGCAGCCGCTCCAGCACCGCCTCGACCCGGTCCGCCCGGTAGCGGCCCCGGCCCAGGGTCGCCCCGCAGCCCAGCCGGACGACCCGGGCGGCATTGTCGAACTGGTCTCCCAGATGCGGCACCACGAGCTGCGGCCGGCCGGCGCGCAGGGCCTGTTGCGTCGTGCCGACCCCGCCCTGATGAACGATCGCCGCCGCGCGCGGGAACAGGCTCGAGAACGGCGCATAGGCCAGGGCCAGCACATCGGGCCCGTCGCCGACCGACAGGTCGCCGTCGGGGCCGACCAGCAGCACGGCCCGGCGACCCAGCCGACGCGCGGCCTTCAGGCTCTCGCCATAGAAGCCGCCCGGGATATTCACCGCCGCACTGCCGAGGGTGAAGACGAGGGGCGCAGGCCCGGCCGCGAGGAAGGCCTCCAGCCCGGGCGGCATGACGGCGGGCCCGCCCGTCTCGCTGTCAAAGGGCGCATAGCCGGTGACGGTGAAGCCGGGCGGTGAGTCCGGCTGGGGCCGGCCCAGCAGGGGGGAGTAGAGGCCCAGCGACAGGTCGGCCCCGGCATTGGCATCAAAGACCAGGTTGCGATCGGTCGGTGGCAGGCCCAGCCGGGCGCGCGCCGCGTTCAGAGGCCGCTTCAGGCCGAGGGTCGTGCCGCGTGCGAGACGCAGCGTCAGGCGGTTGAGCCAGAGACCGAACCCTCCCTCGGCCGGGGCAAGCCAGGGGGCCCTGGGCGTGGCCGGGGGATCATAGGCCGACACGGCGAGGGCGGGCTGTAACAGAACCGAGACGAAGGGCTTTGCCAGCAACTCCGCCGCCATCGCCGCGCCCACGGTCAGGGTGCCGCCGACGATCACATCGGCGTCCGCGGCCAGGGCGACCATCTGCCGGACGCTCGGCTCCAGCCACGGGATCAGGATCCGGCGGAACAGGAACATGTCGTCGGCGATGATGGCCTCGGTGATTTCCGCGAGGCTCAGGTCCAGATCGGCTTCCAGCCCCGCCAGACTGGGGCCGGCCTCGTGAAAGATCAGACCGGCGGCCTCGATCCGGGCCTGATACTCGACCGACGAGGCGACTTCGGCCTGACACCCCCGTGCCTGCAAGGCCAGACCCAGGGCGATAAACGGGTGCAGGTCGCCCAGTGAACCTCCGGCGGCGAGGACGATGCGGGGAGACATGAGACGGGCTTATACGCATCACGCTGTCCCGCAGGAACAGTGTTCAATCGTGCCGAACCCCTGCTAGCCTCGGCCCCATGACCCGTACCCGCCCCCGTTCCATCCTCACCTCGCTCAGCCTGTGGGTGCTGCTGGCCCTTGCGGGAGGGCTGGCGGCCGGGGCCGCGGCCCAGGCTTACGGGATCCCGGGCGGGACCGGGACGATCGCCCTGATCGACGCCCTCGGCCAGCTGTGGTTGAACGCCCTGCGCATGACCATCATCCCGCTGGTGTTCAGCCTGCTGGTCACCGGCATCGCCTCGATCGCCGATGCGGCGGCGACCGGGCGGGTGGCGCTGAAGGCCATGGGGGTGTTCGCCGTCCTGCTGGTCGGGGCGACGGTCTATGCCTTCGCTGCCTCGCTGGGGCTGCATGAGCTCTGGCCGATCAGTCCGGACGGTGCCGCCACCCTTCTGGCCGGCGCGCCTCCGGGGGCCGCGGCGGCCGTGGCGGAGAACGTCGGTGGCGGCGGGTTCAGCGCCTTCCTGTCCAGTCTCGCCCCGTCCAACCCGATCCGGGCCGCGGCGGACGACGCCATCCTGGCCATTGTGATCTTCGCCATTGTGTTCGGCTTCGCCACCACCCGGCTGGAGGCCCGGCTCCGCCAGCCGGTGGCCCTGTTCTTCGAAGGGGTGGCGCAAACGATGATCGTCATCGTCCACTGGGTGCTGGCGGTCGCGCCTCTGGGGGTATTCGCCCTGGCGCTGGGCGTCGGCCTGCGGGCGGGTGTGGGGGCGGCGGGCGTGCTGGGGCACTACATCGCCCTGGTCTGCCTCGCCCTGATCGGCCTGATCCTCCTGACCTATGTCGTGGCCGTGATCTGGGGCCGGATCGGTCCGGGCCGGTTCATCGCCGGGGCCGCCCCGGCCCAGGTCGTGGCCTTCTCGACCCAGTCGTCCCTGGCCTGTCTGCCGGTGATGGTCGACCGTGCGGTCGGGTCTCTGGGGGTCTCGACTGCCACGGCCGGTCTGGTCCTGCCTCTGGCGGTGGCAGTGTTCCGCATCACCTCCACCGTCGCCAATCTGGCTGTGGTGATCTATGTCGCCCGGCTGACAGGGACCGAGATCACGATGACGACCATGCTGGCCGGCGGTCTCGCGGCCCTGGCCATCAGCGTCGGCACGGTCGGCCTGCCCGGCCAGATCAGCTTCTTCGCCTCCATCGCCCCCATCTGTCTGGCCATGGGCGTGCCGCTCGAAGTCCTGCCCCTTCTGCTGGCGGTCGAGGTCGTGCCCGACATCTTCCGCACCGTCGGCAATGTCACCGCCGATCTGGCCGCCGTCCGGATCGTCGAGGGTGGGGACGCCCCGGTCGACCCGGCCCCGTCAGCCGGCTGAATAGTAGGTCGGGGACCCGGGGCCGACGGGCAGGCCGATCCCGAAGACCCAGAGGAAGAACAGCAGGCTCCAGCCGATCGTGAAAAAGATCGAATAGGGCAGCATCATCGCGATCATGGTGCCGATGCCGACGTTCTTGTCGTAGCGCGTGGCCCAGGCCAGGATCAGGCCGAAATAGCTCATCATCGGGGTGATGATGTTGGTCGTGGAATCACCGATCCGGTAGGCGGTCTGGATGATCTCCGGCGAATAGCCGATCAGCATCAGCATGGGCACGAAGATCGGCGCCGTCAGGGCCCACTGGGCGGAGGCCGAGCCGATCATCAGATTGACGAGAGCGCAGATGAGGATGAAGCCGATGAACACGCCCGGACCGGTCATGCCGGTGTTCTGAAGGAAGTCCGCGCCATTGACGGCCGTGATCGCCCCGAGATTGGACCAGTTGAAGAAGGCCACGAACTGGGCGGCGAAGAAGACGATGACCAGATAGAGTCCCAGGGTCGACAGGCCGGAAGCCATTCCGTCTATGACATCGCGGTCGTTCCTGACCGTGCCGACGACCCTGCCGTAGGCGACGCCGACGGCGAGGAAGAACAGCAGAATCCAGACGGCGAAACCGGTGAAGAAGGGCGACCGCATCTGGTCACCGGTCTCCGGATCGCGCAGCACGCCCCATTCGGGCAGCAGGGTCAGGGCCATCAGCCCCAGCACGGCCAGCAGGGCCAGCCCCGCCATCCACAGGCCCTTGCGCTCCGTGCCCGACAGGGGGGCGGCGCCGTCAGTGTTCAGGACTTCGGGATCGGCGCGCGACGAGTCATAGCGGCCGAGCTTGGGCTCGACGATGAAGATGCTGACCAGCGAGCCGATGATCGTCACCAGGAAGGTCGAGACCGCCATGAAATAATAGCTGGCCGTCGCCGTCACCTGATAGGTCGGATCGATCAGCTGGGCCGCTTCCTCGGTGATGCCGGCCAGCAGCGGGTCGATCGTGCCGATAAACAGATTGGCGGAATAGCCGCCCGAGACGCCGGCGAAGGCTGCCGCCATACCGGCCAGCGGATGCCGGCCCAGCGAATAGTAGACCGCGCCCGCCAGCGGGATCAGGACGACATAGCCGACCTCCGCCGCCGTATTGGAGATTACTCCGGCGAAGACGATGGCCACGGTGACGACCTTGGGCGAGGCGCTGAGCACCAGCGCCCGGACAGCGGCCGAGAGCAGGCCCGAACGCTCGGCCACGCCGATACCCAGCATGGCCACCAGCACCACCCCTAGCGGGGCAAAGCCGGTGAAATTGCCGATCATGCCGGTGAAGATGCGGCGCAGGCCGTCACCGGTCATCAGGCTGACCGCGCTGATCATGCCGTCTTCCGCCCGTCCCGCCGCGCCGACGGGGCGCGGGTCTTCGACCGTAACCCCCATCCAGCCGAACAGGCCCGACAGCAGCACCATCAGCAGCGCGAGGATGGCAAACAGGGTCACCGGATGAGGCAGCAGATTGCCCAGCCACTCCACCGTGTCCAGAAACCGGGTGAAGGCCCCGCGTTTCGCAGGAGGCGGGGTCGGGCCGTCCGGTCCGGGGCGGGTCGTGTCGGTCATCGCGGTCCTTGCGTCTCGTCGGCGGCGACGGCCGCGCCCTGCCGCGCTGCGCTGACAGGATTGCCATTCCAGCTAGCGGGACAGGGACGCCGCATCAACGCCGCAGGTGAGGCGTTTGGCTTCACAAGGTTGTCAGCGCAGCCCGCCCCTTCAGTGCGCATAGTCCTGGATGGGGCGGACATCGAGGGCGTCCGCCTGGATCGCCCCGATCCCCTGCGCCGCCGCCAGGGCCCCGGCCGCAGTGGTATAGTAGGGGATCTTCATCATCAGGGCGGTGCGGCGCAAGGAGAAGCTGTCCTGCAGCGACTGCTTGCCCTCGGTGGTGTTGATGACCAGCTGGACGTCGCCGTTCTTCATCGCGTCGACGATGTTGGGGCGGCCTTCCAGCACCTTCTTGACGAAGCCGACCGGCAGGCCCTGCTGGACCAGCCAGGCGTGGGTGCCGCCCGTGGCGATGACCTCGAACCCCTGTTTCAGCAACAGGGCGACGGCCTCGACGATGAAGGGTTTGTCGTCGTCCTTGACCGAGACGAAGGCACAGCCGCCCGTGGGCAGTTTCGTGCCGCCGCCGATCTGGGACTTGGCGAAGGCGCGGGCGAAGGCGGGGGCCATGTCGGCCTCGCCCTCGCGTTTCCAGTCCAGCCCCATGACCTCGCCGGTCGAGCGCATCTCGGGGCCCAGGATGGTGTCGACCCCGGCGAAGCGGGCGAAGGGGAAGACGGCTTCCTTCACCGCGATATGGTCATAGGGAACGTCGGTCAGGCCGAACGACTTCAACGGCACCCCGGCCATGACCTTGGCCGCGATCGAGGCGATGGGTTGCCCGATGGTCTTGGCCACAAAGGGGGCGGTGCGGGACGCGCGCGGGTTGACCTCCAGCACGAAGATGCGCGGGTGCGCGCTGTGCGGTTCCTCAATCGCGAACTGGACGTTCATCAGGCCGCGCACCTTCAGGGCCCGGGCCATGGCCTCGGTCTGGCGCTTCAGCTCGGCGACGATCGCCGGTGACAGCGAATGGGGCGGCATGGAGCAGGCGCTGTCGCCCGAATGGACGCCAGCCTCCTCGATATGCTCCAGCACCCCCGCGACGAACACCGTCTCGTCGTCGCACAGGGCGTCGACGTCCACCTCGGTGGCGCGGTTCAGATAGTGGTCGATCAGGACCGGATCGTCGCCCGACACCCGCATGGCCTCGCCGACATAGCGGTCCAGCTGTTCACGGTCATGGACGATCATCATGCCGCGTCCGCCCAGCACATAGGAGGGACGAAGAACGACCGGATAGCCGACCTCATCCGCCTTCTGCGCGGCTTCCTCGGCCGACCGGGCCAGGCCGTTGGGCGGCTGCATCAGGCCGATGTCGGTCAGCATGACCTGGAACCGTTCGCGGTCCTCGGCCAGGTCGATGGAGTCCAGCGACGTGCCGAGGATGGGGATACCGTCCTCGTGCAGGGCATGGGCCAGTTTCAGCGGGGTCTGGCCGCCGAACTGGACGACGACGCCGATCAGGTTTCCGTTGGAGCGCTCGACCTCGATCAGCTCCAGCACGTCCTCGGCCGTCAGGGGCTCGAAATACAGCCGGTCCGAAGTGTCGTAGTCGGTCGAGACGGTCTCGGGGTTGCAGTTGACCATGATTGACTCGACGCCGATGTCGGCAAAGGCGAATGCCGCGTGGCAGCAGCAGTAGTCGAACTCGATGCCCTGGCCGATCCGGTTCGGCCCGCCGCCCAGGATGATGGCCTTCTTCGCGTCGGTCGGCTGTGACTCGCACTGCGGCACCTGACCAAGCGCGCCGGTCTCATAGGTCGAGTACATATAGGCGGTGGCGCTGGCGAACTCGGCCGCGCAGGTGTCGATCCGCTTGAACACGGGGCGGACGTTCAGGGCGCGGCGGGCGTGGCGGACATCGCGTTCGGTCGTGCCGGTCAGTTGGGCCAGACGGGCGTCGGAGAAGCCCTTGGCTTTCAGCTTGCGGAAGTCGGTAGGCTCGGTCGGCAGGCCCTGGACCCGGACATGGCCCTCGGTGCGGACGATGTCGGCGATCTGGCGCAGGAACCAGGGCTCATAGGAACAGGCGGCGTTGACCTCCTCGACGGTCAGGCCGTGGCGGAACGCCTGGGCGATGACGCGGATGCGGTCGGGCGTCGGGCTGCCGAGCGCGCGCACGACGGCGGCGCGGGCGCTGGCCTCGTCCTCGACATCGACGGTGCCCTCGATCTCGATCTCGTCGAAGCCCGACAGGCCGGTCTCCAGCCCGCGCAGGGCCTTCTGCATCGACTCCTGGAAGGTCCGGCCGATCGCCATGACCTCTCCCACCGACTTCATCGAGGTCGACAGGGTGGCCTCGGCCCCCGGGTATTTCTCGAAGGCGAAGCGGGGGATCTTGGTCACGACATAGTCGATCGACGGCTCGAAGCTGGCCGGCGTCACCATGGTGATGTCGTTGGTCAGTTCGTCGAGGGTGTAGCCGACGGCCAGACGCGCCGCGACCTTGGCGATGGGGAAGCCCGTGGCCTTGGAGGCCAGCGCCGAGGAGCGCGAGACCCGCGGGTTCATCTCGATCACGACCATCCGGCCATCGGCAGGATTGATGGCCCACTGGACGTTGGAGCCGCCGGTCTCGACCCCGATCTCGCGCAGGACGTTGATGGAGCCCGTGCGCATGCGCTGGTACTCCTTGTCCGTCAGGGTCAGGGCCGGGGCGACGGTGATGGAGTCGCCGGTGTGCACCCCCATCGGGTCGATGTTCTCGATGGAGCAGATGATGATGCAGTTGTCCGCCTTGTCGCGGACCACCTCCATCTCATACTCCTTCCAGCCCAGCACGCTTTCCTCGATCAGCACCTCGGTGGTCGGCGACAGGTCGAGGCCGCGCAGGACGATCTCCTCGAACTCCTCGCGGTTGTAGGCGATCCCGCCGCCGGTGCCGGCCAGGGTGAAGGACGGGCGGATGATGGCGGGCAGGCCGACGAACTCCAGCCCCTCCAGCGCCTCTTCCATATTGTGGGCCGCCTTGGACTTGGGGGATTCCAGCCCCAGCTTGTCCATGGCGTCGCGGAATTTCTGCCGGTCCTCGGCCTTGTCGATGACATCGGCCTTGGCCCCGATCATCTCGACGCCGTATTTCGCCAGCGCGCCCGAGGCATCGAGTGCCAGCGCCGTGTTCAGCGCCGTCTGCCCGCCCATGGTCGGCAGCAGGGCGTCGGGCCGCTCCCTGGCGATGATCCGCTCGACGAACTCGGGCGTGATCGGCTCGATATAGGTCGCATCCGCCATGTCCGGGTCGGTCATGATGGTGGCGGGGTTGGAGTTGACCAGGATGACCCGGTACCCCTCGGCCTTCAGCGCCTTGCAGGCCTGCACGCCCGAATAGTCGAACTCGCACGCCTGGCCGATGACGATGGGTCCGGCACCGATGATCAGGATCGACTGAATGTCCGTACGTTTGGGCATCTCAGCCTCCCTCTAGTTGGTCACGACCGCGCACTCCCAGCCGTCGTAATCGAGCTGGAAGGCCGCGGCCCAGGATTGCATCATGGCGCTGACCGGGGCGAAGGACCCCTCGTCGACCGCCATGGTCGTTTCAAGAATGGTGGTCTCGTCCTGACCGCGGGTCAGGAAGCCGGCGCGCCGCGCGACCTCGTTCAGGTCGTCGTGGTCGCCGTCACCATGAAAATAGAACAGGGTGTGACGCGGCGTGATCCCGCTGTCCCCATGCGTCAGCAAGGATGCGCGCACCATCGCGTCCCGGTCCTCGTGGCTGATGGCGTCGTCGTGCAGGGTCGTCTCTCTCGCGCGAAAGGCCGGCGACGCGTGATGCGGGCCGGATACGTTCGGGTTGTCGGTTAGGCGGCCCGTTTAGAGAGACGTTGGCGTGGGCGCAAGCAGGCGGCACGGTGAACGGGCTTCCAACGTGAAAGGGGCGGCCCATGACTGGACCGCCCCCCGCACGTCTGACCTCTGGCCGGTTCAGTAGGTCGTGGCGAACCGCAGGAAGAAGTAGCGGCCCACGCTGGACACCGGGGTGACGACCGAGGCGACGAACGGCTGCTCGTTCGTCAGGTTGTTGACGCCGAAGGTGACGGCGTAGTCGTCCGTGGCCTGCCAGCGAACCGACATGTCGTGGATCCAGATCTCGTCGGCGAAGGGGGTCGTGAAGTTCGCTGCGTTCTCGATCTCGACACCCGGCAGCGCCTGCTCACCCATATACTGGTGCGCTGTGTTGAAGGTGAAGTCACCGATCGACCAGCGGATACCGGCGTTGAGCGCCAGCTCCGGATTGTTGAGCTCCAGTTCAACCGGGTTGGCCTGGGTGGGGCGTGTGGCGAAGGGATAGTTGTTCCGGTCCTCGACATGGGTTCCCCCGACCGACAGGCCCACATCGCCCCAGGACGGACGACCCAGGCTGTCGAAGTCGAAATTGTACGAGACGTTGAAGTCGATGCCCGACGCCTCCAGCCCGGCGAAATTCAGCTGGGTCGTGGTGATGGAGTTGAAGCCCAGGAAGGTGGGCGAGGTGGTATTCCGGTTCCGCGTGAACTGACCGCAGAAGACGTTGGTCAGGTCGGGACCGTCATAGCAGCTGTCGACAATGTCCTGGGTCGTGACAGCCTGAACGGCGTTCTCGATCTCGACATTGTAGTAGTCGACCGTGATGGCCAGGCCCGGAATGAAGCGCGGTTGCAGGACCACACCGTAGGTGAAGCTGTTGGACTCTTCTTCCTGAAGGTTGGGATTGCCCCCGGTCCGGCCGGCAAACTGGCTGGTCAGGGGGTCGGTGAAGCCGACGGGAATGCCGTCGGCCCGGCAGTTGGCCAGACGGTTGGCCGGGTTGTTGCCCAGAGCGATGTTGTTCTGGTCGCACGGATCGATGGGGCGGGCGTTGAATGAGGTGATCGGCGAGAACAGCTCGGAGATGTTCGGTGCCCGCACGGTCGTGGCCTGACCGCCGCGGAAGCGGATGTCGGGAATCGGAGCCCAGACGGCGTCGTACTTGTGCGTCGTGGTGGAGCCCACGGTCGAATACTCGCCGACGCGGATGGCCCCGGTGAGCGTCAGCTCGTGGAAGAACGGCATGTCGGCCAGCAGCGGCACCCGAAGTTCGGCGAAGGCCTCCTGCACGTCGAACTCACCGCGGACGTCGGCGGTGATCCGGCTTTCGAAGTTGAAGCCCTGGTTGACGAAATTGTCGCCGTCGAAGTCGCTCTTTTCCTCACGGTACTCGCCACCCACGACGAACCCGACCGGGCCGCCGGGCAGGGTGAACAGGGGGCTGGAGTCGCCCGTCAGCACGGCGTTGAACACCGTCTGTTCGATCGTGAACTGATCGACTGCGGTGTAGGCGATGAAGTCCAGCGCCTCCTGGCTGGCCCGGTTCAGGCCGAACAGGTTCAGCGGGCGGCAGGCCGATCCGGTGCCGGGCGTGAAGGTGTTGAACGGAATGGTCCCGCCGGGGTTGGGCCCCAGCTGTCCCTTGCGCGGCAGGGCGGTCGGATTGAGCGTGGAGCGGCACACGATGTCGCCGTTCGGGGCCCGCACCGCGTCGATCGCCGAGAAGTAGCGGTCTTCCAGACGGACGGCGCTGCGCGTTTCGCCTTGTGAGCGGCCGAAGTTCAGCGAGACATCGTACGACAGATTCCAGCCCAGATCGCCCCGGGCACCGATGACGGCGCGATAGGTTTCACGCTCGTTCGTGGCGGCGGGATCGAACAGATCGATATTGTCGCGGCCCAGCAGGACCTTGGCGACTCCGGCAATGGAGGGGTCCGCCGCGATCTCTGCGTTGATGATCCTGCGAATCTCGGTGGGAATGAAGGGGTTGTCCAGCTGGATCGGGATCGAGTCGTCGAAGGTATTGTAGACGTTGTAGGTCGTCGACTTCGTCGTGACGGCCTTCAGTTCGGCATAGGGATGGAAGGCCTCGCTGACCTCATAGTTGACGAACAGGTTGGCCGAGAGCTGGACCTCGTCCGGCGTCAGGGACGTGCCGTTGAAGGTCTGGCCTGCGCCGTCGCCGCCCGACTGGTTGATGCCGCCGGCATAGATACCGTCGACGAACGGCCGCACCTGACCGGTGACCGGGTCGACCACATAACAGCCATAGCCCTCACGGCCGGCGCGGCTTTCCTGACAGTCATTGATTCCGTCGCGGTCGATGTCCTGGAAGGTCGACAGGAAACGGGCCGGGGCCGAGAAGCCGCTGCCGTCCGTGTCGAAGCCGATCAGACCGCTGGTGCTGGAAACGTCGAACGTCGGGCGGTTGATGAAGGCCTGCGCCCTGGCATTGCGCGCGCGGGCGATCAGTGCCGGATCGGTCCCGGCAAAGCGGGGATTGCCGCCCGACAGGATGGTGCGGCCCAGGACCCGGGTCTGGCCGGGGGGGATCGGATCGCCCGCCTGGAAGAATAGCTCGGGGTTCGGATAGTTATCCGCCACGAAGTTGTCGCGGGTGAACGAGCGGTCACCATAGAAGATGGCCTGACGGTCATAACCCTCGACCGCCAGAGTGATGTTGCCGCGATCGTTATCGAAGTTGCGGCCCAGCAGCAGCGAGCCATAGACCTCGTTGGCGTCGCCTTCGCCGGACATCCCGGCCTGCATCGTGAACTCCTGACCCTCGAAATCGTCCTTCAGGATGAAGTTCACGACGCCGGAGACCGCGTCGGAGCCATAGACAGCCGAGGCGCCGCCGGTCAGGACGTCGACCCGCTCGATCAGGCCAGCGGGGATGGACGACACGTCCACGGCCGCCGAACCAGGGACGCCCGCGACGTGGCGGCGGCCATTGACGAGGACCAGGGTCCGGTTCGCGCCGAGCGCGCGCAGGCTCAGGGTCGCCGCATCACCGTCGGCCTGGGCGGAACTGGTCGAACTCAGCAGGGCGGGCAGGGTGTCGAGCAGGTCCGAGATGGCGGTCGTGCCCTGGGCCTCGATGGCTTCGGCCGAGATCACCTGGACCGGCTGGGGGGCCTCAAGGATGGATGAGCCACCGAGGCGCGACCCCGTCACGACGATGTCGTCGACCTGCGTCTCGTCCTGACCCGCCTCCTGCGCCTGGGCCGGCAGCACGAACAGGGCAGCGGCGGTGCTTGTAAGCAGCAGGGTCTGAAGGCGGAAGATCCGGTGCATGATTTGTCCCCTCGACTGGCCGCAGAGGCCAAAGAGAGCCAGTTTTTTGCTGCAGCGCAATGAGGTCAAGTAACCCTGATCGTGCAGCCTGATTATGACACGTCCTTGTCATCCTAAAGCCACAAATGTTGAGCCTGCCAGCCCGCGACCAAGGGCACGAAAAAGGGCGGCCCTTGCGGACCGCCCTCGTTTCTCGCCGGCTGTTCGGACAATCAGAACGGGCGGTAGTTCAGGCCGAAGAAGAAGCGCCGGCCGTAGGGGTCGAAGTTCGAGTAGAGGGTCGTTCCCAGATAGGGGGCCTGTTCCTCGTCGAACGCATTGACCACGCCGGCCCGCAGCGAAAGGTCCTCGCGGACATTGTACCGCACGGTGAAGTCGTGGCGGGTAAACGAGCCCGTATCCAGCTCCGACACCAGACGCTGGTCGGCATTGTTCACGAAGTCCCGGCGTTCGACGATGTCCTGGGCAGCCTGCCAGTCGGCCGTCCA
The DNA here is from genome assembly GCA_019748095.1 of Caulobacteraceae bacterium. Classification (GTDB taxonomy): domain Bacteria; phylum Pseudomonadota; class Alphaproteobacteria; order Caulobacterales; family Caulobacteraceae; genus Brevundimonas. Next base: position 14,759 of record JAIEQA010000017.1, on the reverse strand, counting down.
GTTCACGCTCCAGACGTCGTTGGGCGTGTAGGTGAGCGAGGAGCTGAACCGGACGCGTGGATAGGACAGGCCTGACGCAAGGTCATCAAAGTCCGACGGGTCGTCGGCGTTCAGGAACTGATTCTGTTCAATCAGCCAGGAACCGGCGAGGGAGTAGTCCAGTCGACCCCAGGCGCGGCCCGTCACCTCTTCGAGGTCCATCATGTACCGGCCGGTGAAGTCCAGACCCCGCGTCTCGAGCGCCGCATAGTTGATCGAGCCCTCGATGAACCCGCCGATGGGGTCGTTGACCGGTGCGCCAATGCCGAACGGAATGTCCGGATTGTTCCGGAACACGGTCGAGCAGGCCGCCTGGTTCAACGTTGCGCCGCTGACGCAATTCGCCGCTGCGGTCGCCGCCGAGACCGAGGCGATGACCTGATCGATCCGGATCTCGTAGTAGTCGAGCACCAGCGAGAAGTTGGGGATGAAGCGCGGACGCAGCACCGTGGAGAAGGTGAAGCTCTCCGACTCCTCAGGCTGCAGGTTGGGGTTCCCGCCCGACACCCCCGCGATGCCAGACGTGTAGTCGGGCCGGAAGTCGTCCGTGTTGGTTGCGGTCAGGCCGGCGAAATCGAAGGTCAGGCCGGCCTGCTGCGCCAGGGCGGTGCAGTTGGCGACCCGGTTGGCCCGGACGTCCGCTTCATTGACCGCCGCAATCGCGGTCGTGGTGCAGGGGTCAGCGACGTCGTTCAGGAAGGTCTGGGTGTTCGGGGCGAAATTCTCGGCGAGGTCCGGCACCCGAACCGAGGCGTTGAAGCTGGTCTTGAAGGCGATGTCCTGGATCGGGCGATAAACCAGGTTGACGCCATAGACGTCCACATTGCCGACCGTGGAGTAGTCCGCATAGCGGTAGGATCCACTGAGCTCGGCGTATTCACCCAGAGGGCTGTCGCGGAACAGCGGCACTGACAGTTCGGCGAAGACTTCCTCGGAGGTGTATTCGGCCTCCGGGAAGTCCGGGCCCGTGTTCAGGAACAGCAGCGGGCGACCGGCAGTGTCCCGGTCGCGACCGACGGCCGAGGTCGCCTCGCGACGGTACTCGGCACCGATGGCGACGCCGAGCGGGCCGGCACCCCAGAAGTCCCAGAGCTGGCCAGCGACCGAGGCGATCGCCTGCTCCTGTTCGTTGCGCTCCTGAACGCCAACCACGGCGTCGATGTAGCTGAGCGCCTCGGCAGACTGGTTGCCCTTGCCGAAGACGTTGAGCGGTACGCACTCGCTGATGGAGTCGCGGCCATACTGGGTGTCGCGCAGATCACCCGGTCCGCCGGGACCCTGGTCCAGATTACCGCTGGGCACGCCCTGGGCATTGAGGACCTGGACGCGACAGACCACCTCACCCGGACGGCCATTCACAATCCCGGCCGTGTCGACGACGGCGTCTGCCGCCAGCGCGAAGCGCTGGGAATCGACACCCCGCTCACGGTTCTCGACGTCGATCTCGCCGTAGGTGTAGCCAATGTCCCAGTCGAGATTGTTCACGAACCACAGGCTGTCGCGCGAGCCGCGCAGGCCCACGACGTAGCGCTGAAGCTCGCGGGTGTTGTCCTGGGTCCGGTCGGGACCAAACATGCTGTGGCGGGCCAACGGAGCGTTCATGGCCGCCAGGGGGGCACCGGGTGCAGAAGCTGTGGGTGCGGAATAGGCAATCAGCTGATTGGTGCGGATCGCATCCTTCACATTCTGCGGCAGGAAGGCATTGTCGGACCAGCGCAGGTCGAAATTGTTGACGGCATAGACAGGGTTGGCCGAGCCCGGCCCATAGGAGTCGACGAGGTCAATGTCGAAGAAGGTCGGCTGCGAGACGTCGAAGGTCTTTTCGGTGATGTATTTGGCCTCACCGTAGAGCTCGATGTCGTCGGTGACCTGGAAGGTCGATCCGACCTGGTAGCGTTGCGATTCCGAGCGCGGAACACGCGAACCGGTGGAGAACTCGGCCGGGTTTTCGCCGTCGCCGTCTCCGAGATTATAAGGACGGCTGATCCCGGCGGTGCCGACGCGCGTGCCGAAGTTGGCCGGGCGCGCGGTCGTTCCGTCATACCAGAAGGTCTTGCCGGGGGTCACGGCGTAGCAGTTCGCGCTGTAGCCGAACGAGGCGGGGTCGGTGAACCTGCAGTTCTGGAACGGCACATCCGGGTCCGAGGTCGGGCTGGGCTGCTGGGCGTTGACCAGGGTGGTCTGACCCCACCGCGGACGGTCGAGGCGACGCACGCCGGTGAACAGGCGCGCGTCGACGATACCGTCGAACTGGGCGGTCGTGGGATCATTATCGACACCGATACGAACGGGTGCGTCGCGCAGCCAGTCGATATCGAGCGAGGTGACCTCGTCGACCTGCTCATACTCAGCGTGGGCGTAGACGTTCAGGCGGTCGTCGAAAAAGTTCTGTCCGATCAGGGCGGAGACGCGCTGATTGGCCTCGCCGTTCTGATTGATCATGCCGTAGTTGGCGTCGACCTCGAGGCCCTCGAAATCCTTGCGCAGAATGAAGTTGAGTACGCCGGAGACGGCGTCTGCCCCGTAGACCGAGGACGCACCGCCGGTGACGATCTCGATGTTCTCGATGAGAAGACGCGGGATGGTGTCAACGTCAACCGACAGCTGGCCGCCCGAGGAACCGATGTGCCGGCGACCATCCACGAGCGTCAGGGTGCGGTTGGACCCGAGCGAGCGCAGGTTGGGCAGCGACAGGCCGCCGTCTCCCAGACCGGTGCCCGTCGTGTCCGAAGGCACCACCGAGTTCGCCAGTGCGGGGATCGTCGCCAGATAGTCGATGACCGTGGCCTGGCCGGTCGACAGCAGGGTCTGCCGGTCGATCTGGATCAGCGGGGTTGGCGCGTTGGTCGCGTCGCGCCGGATACGCGATCCTGTGACGACGATCTCATCCAGCTGGGCTTCCTCATCCTGTGCGGAGACGGGAGCGGTGACGAGCGGCCCCTGGACAGTTGACGGGGTCGACGGTGTGTCGGCCGGCGGTGTCTGGGCGAAAGACGGCCCGGCCAGCATGAGTGCGCCGGTCAGAACAGAGGTGGCAAGAAGACGGGTACGCAACAAAGACATAGAAAAACTCTCGATTGACGGAGCGCTTCGGCGGCCAGAAGGGCGCGCGCTTCGAGAGCCAGAGACCTCCCGGCTTATAGAGGGTCAAGCGTTGCTGTTTCAGAATAGCCAGAATAACGCTGTAATGCTGACGTCATGTCTCAGTGCGGCAACAATCGGATTTATTACACTGTAATATGGGAACCGGTCTGGGTGGGGGGCGTTAAATTCTGGTTTTTTCTCTGAGCCAATACTCAAGCTCGGTGATTGAGCCGAGGCTGCCGAACCGGGGCTCGCCCACCGGCACGTCCGCCAGTTCGTGGGCCCAGGTGACGTGATAGGGGATGTGGACGGCGAAGGCTCCGGCCGCGATGGCCGGCAGGACGTCGGACTTGACCGAATTGCCCGCCATGACGGCTTCCTGCGCACCCGTGCCGTGCCGGGCGAACACGCGGTCATAGGTGCTGCGGTCCTTTTCCGAGACGATCTCAACGGCGCAGAACAGGTCGCCCAGACCTGAGGCCGCCAGCTTTCGCTCCTGGTCCAGCAGGTCGCCCTTGGTGATCAGTACCAGCCGGTACTGCTCGGCCAGGGCATGCAGCGCCTCGTTGACGCCAGGCAGGGTCTCGACGGGATGGGCGATCATCTCCCGGCCGGCAGCGAGGATTTCCCGCACCACCCCAGGGGGGGGATCGCCTTCACACAGCTCCATCGCCGTCTCGATCATCGACAGCGTGAAGCCCTTGATGCCGTAGCCGTAGAGCCGCAGGTTCCGCCCCTCGATTTCGGCAAGGCGCGCCTCGATCAGCGCATTGTCATGCTCGCCCAGCAGGTCGAGGAACCGCGCCTGGGTCAGGCGGAAGATGGTCTCGTTGTGCCAGAGCGTGTCGTCGGCATCGAGACCGATTGTGGTGATGGCCGTCCTGGCAGTCATCGGCGGATCCTTGACCAATACCGGGTCGGGACTGGATCAATCCCGACCCGGATGCCGGTCTAGATATTCACGGCCGAGGTCAAGGGTATCAGGGCTTCAGCGCGGTCCGCAGGAAGTCCAGAACCCGGGGCCAGCCGTCGGCACGGGCAGCGAGGAGCCCCGGAACCGTGCCTCCGAAATAGGTGGCCTGTCCCAGAGCCGGTGAGTCTGCGGGCAGGATGGCGCCGAAGGCGGCGTGGCCCGCGTCGGGGTAGATGATGTTGATGACCGGATAGGCGAACCGGTGGTCCTTCAACCTCTGCTCGATCTCGTTCGCCATCCGTGCGGAGGGCCACAGCCCATCGACCTGTCCGGAGATCATCAGGACCGGACCATTGATGGTCTCGACGGCGATCCGCGCGTCCGCCGGGGCGACATCCAGACTGTCGTTGTAAAGGTTGAGGATGCCGGTGAAGCCCTTGGACATATCATACGGGACATAGGGCAGGGGCTGGCCGCCGGAGGTCCAGGACGACCCGACCGGGCCTCCGGTCGGGTCGATTCCGGCCCATACGACGCTGGAGGGCACGCCGAGGACGACGGCCCGGATCTCCGGGTCGCGGCTGGCCGTCAGCAGGGCGAGTTCGGCCCCCTTCGAGATCCCCATGACGGCGATCGGGCCGCTGATTTCGGGCCGGGCCTGCAGCCAGTCCACGGCCCGACCGACCGGCTCGATCGGAACCTGATCCAGCTTCGGCGACTGGCCCGGTTCGCCGAAATAGGACACTGCGATGGCCGCGAATCCCTCGTCGGCAAGACGTCGGGCCAGGGCGCGCGATCCGCCAAGTCCGCCCTCCGAACCGCCCAGGACAATCACCGCCCCTGCGGAGGCCCGGGTAGCCGCTGTCGTGGGCACGGCGAAATAGTCGGCGACCAGGCCGTCCTCCCGGATGGTCACGGTCGCAGACCTGGCAGCGGGCACAGTGGCCTCGGCCTGGACCGGGGGGGCTGCAGGCGCACGGGCGACGGCAACTGTGCCCGTCAGGGTGACAGCGGCGGACAGGATTGCCGCCAGGGAGGCGGACGCGGTGAGGATGGGGCGTTTGGGCAGGTGGGCAGACATATCGCCTTCTCTGATTGCAGAGTACTTTAAACTACAAAGTTATTCGAAGGTCAAGACGGGTGCGACAGTGCGAGCGGGGGATCGAACTGGACAGGCCGGGTCCCGGGGCGCGAAGAGGAAAGATGACCGAGACTTCTGCCGTGGTGATTGGAGCGTCGGGCGGTGTCGGTGCCGCTGTCGAGCAGGCGCTGCGCGCCTCCGGTCGATATGCCGTCGTCCATGCCCTGTCGCGATCGGGTGCCGGTGGATTGGATCTTGAGGTTGAAGCCTCGGTCGCGGCGGCCGCCGCGCGCGTCTCTGCCGGGCCCGCGCCGTCGCTCGTCTTTGTCGCGACTGGCGTCCTCCATTCGGGTCATGAGCCCGAGCGCAGCTGGCGCGCACTGTCGGCCGAGCACCTGCTGCGCGACTACCGGATCAACACCGTCGGGCCCGCGCTGGTGGCGAAGCATTTCCTGCCCCTGTTGCCGCGCGATCGGCGGAGCGTTTTCGCGGCCCTGTCAGCCCGGGTGGGTTCCATCGGTGACAACCGGCTGGGCGGCTGGCACAGCTACCGGGCCTCCAAGGCCGCACTGAACATGATCCTGCGTAATCTGGCGATCGAACTGCAACGGTCCCATCCGCAGGCGATCGTGGCGGGGCTTCATCCGGGCACGGTCGACACCGGCCTGAGCCAGCCGTTCCAGCGTGGGGTGGCGACGGACAAACTGTTCACACCCGATTACTCGGCCGCCTGCTTGCTGGCCGTGCTGGACGGGCTTGCGCCTGCCGACAGCGGAGGGGTCTTCGCCTGGGACGGCGCGCGGGTGCCAGCCTGAAGGACCGGACGGGCTTGCCACGGGGGCCCGGGCAACGGAAAGTGAAGCGCGATCGCAGGGGGCTCCAGTGAACAGCTTCATCATCCCGTACAAGCGCTACGTCGACTTCGGCGGCCGGTCGGACCGGAAGGAGTTCTGGTACTATTTCCTCTTCTACCTGATCGTCAGTGCCATGCTTTCGGTGCTGGATCGCGCCGTCTTTCCATCGGCTCTCGACGTCGATGGCGATCTGCTCCAGCCGCTCACCTCGATCTTCGCCATCGGCTCACTCGTGCCCAACATCTCCGTCAGCGTCCGGCGACTTCACGACACCGGGCGGTCTGGCTGGTGGGCCCTGCTGTGGCTGATCCCGATCTTCGGCTGGCTGATGCTGTTGATCTGGTTCATCCAGAAGGGTCAGCCCGGGTTGAACGCCTATGGCGCTGCCCCGTCGGGCAGCGCCGCGTTTGACGGCGACGAGGCATCCATCTAGCAACGCCGCCGTTTGTTCGCCGGGATTCGGTGTAAGGGAACGGCCATGATCGAAACGCTCCTCCCCGGCTGCACTGGTGTGCTGGCCCTTTCCGATGGCACCATCTTTCAGGGGATCGGTGTCGGTGCCACCGGGGCGGCCCTGGGTGAGGTGGTCTTCAACACCGCCATGACCGGCTATCAGGAGATCCTGACCGACCCCAGCTACATGAGCCAGATCCTGGCCTTCACCTTTCCGCATGTCGGAAACACGGGCACGAATTTGGAGGATCTCGAGCAGATGGGAGGAGGCTCGGACACCTCGGCCCGTGGCGCGATCTTCCGGGACCTGCCGACCGATCCGGCCAACTGGCGCAGCGATGCCGATCTGGCCGGCTGGATGAAGCGACGCGGTGTGGTGGGCCTTGCCGGCATCGACACCCGGGCCCTGACCCAGCGCATCCGCGATCACGGCGCTCCGCACGCCGTCATCGCCCACAATCCGGACGGACGGTTCGATCTTCCGGCCCTGGTTGCCGAGGCGAGGGGCTGGACCGGTCTGGTCGGTCTTGATCTGGCGAAGCCCGCCTCGACACTTCAGGCCTTTGAGTGGGACGAAGGGCTTTGGGCATGGCCGGAGGGCCATCCGAAGACCACCGGTCGCAAGAGCGTTGTCGTCGTCGACTACGGCGTGAAGCGCAACATTCTGCGCGCGCTCGCCTCTACCGGAGCGAAGATTACCGTGGTTCCGGCGACAACGACCGCGGAAGAGATCCTCGCCCGGTCGCCCGATGGCGTCGTGCTCTCGAACGGCCCCGGCGATCCGGCGGCGACGGGCGAATATGCCGTCCCGGAGATCCGCAAGCTGGTGGGCAGCGGCAAGCCCGTCTTCGGCATCTGCCTTGGACACCAGATGTTGGCCCTTGCGCTCGGGGCCCGGACCGTAAAGATGGATCAGGGTCACCACGGGGCGAACCATCCTGTGAAGGACCTGACGACCGGCAAGGTCGAGATCGTGTCGATGAACCACGGCTTCACCGTGGATCGCGAGAGCCTGCCGGACTCCGTCATGGAGACACATGTGTCGCTGTTCGACGGCACCAACTGCGGTATCCAGCTGAAGGACCGGCCGGTGTTCAGCGTCCAGCACCACCCGGAGGCTTCCCCGGGGCCGACCGACAGCCTGTATCTGTTCGATCGGTTCGCGGAGATGCTGGACCGCTAGGATTGCATCGGACTGTCACCAGTCCATGCTAGACGGATAGGGTGACCGTCAGAGCCTTCACCCTTCTCCTGCTCGTCTTGGCTCTCGGGGCCTGCGCCAGCGGCGCGCGCTCCACCTTCGACATACAGGATCGGGAGACGGCCAGACCCATGGGGCTGGTGTCGGCTCCCGGTCATCCCCTCCGCGTCTATCTGGACGCAGAGGACCGTGCAGCCCTGTTCCAGCAAGGGTTTCGCGAGGGGGTTCCGGTCGGACCGGACGGGCGGCTGGATTTCATCGCCCTGTCGGGGGGCGGCTCAAACGGGGCCTTTACGGCCGGGCTGATGAAGGGCTGGAGTGAGTCAGGTGAGCGGCCGGACTTTGAGGTTGTCACCGGCGTGTCTACGGGTGCCCTGGCTGCCCCCTTTGTGTTTCTGGGACCCGACTACGACGACGAACTGGCCGAGGCCTATACGGGCGGTGCCGCCGCCGGCCTTTTGCAGCCTCAGGGGCTGGGCGCTCTCATAGGGTCTGGCATCTACAGGCCCGAACCACTGCGTGATCTCGTCGAACGCTATGTCGATGCCGGGATCCTGGCGGCTGTGGCGGCGGAGTATGCGAAGGGCCGCGTGCTTCTCGTCGCCACGACGGATCTCGATTCCCAGCGCGGCGTCAGCTGGGACATGGGGGCCATCGCGACCCAGGGCACGCCCGAGGCCCTCGCCCTGTTCCGCAGCGTCCTCGTCGCCTCGGCCAGCATTCCCGGAGCCTTCCCGCCCGTGCTGATTCCGTCGGACAATGCCGGTCTCGCCTTCGAGGAGATGCACGTCGACGGGGGCGTGACGACCCCTTTCCTCGCGGTGCCGGAAACCCTCTGGGCATTCCGGGAACCGTCCGGGACGCTGCGCAATGCCCGCTTCTACATCGTCATCAACGGGCGCACGAACCCGGTGTTCGACATCACCCGCGACACGCCCCAGAGCGTACTGGGACGAAGTATCGACATCCTGCTGCGAGCGTCCCTGATCACGACGCTGCAGGGCAACCGTGCCTTCGCCGACCGGAACGACATGTTCTTTCGATACGCCGCCCTTCCCGACGACTCAGAGGCTTCGGCGCTCGATTTCAGCGTGGAGTCGATGACCGCCGTCTATGAGGTGGGGCGCAAGGGGGCGATGACCGGTGATGTCTGGCGCTGAGCCGCAGGACCGCCCTCTGTCACGGCAGCGGCGCAAAGTTCCGATCTTCGCGCAGGGCGCAGGCCTTGCGGACGGCAACGGGTGCGGCACGCAGCCAATAGTCCGCGTCCTCCGGCCGGTCGGCGCGCTTTCGCTCGAGGCCGCGCAGTCGGCGTTGGGCGGCATTCTCCAGCAGGCGGGCATGCAGGGCGCGGGGCTTGAGGGCTGGGATCACAGGGCCGTAGGGGACAGCGATAGGGTCTAGCCCAGCCGGTTCGACCGCAGGACGGACGATTGCGATGAACATGAGCGCCTCTCCGGGTGCAGAACGGTTGGCGCTTCTGCGCCCAAGGGAACGGTGGATTAACCACGTCTGTTGTGGATAGTTCCGCGATCTGCCGAAATAATGTCATTTAAATCATTAAGTTATAGACTTTTCGTCGCCATCTTGGTTAAGCAAGCGTTAACGTCCCTCCTGCGCCGACGCGGGCTATAAGGCCGGGTGCGTTTTGATGATCGCTTCCTTGAGGAATTGAAGGCTCGCCTTCGGCCGTCCGACGTGATCGGGCGGTCGGTGAAACTCAAGCGCCAGGGGCGCGAGTGGGTTGGCCTCAGTCCCTTCACCAAGGAGAAATCCCCGTCGTTTTTCGTCAACGACGACAAGGGGTTCTTTCACGACTTCTCGTCCGGGAAGCACGGCGATGTGATCTCGTTCCTGCAGGAGACGGAGCGGCTGTCCTTTCCCGAGGCGGTCGAGCGGCTGGCGGCCGAGGCCGGCATGCAGATGCCGGCCGAGGACCCCCAGGCGGCCGAGCGCGAGGCCCGCAAGCAAGGCCTGTCGGACTGGATGGACCTGGCCCAGAAATGGTTCGCCGCCAACCTGCGCCGGTCCGCCGGCAAGGCGGCGCGGGATTATCTGGAGAAGCGCGGCGTGCCGGAGGATCAGTGGGACCGGTTCGGCCTCGGCTACGCACCCAATGATCGTGAGGGGCTGAAGGCGGCGCTGGTGCAGCGGGGCGCGCGGCCGGGCGATCTGGTCGAAGCCGGTCTGCTGATCGCGCCGGAGGGCGGGGGCAATCCTTATGACCGGTTCCGCGACCGGCTGATGTTCCCGATCCTCGATGCCCGCGGGCGTCTGGTCAGCTTCGGCGGCCGGGCGATGAATCCGGATGACCGGGCCAAGTATCTGAACGGCCCCGAGAGCCCGCTCTTTCACAAGGGCGCAACGCTCTACGGCCTGCCCGAGGCGCGACGCATCCTCGGGGCCGAGTCGAAATCGACCCAGAGTGTGATCGTGGTCGAGGGCTATATGGATGTCATCGCCTGCCAGCGTGCGGGCCTTCCCGCCGTGGCACCGATGGGGACGGCCCTGACCGAGGATCAGATGGCGCTGCTGTGGCGGGTGTCGTCCGAGCCGCTGCTATGTTTCGATGGGGATGGTGCCGGCCAGAGAGCGGCGTGGCGCGCCATCGAGCGGGCGCTGCCGCTGTTGAAGCCCGGCCGCTCCTTCCGGTTTGCCCTGCTGGAGGGTGGGCAGGATCCGGATGATATCCTGAGGGAGCGCGGCGCGCCGGCGCTGAGGCAGGCGATGGCGGAGACCCGCCCCTTTGCCGAAATGTTGTTCCGGCGTGAGGTCGAGGTCGAGCCGCTGGATACGCCCGAGCGCAAGGCGGGATTGAAAGGACGGCTCCGGCAGGCGGCGGCGGCCATCCAGGACAAGGACCTGGCCGAACAATATCGCCGCGAGATGTTCGAACGGTTTGATGCCCTGTTCCCCTCTGTGCGCCCCGCAGCGGCGAGGCGGCCAGCCGGCGGGCGCTGGAAGCCGGGCCCTCCGCCCAAACTGGGCCAGACCGCCGAAGGTGCCGAGGCGATGCAGGCCCTGAGCCGATCAATCGAGCCGATCGCGGCAGCCTTGGCCCATGGGGCCATCGAAGACCCTGAACGGATGGACGATCATCTGGAGGCGATCTCGTCCCATGGGTTTGGCGATCCGGCGCTGGATGGACTGGCACAGGAGCTGGTGCGCCTGCGCTTTGCAGGCCAGACGCTTGACAGCGCGGCCCTGCGTCGCCATTTCGCCACCTCCGGACACGATGCTTTAGTGCGCGAGGTCGAGAAGGCGGCGGCGAAGTCCGGCGCGCCTTTCCTGGCCGCGAATGCGCCCCTCGCCGAAGCAAGGGTCCGGTGGTCGCAAGGCTTCGATGCCCTGACCCGCGTGGCGGGTCTGGACGCGGCGCTGGCGTCAGCGAAGTCGGGAGCGAATCACGCTTTCGACGCATCCGCCTTCAGTCGTCTGAAGGCGGAGCGCGACGCATTGCGGCGAGCCATCAGGACCGGGACGATCTGGGACGACGAGGCGGTTTCGTAACGAACCGGCTTCGTATGCGTTCTGTTTTGGAACGGATGTTGCATTTTTGCCGAGGGGCCGGCTTGTCCTTCCGGCCGGAGACATAGACTTCATGAGCGCCCAGAACGCCGAGACGCAGGAACCCGAAGTTCAGTCGGATGGTCCGTTGCTGGATCTGACGGATGCGGGGGTCAAGAAATTCATCAAACAGGCCAAGGCGCGTGGCTATGTGACGATGGAGGAGCTGAACAAGGTTCTGCCCTCGGAAGAGGTCACGCCGGACGCGATCGAAGACACCCTGGCGATGCTCAGCGAGATGGGCGTCAATGTCGTGGAGGCCGAGGAAGACGCGGCGGAGACGACCGGCGGGGAACTGGCCGAGAAGGCGGAAACCTCGGTCACCGAGGGCGACGCCAAGCCGACCTACGACCGGACCGACGATCCGGTGCGCATGTATCTGCGCGAGATGGGCTCGGTCGAGCTGCTGAGCCGCGAGGGCGAGATCGCCATCGCCAAGCGGATCGAGGCCGGCCGCGACGCCATGATCAGCGGCCTGTGCGAAAGCGCCCTGACGTTCGAGGCCATCATGGTGTGGCGCGACGAACTGGCCAACAACCGCATCCTGCTGCGCGAGGTCATCGACCTGGACGCCACCTACGGCGTCCTGAACCCCGCCAGCCTGCCCCAGAACCAGCCCCAGCCCCCGATCCCCGGCCAGCCGCAGCCCCCGCGCGAGGAGCCCGCCGAAGGCTCGGCTGAGAGCCCCGCCGGCGAGGACGAGGAGGACGAGGACTTCGACGACGGCGGCGGCATGTCGATCTCGGCGCTGGAGGCCGAGCTGCGTGACGGGATCATGGAGATCCTGGACGCCGTGGCCGCGGACTTCGGGGGTTTCCGCAAGCTGCAGGACAAGCTGGTCGAGGCGCGGCTGAAGGGCGAGGCGCTGTCGGCGAAGGACCAGAAGACCTACGACGCCCTGACGGCCTCCATCTCGGGGCGGCTGAAGACGCTGAAGCTGAACAACGCCCGCATCGAGGCGCTGGTCGAGCAGCTGTACGCCATCAACAAGAAGCTGATGGGGCTGGAAGGCCGTCTGCTGCGTCTGGCCGACAGCTACGGCATCTCGCGGCCTGAGTTCCTGAAGTCGTACTTCGGCGCCGAGCTGGACCCGAACTGGACCGACCGGGTCAAGGAGATGGGCGTCCGCTGGACCAAGTTCAGCGAGAACGAGGCCGCCCAGATCGCCCAGATCCGCGGCGACGTGGCCGCGGTCGCCACCGAGGCCGGCCTGCCGATCGACGACTATCGCCGCATCGTCCAGAAGGTGCAGAAGGGCGAACGCGAGGCCCGCCAGGCCAAGAAGGAGATGGTCGAGGCCAACCTGCGCCTCGTGATCTCCATCGCCAAGAAGTACACGAACCGCGGCCTGCAGTTCCTGGACCTGATCCAGGAGGGCAACATCGGCCTGATGAAGGCGGTCGACAAGTTCGAGTACCGCCGCGGCTACAAATTCTCGACCTACGCCACCTGGTGGATCCGTCAGGCGATCACCCGCTCGATCGCCGACCAGGCCCGCACCATCCGCATCCCGGTGCACATGATCGAGACGATCAACAAGATCGTCCGCACCAGCCGCCAGATGCTGCACGAGATCGGCCGCGAGCCGACCCCGGAAGAACTGGCCGAGAAACTGGCCATGCCTCTGGAGAAGGTTCGCAAGGTCCTGAAGATCGCCAAGGAGCCCATCAGCCTCGAGACCCCGATCGGGGACGAGGAGGACAGCCACCTGGGTGACTTCATCGAGGACAAGAACGCCATCCTGCCCATCGATGCGGCGATCCAGAGCAACCTTCGTGAGACAACGACGCGGGTCCTCGCGTCGTTGACCCCGCGCGAGGAAAGGGTTCTGCGCATGCGTTTCGGCATCGGCATGAACACCGACCACACCCTGGAAGAGGTGGGTCAGCAGTTCAGCGTGACCCGCGAACGCATCCGCCAGATCGAGGCCAAGGCGCTGCGGAAGCTGAAGCATCCGTCGCGGTCGCGGAAGCTGCGGAGCTTCCTGGACAGCTGAGGCGGTGGTTGGTGGTTAGTGGTTAGTGATTGGGGCCGCTTCCGGAAGGGAGCGGCCCTTTTTCATTCCCTCTCCCGGCGGGAGAGGGCTTGAGCACACGGTCACGCAGTGATCGTCCTTGTGCGAAAGGGTGAGGGGGCGGTGCGTAACGGGTGGCGGGGTGCCCCTCACCCTTTCGGCTGGCGCATCGCTGCGCTCTGCGAGCCTCAAGCCCTCTCCCGCCGGGAGAGGGGGAGGCGTGACCAAACCGGTCAGTCCCGATCACCAACCTGACCAATCGCGCCAACCCACACGACCGATTCTGACGTATCGGCGCTCTATCGTGCGCGGATGACAGAGAGACGCGAGATCAGGCAGCGGTCGCAGGCCGTATGGGACAGGGTCAAGGCGGCCTATCTGGCGGGCGAGCCGGCGCGGTCGGTGGCCCGCCGGTTCGACGTCGGTTACGGCAACCTGCGCTATCGGGCCAATGCCGAGGGCTGGACCCGCAAGGCGGCGATGGCCGGGGCGGACGCCGAGGCGCAGGCCGAGGCGGCGCGGCTGGACGGGCGGGCGGACACCGCGCTGGCGACGGCGGCCGAGGGACCGGCCGGGATCGATCCGGAGACGGCGGGGGAGGCGGGCATTCGGCATGCCGCCGCCCTGATCGCCGCCGGACGCGGGTCGGAGGCCCTGAGCCTGCTGAAGGCCGTTCAGGGGCTGGCGCAGTTTCTGGAGGCCCAGGCCCGGCCGTGGGACGAGGCGCACATTGATCTGGTGGAGGACAACGGGGCCGGGCGATATGGGGATGAGTTCGATTTCCGGGCGCTGGAGCGGGTGTCGCTGGAAATGGCGGTCAAGAACGCGGAGGCCATGCTGGGCGACACCGGCTACGGCATCACCAGCGCCTTCGGCCACGCCGCCTATCACTGGCGCGCCGCGAACCTGGGGCCGGAGATCGCCCGGCATGATTTCGAACAAGGCACCCGGGGCGGCTGGGCGAGAGACTATTGGGAACCGGACGGGACGCTGAAGCCGCTGGAGGGGCCGTTCATCCGGCCGATTTGGTGGGCGGGGAAGGGTGGATCTTCTTTGGCCGATGGGTGACCCGCGCTGGCGAGTGGTCAGTGGTTGTCATCCCGGCCGCAGCGAAGCGGAGAGCCGGGACGGAAGGGGACTTTTTCCCCGTTGCTCCCGGGCGGCCCGGAGGGCTGGACCGGGAGACGGGTTGCCACCCCGACCATCGCCCCGGATGGGCTCCGGGGCGGGGGGGTGTGGCGAGAGTCGTCCCCGATCTCCGCTTCGCTTCGTTGGGGATGACAAGGTGATCTTCGCTGCGCTGTTGCCGGGATGACCAGACGGCAGAGCGGCGCGAGATCAGGCAGGGGGCACAGGCCGTATGGGCCGGGTCGAGGGCCATACGGCCGGCCTTCGGCGGACCCGGGATGCGGGTCCGCCTCGGGGCGTAGGGGCTAGAACGTGGCGCGGAGGCCGACGTTGTAGCTGGGGCCGTATTCGTGGATCTGGAACGGGCGGTTCTCGTTGCCGAAATAGACCGCCTGGCGCGCGTCCAGGATGTTGGTGCCCTCGGC
>JAIEQA010000048.1 GCA_019748095.1 Caulobacteraceae bacterium | reverse complement strand
CGGAAGTCACGACGAAAGGCGGCGTCGGTGGCGTCGATCACGGACAGGGTCTTGCCGGCCGAGAAGGCGATCAGCTTGCTGTCCGGCGAGGCGTCGATGGCGTCGATCCAGCGCCCCGGGACCTCGGCCAGCAGGCCGGCGTCGCCCTTGCGGCTCCAGATCACCCGGCCGTCATCGCCGCCCGTCACGAGACCCGCGCCCGAGGGATGAACCGCAGCGCACAGGATGGCCCCGTCGTGGACTGCGTCGAAGGTCCCGTCCTCGAACCGGACCGAGCCATCGCCGAGGGCGAAGACGGCTCCGGAGGCGTCGAAATGGGCAGAGGTGATCTGGGCGTCGAAAGCGAAGGAGGTCATGCCGGGTGCGTTACCACGCGATCTCGCGTCCGCTGTAGTCAATGAAGCGATGAACTTTCGCCCCGGCATGGGCCTGAAGCTGATCAGCCATGCCTGTGACGCTGGTGTCCACGTCGATGTCGGCCCCTGCGCCGCCCATGTCAGTCCTCACCCAGCCTGGATGGACCGACAGGACCGTGACGCCGCGGCTCCGGGCCGAGCCGAGCCACAGGCTGCGGGAAAAACTGTTCTGGGCCGCTTTGGTGGCGCGATAGACCTCCATGCCGCCAAAGGTGTTTTCGGCGATGGAGCCCATGATGCTGGACATCAGGGCAAGGACGCCGGTCTGTTCGCGCACCGTGCCGATCAGGGCGTGGGCCAGGCGGATGGGACCGAACACATTGGCCTGCATGACTGCGTTCAGTTCGTCGCGGCTGGCCACCGCCCTGACGGACCCTGTGGACATCGTCTTCATCAACGCTGGCAGGACCCGCAACGCCGGCGTTGATGAAGACGATGTCCACAGGGTCCGTCAGGGCGGTGGCCAGCCGCGCGATGTCGGCGTCGGACGTCACGTCCAGATGGTGGATCGTCAACCGTTCGGCACCCGGCAGGGCCTTCAGGACCGGTTCGTCTGCGGACTTGCGCACCGTGGCGATGACGTCGTAGCCGCGCCTCAGATGCTCGGCGACGAGGCCGAGGCCAAGGCCGCGCGAGGCACCGACGATGAGGATGGATTTGGGCATGGGTGGGCCGATCGCTAGAGGGGATGGCGAACGGCAAGACCGGCCTCGGCCAGTCGCTTTGCCGCTGCCTTGTCGAACGTCAGGAAAGCTTCAGCACCCATACCGATCCCGGCCGCCGCGATGACGCCATCGGCGAAGTCACCCCCTGTCTCCAGGAGGCCCAGCCCGGCCGAGACCGCCTCGACGTCGAAAACGGCATTGCTGGCTCCTGTGAGCGCCCGGATCGCCAGAGCGATTTCCTCGCGTGAGGCACCGTAGAACTTTCTCAGGACCCAGGCTGTCTCGCATAGGGCAGGCAGGGTGAAATAGATGGCGTCCGCGTCCGCCAGGGACCGGCGAGCCATCCCGGCCTGCGCGGTGTCATCATTCATCACGACGCGCACGAGAACGTTGGTGTCGGGAGCAAGTCTCAAAGCCCGCGACGGCCCATTTCTGCCCAGCCTTCGGCGATGACCTCGTTCATGTTCTCAATGCTGAGATGTGGCGTGCCGGGCTTGACCTTGATGATGCCAAAGGCATCCGAGATATGCCCTGTCTTTGGCTTCGGTGCGGTCAGTTCGACGCGGCCGTCGGGACGCAGCTCGGCCTCGACCTTGTCGCCGGGCTTGAGGCCAAGATGTTTGACGACCTCCTTGCGGAGGGTCAGCTGGTTCTTGGCGGTGAGGGTCAGGGTAACCATGGGCCTCCTCTTGCCCGGAAAGTAAGGCAAAACTGCCTTACTTTCAAGCCGCGCAGGCCTCGAACCCGGCTTTCAGGGCGGCCTCGTCGAGGTCACGGCCGATGAAGACGGCGCGGCTCCAGCGGCGTTCCTCGGGGCCCCATGCGCGCTGCAGGTCGCCCTCGAGGATCATGTGGACGGCCTGGAAGACCAGGCGGCGGTCCTCGCCCTGGACGTCGATGATGCCCTTGGCGCGCAGGATGTTCTGGCCCTGCTGGCCCAGCAGCTGGTCCAGCCACTGGGTGAAGCGGACGCCGTTCATGGGGCGGTCCAGCGACAGGGAGATGCCCTTGATGTCGTCGCCATGGTCATGGCCCCGCGCCCCATGGCTGTGGTCGTGGTCATGATGATCATGCGCATGGTCGTGACCGTGATGGTCATGGTGATCGTGGCCGCAGTGTTCGTCATGGACGTGGCCGGCTTCTCCGTGGGCCGGATTGGCGAACTCCGGGTTGATATCGAGGATGCGCTCGAGGTCGAAACCGCCGAGGCCGAGGACCTGATCGAGGGGAACATTGGCGCGCTCGGCCCGGGTGATGGGGGCCAGCGGGTTCAGGGCGCGCAGACGCTGTTCGACTGCGACCAGCTCGGCCTCCGAGGCCAGGTCGACCTTGTTCAGGATGATGCGGTCGGCGAAGGCGACCTGTTCGCGGGCCTCCTTGCTGTCATCCAGCCGCGCCATGACGTGGCGGGCGTCGACCAGGGCGGTGACGCTATCCAGTTTCGTCTTCGCCTTGACGTCCTCGTCGACGAAGAAGGTCTGGGCCACCGGGCCGGGGTCGGCGAGGCCCGTGGTCTCGACGATGATGGCGTCGAAGGCGGGGGCTCCCGGCTTCTGGCGCTTCATCAGGCCGGCCACCACGCGGATCAGGTCGCCGCGCACGGTGCAGCAGACGCAGCCGTTGTTCATCTCGAACACGTCCTCGTCGGCCCCGACCACGAGGTCGTTGTCGATCCCGATCTCGCCGAATTCATTGACGATGACGGCATAACGCTTGCCGTGGTCCTCGGTCAGGATGCGGTTGAGCAGGGTGGTCTTGCCGGCGCCGAGATAGCCGGTGAGGACGGTGACGGGGATACGGGTGTCGGTCATGGGGGTCATCTAGTGGGCGTGCGGTCGTCTCGAAAGGCTCTCTCTTCTTTTCGTCATTCCGGGCGCAGCGCAGCGAACACCCGGAACGGGGCGGCGCGCGAGAGCGCGAAGCTGTCGCGCATGCACCCGCTGAAGCATTTCGCCTTCGCTACGCTACGGCGCCGCCCTGTTCCGGGTCTGCGTCTCGCTTCGCTCGCCTTCGCCCGGAATGACGAAAGTCAGATCAGCACGTCGGGCAGTCGGGCATGACGTCGGTTTCGAGCTGGATCGTCGTATGGCCGATGGAGAACCTCGACTTCACGAGCCCTTGCGCCTCGGCCAGCAGGGCGCGGGGGTCGCCGCGGTCGTGGACAAGGTGGGCGGTCAGGGCGGTGCTGGTGGTGGACAGGTTCCAGACATGCAGGTCGTGGACCGAGCGGACGCCGGGGAGGGCGGCCAGGGCCTGGCGGACGGCGGTCACGTCGACCGAGGCGGGGGCGGCGTCCATGGCAAGGCTGACCGAGTCTTTCAGTAGCCCCCAGGTCCCCCAGAGGATCACCGCCACGATCGCGAGGGAGACCAGTGGATCGAGGATTGACCAGCCGGTGAACAGCATGATCGCGCCCGAGATGACCACACCGATCGAGACCCCGGCGTCGGCCATCATGTGCAGATAGGCACCGCGGGCGTTCAGGTCCGTATGCTGGTCGCGCATGAACATCAGGGCCGTGCCCAGATTGATGACGAAGCCGATGCCGGCGACGATCATGACCACGCCGGACTGGACCGGGGCCGGATCCGCCAGACGCTGGACAGCCTCAAAGGCGATGGCTCCGCAGGCGAAGATGAGCAGGATGGCATTGGCGAGGGCGGCGAGGATGGTGGCCTTGCCGAAACCATAGGTCAGCTGTTTGCTGGCGACACGGCGGGCGAGAACGGCGGCACCGCCGGCCATGGCCAGGCCGAGGACATCCGACAGATTGTGGCCGGCGTCGGCCAGCAGGGCGGTGGAGCCGGTCCAGAGACCGGCCGCGAACTCGCAGGCGACGAAGGCGAGGTTGACCAGAAGTCCGACACCATAGCGCCAGTCGCCGGTGTCGACCGGGCCGTGGGCATGTCCGTGAGCGTGGCTGTGTCCATGGCCATGCGCGTGGCCGTGACCGTGGTGATCATGGTCGTGATGGTCGTGATGCGCGTGGTCGTGAACGGCCATGCGCGAACCCTAGTGCTGGTGCGTCACGATAAGAAGGCCGATCGCGATCAGGGCGAAACCCAGGATCGCGCCTTCATAACGGGCCCAACGCTCAAGCCTGAGGATCGAGGCCCCCGCGCGGGCCAGGGTCGTGAAGATGGCCATTCCGAGAATCGTGCCGATCGCGAACATCAGCGTCAGCAGGGCGAGGGCTGCCGTGCCCTGCGCGGCAGAAGACATGAAGATCGGGAGCAGGACCTCGCCCGGCGACAGGGCCATCACGGCGACCAGGCCCCAGAAAGCGGTCATATGGGAAACTGTCGGCTCGGGCAGATCCTCCGCCGGGCCCCCGGCCATGACCGGGCGACGCACAATGGACCGGATCAGATAGAAGGTGCCGAAGCCGAACAGCAGCAGGGCCGAAAGCCACGGCAGGAAGCCGGCGATCAGTCCGTCCAGCGCCATGCCGGCGGCCACGATCAGGCTGCCGACGATGACGGTGCTGGCGATATGGGCCAGACCCGCCGCGGAGACGGCCAGCAGGCTGCGGGTCAGGCTCCAGCGCTGGGCCCGCCCCACAAGGACGAACGGCAGCCAATGGGTCGGCAGGGCCGCATGCAGGAAGGCCGCGACGAACCCGCCCCCGAGAAGGGACCACAGAACCGGCTGCTGGAGATCGGGGGGCGACATGGGATGGTCGCTATAGCGTGTTACTTTGTAACGGTCGAGGTCGATTCCAGATTTCATGTCCTCCCGGGTTGTCGCATGGCGCTTTGGGACCGGTTAGCGCCTTTCGCGTTGACTCCGACCGACCTGTCCGTATATGTCGCCGCTCTTCGCCCGCGGGGTCTTCCCGGCGGGCGCCTTCTTTTTTGCGTTAGCCAAGGCTTCAAGATGTACGCGGTGATCAAGACCGGCGGCAAGCAGTACCGGGTCCAACCGGGCGACACGATCGTGGTCGAGAAGCTCGACGGCGCGGCCGGCGACGTCCTCAACCTGGGTCAGGTTCTGATGCTGGGCGGCGACAAGGGTGTGACCCTGGGTGCGCCGCTGATCGAGGGCGCGACCGTCGCCGCCACCCTGATCGAGACCCGCAAGGGCGAGAAGATCAAGATCTTCAAGAAGACCCGCCGTCAGGGCTATCGCCGCACCAACGGCCATCGCCAGATGGAATCGGTCCTGCGCATCACCGGCATCGACGGTGCCGGCGAGACCGCCAAATGGGACGGCAAGGTCGACCTGACG
Organism: Caulobacteraceae bacterium; assembly: GCA_019748095.1. Taxonomy (GTDB): domain Bacteria; phylum Pseudomonadota; class Alphaproteobacteria; order Caulobacterales; family Caulobacteraceae; genus Brevundimonas. The sequence continues at coordinate 63,918 of JAIEQA010000048.1, read as the reverse complement.
ACCAAGGCCGAGATCAACCTGCGCGCCCGGGGCCTGGCCCCCCGCGTCGAGGCTGCTCCGGTCGAGGCCGAGGCCCCCAAGCCCGCCGCCAAGAAGGCACCGGCCAAGAAGGCCGCCGCCACCCCCGACACCGACGCTTCGACCGAAGCGTAAGACAGTAAAAGAACGGGAGCGCCCAGATGGCTCACAAGAAATCCGGTGGTTCGTCGCGTAACGGTCGCGACTCCCATTCCAAACGCCTCGGCGTGAAGAAGTTCGGCGGCGAGAACGTGCTGGCCGGCAACATCCTCGTGCGCCAGCGCGGCACCACCTTCCACCCGGGTGAGAACGTCGGCCTTGGCCGCGACCACACCCTGTTCGCCACCGAGCATGGCGCGGTGAAATTCACCAAGAAAGCCAACGGCCGTTGTTACGTGTCGATTATTCCGGCGAATGACGACCAGCAGGCCCTCGCCGCCGAGTAACGCGAAACCGGATTTCGGATCGCGTTGCTCCTCAAAAAGCAGCCGATCCGGACCAGGGAAATTTTCCGCGGGGAGTCTGGATCACCAGGCTCCCCGTTTTCGTTTCCCGCCTCGAACAGACCGCCCGAGCCCTTCAAGGAGGCGGTCACCGGAACGAGGCAGATCCATGTGCGTGATTGAAAGCTCCCCGGTCGTCGAAACGCGGCGGCTGCTGCTGCGGGCCCCCGGGCCGCAGGATATCCCGGCCATCGCGCAGATGGCCAATGACCATGACATCGCGCGCATGACCAAGCGCATGCCCCATCCCTTTGGACCCGGTGACGCCGAGGCGTTTGTGCTCGCTGTCGCGGCGCAGAACCCCGCGCGGGCGGCCACCTTCCTGATCGAGCACGAGGATCAAGGACCTGTGGGGGTCATCGGCCTGTTCGAGGACGAGGACCGGGTGCCCGAAACGGGCTACTGGATCGGTCGCGAGTTCTGGGGCCGGGGGCTGGCGACCGAGGCGCTGCAGGGGGCCATGGTGTGGGCTTCGAAGCGCTGGAAGCGCCGGGCCCTGGTGGCCGGTCACTTTGCCGACAACCCGGCCTCGGGCCGTGTGCTGGAAAAGGCCGGCTTCCTCTATACGGGCGAGACTCGGCCAGCTTTCAGCCGGGCCCGGGCGGCCGAGGTCGGTACGCGGATGATGGTCTGGCTGGCCTGATCCTCCCCTGACGGGGAGCTCAGCCGCCGAGGCCCGGGCCGAAGGCCACAATCGCTGCAACCACGCCGCCGACCACGGCGGCGCAGGCACCGGCGACGAAGGCGAACACCGTACGCGTCTGGCGACGGCGCATGCCGCCGGTCTTGACCGAGCGGATGATAACGAAGGGAGACCGGTCGAAAGCTTCCGAACCGATGATGTTGTGTTGGGACATGGACGCGCTCCCTGAACTCAAGGCCGGCCCCTCTTGGACCGGCCTGACCAAGGCGTCCGGGGTGCGTCCGAAAGATGGCGAACGCCGGTTAGCCACCAATCCGTGATCGGATGACCGGAGTTATCCGCAGAAAACCAGACGACCGGAGTAAGCCCGGTAGTAGCCGCTGACGGGATCGTACGAGCGATAGCGCGAGGCGCACCAGGCCGAGCGGCTGGTGTCCCGGTACCCGGCCACACCGTACTGGCCAGCAACCTGTCCGCCGTAGCCGGAGCCGGGATAGACCTGATCCGGCCGGCCATAGGCTCCGTAGTAGCGAACCCCCTCGCTGGCGGAATGATGGCCATAGGCACCAGAGCCGCCATACCTGCCGTAGCTTTGGTCGTGGCTGTAGGTCGGGCCCTGACCGTATCCATACCCACCGTGGCCGTGGCGGGGCTGGGAGTCATAACCCTGATGGCTGCTGTACCGGCGGACGAACGGGCGCTGGTCGCGCCAAGCCGCGCCGCAGTCGGTCCGTCCGGCATCCCAGTAGGCATCACACCGATAGTCGCCGGGCCGGTCCGCCTGACCGTTGAACCCATAGCCGCCGTGGCTGGACCAGGTCCGCGTCCGGGGCTCCCAGTTCTGGGCGGCGGCGGGCAGGGCACCAGTCAGGATCAGAACGACGGCAAAGGCGGATGCGGGGACTCTCATGGTTTACGCCTCGGCTGGGGCGGGACCGGCCCGCCGGTGAACAGGATACGCCTCTACAGGGTGATGTTGGCCACGCGCCCGGCCCGGGTCTCGACGCGGCGCATCAGGACGATGCGGTCTCCGCCGGCGCTGACGGGGGTGATCAGGAACCAGCTGCCGTCCGGCAGACCGTCGAATCGGAAGCTGCCGGTCTGGCAGGTCTGGGACCGGACGAACGAGCGATAGTCGGCATTGGGATCCGGAACCGTCCGGGCCCGCACGACGGCTTCAGGAATGGCGGCCTGGGTGGTCGAGCCGTAGAGCGTCATGAAGCGGGCGCGGGTGTAGGGCGTGTCCGGTGTGAGGGCGACCGAGCCGGTGCAGTCAAAGGCCTGACCCTCACGGCGATAGGTCACCCGACCCTGGATCGCGGCCGTGCCCGCGCGCGCGGACCAGTCGAAATCCGCGGCGTTGAAGGCGGAGGAGGCGGTGTTGAAAGCGGGGCCCGGGCCGGGAGCCGTGGCACAGGCGGAAAGGGCCAGGGCGGCAGCAAGGGCGGGAACGGCAAGGACGCGAATCGACATCGGAACTCTCTGGGTCAGGCATGGGGTTCGCCGGACAGGCGATGGCACATGACGCCCAATGCGCGAGCAAGGTCAAGGTTGCGAGACCTGACGACGGGCGCCACAAAGCCAGCGTAGAGGATCCCCATGACAGTCGTATTCGCGGACATTCAGGCGGCCCGGGACCGGATCGCCGGCCAGGTCGATCGCACCCCGGTGCGCCATTCGCGACGGCTTTCGCAGCTGACCGGGTGTGAGGTCTGGGTCAAATACGACAACCTGCATTTCACCGGCAGTTTCAAGGAGCGCGGTGCGCTGAACCGGCTCCTGTCGCTGACGCCGGAAGAGAGGAAGCGCGGCGTGGTCGCGGCTTCCGCCGGGAACCACGCCCAGGCCCTTGCTTATCACGGCGGTCGACTGGGGGTGCCGGTGACCATCGTGATGCCCGAGGGCACGCCCTTCACCAAGGTCGACGGCACGCGCAGCCACGGGGCCACCGTCGTCATCAAGGGGGCGGACTTCACCGGCTCGACCGAGGAGGCGCACCGTCTCAGGGATGAGGAGGGCTTCGTCTTCATTTCAGCCTTCGACGATGAAGGGATCGTGACGGGGCAGGGAGTCTGCGCCCTCGAGTTCCTCGAGGACGCGCCCGACCTCGACGTCCTGATCATTCCCATCGGCGGAGGGGGATTGATCGCCGGCTGTTCGATCGCGGCCAAGGCGATGAAGCCGGACATCCGCATCTTCGGCGTCGAGGCGTCCATGTATCCGTCGTTCAGCGCAAGGCGGAAGGGCGAGACCCCGGTGTGCGGCGGGGCGACCATCGCCGAGGGTATCGCGATCAAGGCGGTGGGCGACATCCCCTTCGCTCTCGCCGATCCGCTGGTCGAGGATGTGATCGTCTGCGCCGAGGAGGATTTCGAGAAGGCGGTCGCCCTGTTCGCGACGCTGGAGAAGACCGTGGCCGAGGGCGCGGGCGCGGGCGGGCTGGCGGCCCTGCTGGCCCAGCCGGATCGATTCCGGGGGATGAAGGTCGGGCTGGTCCTGTGCGGCGGCAATATCGACGCCCGGATGCTGGCCGTGGTGCTGAACCGCGAGATGGTCCGCGAGCGGCGGCTGATCGTCTATCGCATCCTGGGCGACGATCGACCGGGCATGCTGTCGGCGATGGCGGCGGTCATCGGCGGGATCGGCGGCAACATCATCGACGTGGTCCACAACCGGCTGGCGTTGGACGTTCCGGCCAAGGGGGCGGAGTTCGACATCATGGTCGAAACGCGCGATAGCGCCCACGCCGACGAGATCGGACAGGCTTTGAAGGACAAGGGCTATGCGCTTCGGATGGGCTAGCATCATGGTGATCGCCGGTGCGCTGGCGGTCAGTGGCTGCAACCGCGACGCGGCCAGCGGGGCCGATGTCGAGGCCAATGCGCGGGCAGCGGCCTTCTTTATGGAATCGAACGCCAAGGCGGATGGGGTCCAGACCCTGCCGTCGGGCCTGCAATACAAGGTGGTCCAGTCGGGACCGGCGGGCGCGGCCAGTCCCGACCGCAATGATCTGGTGCGGGTCGATTATGAGGGCGCGCTCACTGACGGGTCGGTGTTCGACAGTTCCTTCTCGCGCGGCCAGCCCTATGTGACGACCGCCGAACAGGTGGTGCCGGGCTGGACCGAGGCGCTGCAGTTGATGAAGGTGGGCGACGAATGGACCCTGTATGTGCCGCCCGCGCTGGGCTACGGCGAGCGCGGGCAGGGGGCGGATATTCCGCCGAACTCGGTGCTGGTTTTCCGGATCAAGCTGCTGGACGTGGCCCCGGTCCCGGGCGGCGGACGGGGCGTCGGGGTGGCGGCGGGGTAAGGCGCAGATTTCTCCCTCCCCCTCGGGGGAGGGTGGTCGCGGAGCGACCGGGTGGGAGCGGCCCGGAAGGATGCGTCCGTTCGCCGGCCGCTCCCACCCGGCTGCCGCTGGCGCGTCAGCCCCCCTCCCCTGACGGGGAGGGAGAGGCGCGCGTCCACTCGGTACAAACAGCCTCGTCCTCTTCGCGCGCGAGCTTCGCCTCGCATAGCGCTGCAAACATCTCGCCCTCGAGCAGCCGCGACAGCGCCCAGACCGCTGCGCCGCGCACCAGCGGTGATGGATCGTCCAGCAACCGCTCCGCCGTCTCGACCAGCCCCGCGTCGCCGCTGTTGCCGATCGCATACAGGACGTTGCGCACGAACCGGTCGCGGCCGATGCGTTTGATCGGGCTTTTCGAGAACAGGGCGCGGAAGGCCGGGTCGTCGAGGGCGGCGAGGTCGGCGAGGCGGGGGCTGACCAGGGCCTCGCGCGCCGTCAGCCGGGCCTCGCGCGAGGCTTCGGCGAACTTGTTCCACGGACAGACGGCGAGACAGTCGTCGCAGCCATAGATGCGCCCGCCGGTGAGGGCGCGGAACTCTATCGGCCAGGGGCCGGCGTGTTCGATGGTCAGATAGGACAGGCAGCGGCGCGCATCGAGCTGGAACGGGGCGGGGAAGGCGTTCGTTGGGCAGGCCGTCAGACAGGCGGTGCAGGAGCCGCAGTGGTCGGTCTCGGGTGCATCCGGCTCGATCTCCGCTGCGGTCAGGATGACGCCGAGGAACAGCCAGTTGCCGTGGTCGCGGCTGAGCAGATTGGTATGTTTGCCCTGCCAGCCGAGGCCGGCGCGCTGGGCCAGGGGTTTTTCCATCAGGGGGGCGGTGTCGACGAAGACCTTGACCTCGGCCCCCAGCCGCGCAGCGACCTGACCGGCCAGGGTCTTCAGCCGGCCCTTGATCACCTCGTGATAGTCGTCGCCCCGGGCATAGACCGAGATATAGCCGGCCGAGCGGTCGGCCAGTTCGGGCAGGGGATCGTGGTCAGGGCCGTAGTTCAGGCCGAGGACGATGGCGGTGCGGGCGTCGGTCCACATGGCGGTGGGATGGGCGCGGCGCTCCAGCGTGGTCTCCATCCAGCCCATGTCACCGTGGCGGCCGGCCTCGACGAAATGCGCCAGCCGCTCGCCGGCGCTCCACGGCTCTGCGGCCGAGGCGAAGCGGCAGACCGTGAAGCCGAGGTCGGCGGCGCGGGCGCGGAGACTGTCGCGGAGGTCGGCCATGTCCGGCTTCTAGCCGTTTTCGATCGCGCCGCGAGCATTCTCCGACGACCCTTTCGCCCGAAACATCCCGTGACCTGACAGACGTCAAGATTGTCTGTAAGCGGTTACAAGCCCGACATTGAAGGAACCCGCGATGACGTCCAACGCGCCCACGCCGTCCCGCCGCCACGTCCTGACCGGTGCCGCCGGTCTGGCCGCCCTCGGGGCTGGCTGGATCGGAGCCCCCCGGACGGCGGCGGCCCGTCAGGCCGGCGATCTCGCCCGGGTCGACGCCCTGATCGCGCGCATGACGATCCAGGAGAAGGCCGGGCAGCTGAATCTGCTGGCCGATCCGTTCCGCTTCCGTCCCCAGAACGTGAATCCGCTGGACGGGCAGGGCGACCCGGCCCGCGTCACCCGGATGATCCGTGAAGGCACGGTGGGCAATCTGTTCAACGGCATCGGGGCGGATGCCGGCCGTCGCATCCAGACGATCGCGGTCGAGGAGAGCCGGCTGGGCATTCCCTTGCTGTTCGCGGCTGACATCATCCACGGGCTGAAGACGGTCTTCCCGGTGCCGCTGGCCGAGGCGGCGGCGTTCGATCCTGATCTGGCCCGGCGTACGGCGCGCGCCGCGGCGGTTGAAGGCGCGGCCTCGGCCGTGCACCAGACCTATGCGCCCATGGTCGATGTCGCGCGCGACCAGCGCTGGGGCCGGGTGGTCGAGGGAGCCGGCGAGGATGTGTGGCTGAACGAGATCCTGTCCGCCGCGCGCGTGCGCGGTTTCCAGGGCGAGCGGGGGCTGGCTGACCGCGACGCCCTGCTGGCCACGCCCAAACATTTCGCCGCCTATTCCGCCGCCATCGCGGGGATGGACTACAACACCACAGACATGTCGGAGGCCACCCTGCGCGGGGTCTTCCTGCCGCCGTTCAAGACGGCCTTCGACGCCGGGGCCCTGTCGGTGATGAGCGGGTTCAACGCCCTGAACGGCGTCCCGGTGACGGGCAACCCCTGGCTGCTGACCGACATCCTGCGCGACGAATGGGGCTTCGCCGGCTTCGTCGTGTCGGACTACACCTCGGAGAACGAGCTGATCGCTCACGGCTTTGCTGCCGACGGGCGCGACGCGGCGCGGATCGCCCTGTTGGCCGGGATCGACATGTCGATGGTCTCCGGCCTGTTTCTGGAACACATCCCCGATCTGGTGGCCAAGGGGGATGTGCCGATCGCGCGGGTCGATCAGGCGGTGCGCCGGGTGCTGATGACAAAGGCGGCGCTGGGTCTGTTCGACAATCCGTATCGGGGTTGTGATCCCCGCCGCGAGCGCGCGGTGGTGGGATCGCGGGCGCATCACGATCTGGCGCGCGAGGCCGGCGTGAAGTCGATCGTCCTGCTGAAGAATGAGGGCGGACTGCTGCCGCTGAAGGCCTCGGGCCAGAAGATCGCCCTGATCGGGCCGTTCGGTGACGACGTCGACAACATCTTCGGACCGTGGACCATCTGGGGCGACGAGAGCCGCCGGATTTCTCTGGAAGCGGGCTTCCGCGCGGCCATGGCCGACGCCGGCGACCTGACCGTGGTCAAGGGCAGCAACGTCGAGACCGACCTGGCCGGCGGGATCGAGGCGGCGGTGCTGGCGGCGGGGCAGGCGGACGTGGTGGTGCTGGCGATCGGCGAGAGCACACAGATGTCTGGCGAGGCCCAGTCGCGGACCGAGATCGACATTCCTGCTCCGCAGAGAGCTCTCGCCGAGGCGGTGGCGGCCACGGGCAAGCCGGTGGTGGTCCTGCTTCGCAACGGCCGGGCGCTGGAACTGGCCGGACCGGTCAGGGACGCGCCGGCCATCGTGGTCACCTGGTTCCTCGGTAGCGAGATGGGCCATGCCGTGGCCGATGTGGTGTTCGGCAAGGTCTCGCCGTCCGGCCGCCTGCCAGTCAGCTTCCCCCACCGGTCGGGCCAGTCGCCCTACAGCTATGACCACAAGATCACCGGGCGTCCGGCCGACAACAGCCGGGCCAGTCAGGAGTATGTGGCCCGCTATCGCGAGACGACCAACACGGCCCTCTATCCCTTCGGCCATGGACTGACCTACGGGGCCGTGACCTATGGGGCGGTGACACCGGCGGAGGCGACGCTGGCCTGGGACGGGAGTGTCGCGCTGTCCGTCAGCGTGACCAACACCGGTGACCGGGCGGTCGAGGAAACGGTGCAACTCTATATCCACGACAGGGTCGCCAGCCTGGTCCAGCCCGGCCGCCGGCTCCGGGATGTGCGCAAGGTGGCCCTGGCGGCGGGAGAGACGAAGACGGCGGTGTTCACCCTGCGTCGCAGTCAGCTGGAGTTTGTCGGGGCCGACGGGCGATCCACGGTCGAGCCGGGCGTCTTCAATGTCTGGCTCACCTCGTCGGCGCAGGCGGGCCAGCCGGCGACGCTCAGGCTGCTGGCCCCCGCGACCTGATCAGCGGCGCGTCGAGCCGGGGGTCAACCGGGCCCGGACCGCCGTCCTGATGTCGGCGAGGATCAGACCGCTCAGGCTCCAGGGTTCAATCAGATAGCGGCGTGCGAGGCGTTGCGGGTCGTTGACCAGGCGGAACAGCCACTCGACCCCCATCCGGCCCATCCAGCGGGGGGCGGGCTTCTGGGCTCCGGCCTCATAGTCGAAGGCGGCTCCGACGGAGAAGATGGCGCAGTCCGGCAGGGCCTCGAGATGGTTCAGGATCCAGAGCTCCTGGCGGGGCATCCCCATCCCGACGAACAGGATCTGGGGCGCGAAGGCCTTGGCCTCGGCCACGACCGAGGCATTGTCAGCGGATCCCGGCGTGGCATCGAAGTAGCCGTTCCGGACGCGAATGTCGGCACCGGGATAGTGGGTCGACAGTCGCTCCCGCGCGCAATCCACCACGGCCTGTTCCCCGCCGACGTAGAGGACCCGCCAGCCCTTGCGGTCGGCGACGCTCCAGAAATGGTCGCGCCAGTCCAGATAGGTGCAGCGATGAAAGCCCCGGCCCTGCAGACCCAGCAGGCGGGCGAACTGGACCAGCGGGGTCGAATCCACCTCGACCAGATCGGCCCGTTCGTAGAAGCGCGCCAGGTCCGGGTTGTGACGCAGCAGGGCCATGCTGTTGAGGTTGTGATTGGCGATCACGACCTTCTTGCGCGCCTCGACCCAGGTCTCGACGTGATGCATCACCTCTTCGGGGCGGACGAGATCGACCCCCTGGCCCAGCAGGCTCACCCGTTCCCGTACCCGACGCGCCTTGCGGAACGGGCGGCGCGCGGCTTCGCGGCGATCTGCCGATGTCGCGTCAAAGGCCGGGAGGGCGGTCATGGTTCGACCGTGACCGATCAGCCTCAAGATCCCGTGAGGAGAGAGGCTTAACGCGCCGTACACCAAGATGTTTTGCGCCGCACCATTGACTGGGTTATGGCTGTCGCGCTGTCGCTTGGGGAGGGATTTCGATGCGCGTGACGATGATTGGGACAGGCTATGTGGGCCTGGTGTCCGGGGCCTGTTTTGCGGACTTCGGTCACACTGTGGTGTGCGTCGACAAGGATCCCTCCAAGATCGAACGGCTGAACCGCGGCGAGATCCCGATCTTCGAGCCCGGTCTGGAGCAACTGGTGGCCGACAACGTCAAGGCCGGTCGGCTGTCGTTCGCGGTCGACGGGTCCGAGGCGATCCGCAATGCCGAGATCATCTTCATCGCCGTCGGCACCCCGACCCGGCGCGGCGACGGCCATGCCGACCTGTCCTATGTCTATGCCGCGGCGGAGGAGATCGCCGGCCTGATCCAGGACTTCACCGTCATCGTCACCAAGTCGACCGTGCCCGTGGGCACGGGCGATGAGGTCGAGGCGATCATGAAGAAGGCCAATCCGAACGCCCAGTTCGCCGTGGTCTCCAACCCCGAGTTCCTGCGCGAGGGAGCTGCGATCGAGGATTTCAAACGGCCGGACCGTGTTGTGATCGGGGTCGAGGACGAGCGCGCCAAGGCGGCGATGGCCGAGCTCTATCGCCCGCTGAGCCTGAATGAATTCCCCGTCGTCTACACCTCGCGCCGGACCTCCGAACTGATCAAATACGCCGGCAACGGATTCCTCGCGATGAAGATCACCTTCATCAACGAGATGGCCGACCTGTGCGAAAAGGTCGGGGCCGATGTGCAGCAGGTGGCCAAGGGGATCGGCCTGGACGGACGGATCGGCTCGAAATTCCTGAACCCTGGGCCCGGCTACGGCGGATCCTGCTTCCCCAAGGACACCATCGCCCTGGTCCGCACAGCCCAGCACTATGGTGCGCCGGTGCGGCTGATCGAAACCACGGTCGAGGTCAATGATGCCCGCAAACTGGCCATGGCCGAGAAGATCCGCGCCGCCATCGGTGGAGATATCGCGGGCAAGACCGTCGCCATCCTGGGCCTGACCTTCAAGCCGAACACGGATGACATGCGTGACAGCCCCAGTCTGGCGATCATCCCGGCGCTGCAGGCCATGGGGGCGAAGGTGACCGCCTTTGATCCGGAGGGGATGAAGGAAGCCGGGCATCTGCTGTCGGACGTCACGTTCGCCACTGGACCCTATGAGGCCGCAGCGGGGGCCGATGCCGTGGTGATCCTGACGGAGTGGGATCAGTTCCGGGCGCTGGACCTGCCGCGCCTGAAGGACCTGATGGCGCGTCCGCTGATGATCGATCTGCGCAATGTCTACCGGTCCCAGGAAGTCCGGGCGGACGGGTTCGACTATGTCGGCGTCGGCAAACCGTGAGTGAGGCAGGCGTGGGCCCGGTCATTGTCACCGGGGCAGCCGGCTTCGTCGGCATGCATGTGGCCGAGCGGCTGCTGCAGCGGGGCGAGACCGTTATCGGGGTCGATGATTTCAATCCCTATTATGAGGTCGCCCTGAAGGACCTTCGGGCGGCGCGTCTGGCGACACATCCGGGGTTCCTGATGATGCGGGCCGACATTGCCGATGCCCCGGCCATGGCGGAACTGGTCAAGGAGTCAGGGGCGCGACGGGTCGTGCATCTCGCCGCCCAGGCGGGGGTGCGCTATTCGATCGAGAACCCCTTTGCCTACGAGCGCTCCAACCTGCAGGGCCATCTGTCGATCATGGAGGCCTGCCGCCACGGCGGGGTCGAGCATCTGGTCTATGCCTCGTCCAGTTCGGTCTATGGCGACCGGCCCCTGGCCGGGCAGGGGTTCCGCGAGGATGATCCGACCGTCACGCCCGTGTCGCTGTATGCCGCGACCAAGCGGTCGTGCGAGCTGATGAGTCAGAGCTATGCGACCCTGTACGGCTTTCCACAGTCGGGGCTTCGGTTCTTCACCGTCTATGGACCGATGGGCCGGCCGGATATGGCCTATTTCGGCTTCACCGAGAAGATCATGCGCGGCGAGCCGATCGAGGTCTATGGCGAGGGGAAGATGGCGCGCGATTTCACCTTCATCGACGACATCGTCGACGGGGTGGTGGGCGTGCTGGACAATCCGCCATCGCGCGGCGGGCACGAGGTCTACAACATCGGCGATTCCAGCCCTGTCGGCCTGATGGAGATGATCTCGACCCTTGAGGCGGCCCTGGGCCGCGAGGCGGTGAAGGTGATGCGGCCGATGCAGGCGGGGGATGTCACGGCCACCTATGCCGATGTCTCCAAGCTGAACGCCCTGACCGGCTATGCGCCGAAGGTCGCCCTGGCCGAGGGACTCGGACGGTTCGTGGTCTGGTGGCGGGGCTGGCGGGGGGTCTGACCCGCCGTCAGGTTCTGTCGGGGCCAGCGCCCTGTTCCCCCGGCCCGCCGGTGCTATAGCGGGGCGATCGGTCCATCGGGGCCGGACACGCGCTCGGGGGGGCACCATGCCAGATCAGATTACACGCACCACCACGACCTCATGGTTCAGCCGCATCGGCTCGGCCCTTGCCGGGGTACTGGTCGGTCTGGTCCTGATCCTCGGCTGTGTCGCCGGCCTGGCCTGGAACGAGGGCAATGCGGTCAAGATCGCGCGCGGCCTGACCGAGGGCGCGGGGACCGTCATCGAGGCGGAGGTCGCGCCGATCCTGCCTGCCAATGACCAGAAGCTGGTGCATGTGACCGGCGTGGTCGGGGTCACCGAACCTCTGTCCGATCCGGATTTCGGCGTCACGGCAACCGGCGTGAAGCTGGCCCGCACGGTCGAGATGTATCAGTGGCAGGAGGAGTCGAAGAGCGAGACCCGGACCAAACTGGGGGGCGGCGAGGAGACCGTCACCACCTACACCTATTCGAAGGTCTGGTCGTCCGATGCCATCGACTCCAGCAACTTCCAGACGGTCGCCGGGCACGAGAACCCGCAGATGACCATTGAGGCCCGGGAGGTCTACGCGCAGGACGCGACCCTCGGCGACTTCCGTCTCGACGACACGGTGCTGAGCCAGATGGGCGGGGCCCAGGCGCTGCCGCTGCCGACCGCCATGCTGCCGGAAGTCGAGGCGGCGGCGGGCCAGGGGCGGACCCTCAGCCTGGGCCAGAACCGGATCTATCTGGGTGAGAACCCGGCCGCTCCGGCGATCGGGGACACGCGGATTGCCTACGATCTGACACCGGCGGCGGAGACCAGCGTGGTCGCCCGCCAGAACGGCGACGGGTTCATGCCCTGGCGCGCGCGCAACGGGGCCGAGGTCCTGCTGGTCGCGGACGGAAATGTGCCGGCGGCCGATATGTTCCAGAGCGCCCAGGACGCCAACACTGTGCTGGCGTGGATCATTCGCGTGGGCGGTGTGATCCTGTTGATGGTCGGCTTCGGCCTGATCCTGGCACCCTTCGGCGTCCTGGCCGACGTCCTTCCCCTTGCCGGAACCATCGTGCGGATGGGGACGGGCCTGATCGGCTTCGTGCTTGGCCTGCTGGTCGGCACGGTGACCATCGCCCTGGCCTGGCTGGCCTTCCGGCCGGTCACGACCGTCATCATCCTGCTGGTCGGGGGTGGGATCGCATTTGCCGTCTACCGTCTGGGACTCGGACGGGCGAAGCGGGCGGCAGCGTCCGCAGCGTCCGCCTAGCGCTCGACCAGCCGGGTGTAGAGATGCCAGGTGGCGTAGCCCAGCACCGGCAGGACCACAGCCAGACCGATGAAGAACGGCAGGGATCCCAGCACGAGGAGGCCCGCGACCCGCAGGCCCCATGAGGCGACAGCGGGCAGATTTCGGGCCACGGCCCGGACCGAGGTCGCGACCGCCGTACCGGCGTCAACAGGCCGATCCACGACCATGGGAAACGACACCAGGGTCAGGAACACGGTCAGCACGGCGAAGCCCGCGCCGACGAGGTTGCCGATGATGACGAGGTTCAGGCCCTCCGGCGTGGAGAACAACTGGTCAAAACCGCCAGCGAGGGTCATGGGCCCCACCTGGGCGAGCGTGGCCTGATAGATGATCCATGCGGCCGCGATCCAGGCCCCGAACAGGGCCAGGGACATCAGGGTCAGCATCACCAGCGGTGTGCGACTGCGCCCGCGCAGGGGATCAAAGAAATAACGCCAGCTGGAGCTGATCCCCAGGCCGCGACGTCGTGCGATCTCGTAGAAGCCTGCGGCGACCGCCGGTCCCATGACCGAAAGACCGGCGACCAGCGGAAAGAAGACCGGCAGGAGCCGGTCGTTCAGGGCGATGACCGCCGTCAGCAGTCCGAGGACCGGATACAGGACCGCCAGCACCAGAATGTCGCCGCGCTTGGCGTTGAAATCCTTCCATCCCTGCGACAGGGCCCAGTTCAGATCGGCACCCGTGATCCGCCGCACAGTGTGCGGAGCGGACATCGGCATCGGCGCGGCGGGACTGCGGGACATGGGGACTCCGGGGATTGGAAGGGGCGGGCGACTCTCGACTGGCTTACGATCGGAAACAGAACAGGTCACCGACGGTAGTGCGCCTGACCTCCGTGCGCCAGCGCAGCGCCGTCACGCCTTGGTGATCAGGGGCGATCGGTGGTCCGGGCCAGCAGGAAGGCGCGGACCGGGGGCAGGGACTGTGCCGGAGCCTCTTCGTGCGGCAGGTGGCCCAGGTCGGGGAAGGACACGAGCCGGACATCGGCGAGGGCGCGCTGGTAGTCGCGGGCATTGCTGAAGGGGATCATGGCGTCCTGTTCGCCCCAGACCAGCAGGACGGGCGCGGTGATCCGGCCCAGCAGGGGGGCAGGATCGCGCAGAACCGTCTGCTCCATCCTGTCGAGCATGGCCTGTCTCGCCCCCGGGGCCAGCATCAGGTCGCGGTAGCGGGTCAGGGTCGGCTCGGTCAGGGCCGCAGGATCCGCATAGCCGACGACGATATTGGCCCGGAGCATGCCGCGAGGCAGGGTGTAGCGCATCAGGCCCATGATCCACGGGACTTCGGGGGCCTTGCCGTACTCGAAGCCCGGGCTGGCGAAGCCGTCTGGCGCGATCAGTACCAGACGTTCGACCCGGTCGGGATGTTCGGCAGCGAGGGTCCAGGCGAGGCGGCCACCGACCGAATTACCGACCAGCGAGGCGCGCTGGAGGCCCAGCTGATCCATCAGGTCCCGCAGCAGGGTGGTGACCCGGGCGTCGGTATAGTCACCGGTCGGATCAGGCGGCGACAGGCCGGCACCGGGCAGGTCGAGGCGGATGACGCGCAGGTCGTCGTCGAGCACTTCCGCCCAGGGCTCCCAGGTATGCAGACTGGCCCCGAAGCCGTGCAAAAGGATGACCGCCGGGGCTTCGCGCGGGCCGGTGTCGCGCACATGCAGCCGCGTTCCGGCCACCGTGATCATGTCACCGGGGCGGGCGAGGTACAGCGCTTCCAGTTCGGGCCGGGTCTTGTCCGGGGTCCAGAGCCAGACCGTGGTGGCGACCAGCGCGACCACCAGCACGACAATTCCGGTCAGGACGACGGCCTTCATGGGGCCGTCGCTCCGGCCGGCATCAGGCGGCGACGGCGGTGCGGGCCAGGGCGCAGTGCGACCAGATCTCGGACAGGGCGTCGATCAGCCGGTCGATGTCCTCGTCCGAATGGACCGGCGAGGGGGTAATGCGCAGCCGCTCGGTGCCCAGCGGCACGGTCGGATAGTTGATCGGCTGCACATAGATTCCGTGGTGTTCCATTAGCCAGTCGGAGATCATCTTGCACTTGTGGGGGTCGCCGACCATCACCGGGATGATGTGGCTGTCGTTCGGCAAGTGGGGGATGCCGGAGGCGTCCAGCCGGGCGCGGACACGGGCGACGCGGTCCTGATGGCGGGCGCGCTCGATTTCCGAGGCCTTCAGATGTTTGACGCTGGCCGCGGCACCGGCCGCCACAGCGGGCGGCAGGGCGGTGGTGAAGATGAAGCCCGAGGCGAAGCTGCGGACGAAGTCGCACAGGGCTGCCGAGGCTGCGATATAGCCCCCCATGACGCCGAAGGCCTTGCCCAATGTGCCCTCGATCACCGTGATCCGGTCCATCAGGCCCTCGCGCTCGGCGACGCCGCCGCCACGCGCGCCGTACAGGCCGACGCCGTGGACCTCGTCCAGATAGGTCATGGCCCCGTGTTTCTCGGACACCTCGATGATCTCGGCGATCGGACCGATGTCGCCATCCATGGAATAGACGCTCTCGAAGGCGACCAGCTTGGGCCGGTCCGGGTCGATGGCGGACAACAGGCGGTCCAGATGCTCCGGATCGTTGTGGCGGAAGATCTGGCGCTCGGCGCGGCTGTGGCGGATGCCCTCGATCATGGAGGCATGGTTGCAGGCGTCCGACAGGACGACGCAGTTGGGCAGACGGGCGGCCAGGGTGCCCAGCGCCGCCCAGTTGGAGACATAGCCGCTGGTGAACAGCAGGGCGGCTTCCTTGTTGTGCAGGTCGGCCAGTTCGCGCTCCAGCAGGACGTGATGATGGTTGGTGCCCGAGATGTTGCGCGTGCCGCCGGCCCCGGCTCCGCAGCTGTCCAGCGCCTCGTGCATGGCCTTCAGGACATGGGCGCTCTGGCCCATGCCGAGATAGTCATTGGAGCACCAGACGGTGACTTCCTCGGGTCCGTCGCCATGTTTGCGGGCCTTCGGGAAGCTGCCGCGCTTGCGCTCGATGTCGGCGAAGACCCGGTAGTTGCCGGCGTCGCGCAGGACATCGAGCTCGCCCTGGAAGAAGGCTTCATAGTTCATGGCGGTTGTTCCCCCGGTCGTTTCTGTCTTTGCGTTGATCACTGGTCGCGCTCCCCGGTCGCCGCGAGGGCGACCTGCACGGCCGGTTTGGTCTGGCCCAGATCACCGCGCCCCAGCGCCCATCCCCACAGGGCGCGGTCGGGTGAGGGCAGCATCAGGAAGCCATGTTCCAGCAGGCCCAGCGCGGCGAGCATGAACATCAGGCCATAGCCGACCTGGGCTCCGCCCTCGGCCGTCAGCGCCGCCTCTCCCAGCAGGATCGTCACGACGATCGACAGGGCCAGGGAGACGGGGAACAGGGCGTTGAACCGGGCCCGGCGGAAATAGCTCTGCAGATAGGCGAGGTTGGTTGGCAGGAAGGTGACGGGCGGATTGGGCACGCCGAGGAAGATGTTGAGCTTGGTCGACAGCCGCATGCCCAGCAGCAGCAGGAAGGTCAGGGTGCCCGTCTGGTTCGGCTGGCCCCAGGTCAGGGCGACGAACAGGGCGGCGGTGAGGGCCAGGGCGATCTCGTGATGGATCACCGTTTCCGCCGAGACCGTGAATCGCCGCCAGCCCCTGGCCCCGAACGGGCAGGCGGTCCGGCGCGGACCGGTCAGCTTGCCCATCAGAAAGCCCATCTCGTGCCAGCCCCAGACGGTCAGGGCGCAGCCGAAGGCGACATAGGCCCCGGTCACGCCGGGATCGCGGGCCGCCAGCATCAGACCCACGGTCGCCGCGGCCGCCAAGACCGCATAGGCGCCCAGGCTCCACCCGAAGGTCGCGCGCGGCAGACGCACCAGCCACAGGATGGCTCCGGTGGAGAACCACCAGAGCAGGGCCGCGATCACGAGAGGCTGGACGAGGTCGGCCATGACTACCAGGTCGGCTCCATCCGAACGTCGGCGGGCAGCGGATTTTTGTCGACCGGCAGGAGATACAGGCCCGCCAGCGTCGCCCCGGCCTTGATCACCAGACCAAACCGCTTCAGCCTGGAGAACAGGCCGCCCTTCGCCTTCGCGTCGGCGATGGCGTCCGAGGTCAGGCGCAGCCGCTCCATCCCGGCGCGGAAACGGGGATCGTCGGTGCGCAGGGTGACCGGATAGACCTGTTTCGAGATCTCCGAACAGATGCGGAAGACCTCATAGTCGTAGGTGGTGATGTCGACGCCCAGCGCCTTGTGGAAGGCAGGACGCATGTGGTCGCGGACGTACATGGTCGCATAGACGCTGAGCAGGAAGAACCGGATCCACCAGACGTTGCCGCCGCTCAGCAGCTTCGGGTCGTTTCGCATGATCAGGGCGAAGGCCTCGCCGTGCTTGAACTCGTCGTTGCACCACCGTTCGAACCACTGGAAGATCGGGTGGAAGCGCTTGTCCGGATTCTGTTCCAGATGGCGATGGATCGCGATGTAGCGCGCGTAGCCGATCTTCTCGGACAGATAGACGGCGTAGAAGATGAACTTGGGCTTGAAGTGGGTGTATTTCTTGACCTTGGTCAGGAAGCTCAGATCCACCCCGATCTTCGCATCCTTCAGCGTGTCGTTGATGAAGCCGGCGTGGCGGCTCTCGTCGCGGCTCATGTATTTGAACAGGGCGCGGATGTCGGGGTTCTGAACCCGCTTGGCGATCTCGGCATACAGGACGCAGCCCGAGAACTCCGACGTCAGCGACGACACCAGGAAGTCGGTGAACTCCTTCCGAAGATCGTCGGGCAGGTTCTCGATGATGCCGTCAAAGGCCGCGTCGCGCTTGAAATGGTCCTTGTTCACGTCCGCTTCGAACTCGGCCATCAGGGCGTCCCACTGGGCCCGGACCGGGGACACGTCGATGCGGTCCATGGCGGCGAAGTCGGTGGTGTAGAAGCGCGGCGACAGGACGGTGTCCTGGGTCGCCAGCTTGAAGGACTCTTCAGAGTTGACCTTCTGGCGCGCGGCCTCGCGACGAAGCGCGGTCAGGCCGGGGGTTTCCTCATAGGTGTCGAAGGATACGGCGGTCACAGGGTCCTCCGGGGTGTGAAGCTGACTTCGTACAGTTCGTTCATTTCAAAGAAGCCGGCGCAGGTGCGCGTCCATGTGCGCTCCAGGAAGGAGGCGCGACGCAGGGTTGCCATGCGGCGGAAGGTGCGGCGCTCGCCGAAGGCGACGTGGATGGGATCGCCGTGCACCTGCACCTCGTCACCGGGGCGGATCACGGGATCGCCGTCCAGGGCGACGTGGGCGTGCAGGCTGGCGTCGGAGTGTTCGACCTCGACGGTACAGCCCATCTGCATCAGGCGGTTCATGCGGCGGCTCCGGCGCTCAGGGCGGGGGAACCGGCCGGCGCGATCAGGGCCAGGAAATCCTGGCGGTTGGTCGGCCCGAAGGCGTTGAGGTTCAGCGTCCGGCCCGTGGCCAGATCCTGGATGGTGACGGCCCCGTCGGACCATTCGGTCACGCGGAAGGCCTGTTCAGGGCCAAGCCCCATGGAGCGGCGCTCGCGGACGAGGCTGCGCAGAACCCCGCGCACGAAGCCGCCCGAGGCGGTCGGGATCAGCCGCTCGTCCCCGCCTGAGACCACCACGCGGACGCCACCGTCCGGCTGGTCGAAGAAGCGCAGGTCCTGGCTGAGGGTGGCCGTGGCCTGCCGGGGCTCGGCGGCCGGCGGTGCGCCGAGGACGCCGATCCGCTGGCCGCCGACCATCAGAATGGAAGCCAGCACCAGGCTGATGGCCGCATAGAGCGGCAGTCTGGGCATTTGCTCGTGGTGAACGGCGGACATCGGATCGGATCCTTCAGGCGGCGGCGGGTTGGCCGCCGGCGCGACGTTTGCGGGCGGGAGATGGGGCCGGGGTGGCCCGCGGGGTTTCGGCAACGAACGGCTTGTCTGCGGCGCGGGCGGCCAACTGCAATTGGTGGCTCAGCAGCTCAGCCACGGTGGCGGCCTCGGGCAGGGACCGCAGCATGGGTTCGGGCGTCACGAAACGCCACGGACGGACATGCGGCCACAGGTGCGGGTAGGCGACCTTGTAGCCTTCGGCGAGACCGAGGGGGATGTCGCCCACGCCCTTCGCATCGACCTTCAGTCCGGCCGAGGCGATGGTCGGATAGGGGATGTTGAAGCATTTCGACAGGGCCACGCCGTGGCGCAACACGAACCGCTTGTTGGTCAGGGTGTAGACCGTCGTGCGGGCGTTGAGCCAGGCGTAGAGCACCAGCAGGCCGACGGCGACGGCTCCGACCGCCAGGGTCAGGAGGCCGATGCCCA
This sequence comes from Caulobacteraceae bacterium, assembly GCA_019748095.1. Lineage (GTDB taxonomy): Bacteria > Pseudomonadota > Alphaproteobacteria > Caulobacterales > Caulobacteraceae > Brevundimonas. The sequence continues at coordinate 44,853 of JAIEQA010000048.1, read as the reverse complement.
GCGCCGGGGCCAGGGCGGCTCCGGACGCCATCTGGCTGCCGACGTTCCAGACGGCCAGCCCGCCGAAATAGACCGCGATCCAGTGGGTCTTGAGCGCCGACCGCGACAGGGTGCGCCAGTCGGGCGATCCCTGCCAGAGGATGTGCTCGCCGGCCGGCAGATGGCCGGGCAGGCCACGAATGGGTTCTCCTGCATGTTCGCTCACAGCCAGGGCTCCTGACGATCGGGGGTCGCATACAGGTGGCCACCGCCGTAGTAGCCGACCACTTTTTCCTCTTCGAGCAGGGTGACCTGGTCGGGACTGGCGGTCCGCGGGACATCGGCGAACTGGGCGGCGGTGATGGCGCGCACCTTGACCCCGCGCCGTCCCACCACAGCCATGGTCATGGGCAGCAGGACCTTGCGGCCGGAGCCGTCGACGGCGACCTCGATGTAGCGGATCAGGGCCTCGGAGCGGTCGACCCAGAGGTCGCTGACGGCACCGGCCTTGAGACCATCGACACCCAGAACGGGCAGGCCGCGCGGGTCTGTATCCTCCGGGCTGACGTGAAAGTCGGTAGCGACACGGATCGGCACGATGCGCGGAAGCCCCTCAAGAGTCAGGTCGGGATGGTTGGGCCGGACGTTCCACGCGCCGGGTCCAACGCCGTCGATCAGCGGATTACCGGTGGGCTCGATCGGCGCGCCGTCCATCGGAGCGCTGCGGCGCGCGGCGATCGGGCGGGTGTCCCGCTTGAAGTCGGGCAGGGTGCGCGTGCCGTGACCGTGCGGTAGCAGGAAGGTCTTGGGCTTGGCGGTGAAAAATAGACCACCCAGCGGTTCCAGCCGGCCGGAGACGTCGTCCTCCAGCGGATAGCCTTCCCGCCGGTCTTCCCGGCGCAAATAGAAGACGAGTCCGGCGAAGAACACAAAGAAGGCAATGAGGCAGAACTCTGCCGCATCAAAATTGCCGAAAAGGTAGGGACTGTCCATGTCAGGGGTTCCTTCTGGACGGGGGTCAGGCGGGAAGATCGGCGAGGCCGAATTTCGGGGCTTCAGGGGACGGACGAGCAGCAGCGGGCGCGTATCGGGCGAGGGGCCCGATGGCGACGAGGGCGGCGAACAACAGGCCGATCTCGAGGTGGTAGACGACGACATAGGCGGTTGCGGGCGAGGTCATGGCGGTGCCCAGCAGACCGGACTCGGACAGGTGGGACACGAGATCACGCAGACCGCCTCCGACGAAAATCGCCAGACCGACGGCTGTGGCCTGAACCGCACCCCACGCGCCCAGCGCGATGCCGGATTTGCCGTCGCGGGCGAGGGCCATGGCCGAGGTCAGGGTGCCGACCGAGAATATGCCGCCGCCCAGACCGATCAGGATCACACCGGCGCAGAACACGGGAGTGAGTGTGAAGACACCGCCACAGATCACGGCGACGAAGGCGAGGATGCCCCACACCAGACCGTGTCCGGCCAGACGGTGCGGCTCCCCACCCCGGGCCAACTGGCGTGCGGCGAAGGCGAGGCCGGCCAGGGTGCCCGCCGACCACAAGGCGGTCAGAGCGGTGGTCTGGCCGACCGACAGGTTCAGGATCTGGCCGCCATAGGGCTCCAGCAGCACGTCCTGCATCGAGAAGGCCGCAGCCCCCAGGCCGACGGCGACCAGCAGGCGGCTGGCGCGACCACCGGCGGAAAACTCGGCCCATGCGGCCTGAAACGCGATGCGGGGTCTGTCCTTCGCCGTCAGGGCGAGGTCCTGGGCCTCCTGTTTCCACAGGGCGGTCATGTTCAGCAGGATGGCGAGGACGGCCGCGCCCTGAACGACGCCGACCAGTTTGACCTCGGCGAAATCGGACAGGATCAGGCCCATCAGGACGCCAGAGATCAGCATCCCGACCAGCAGCATGACATAGAGCAGGGCGACGACCCGGGGGCGCGCATGCTCGGGGGCGAGGTCGTTGGCGAGGGCCAGACCGGCCGTCTGGGTCGTGTGCACGCCCGCCCCGACCAGAAGGAAGGCGACAACGGCGGCCAGATGGCCGATCCACTCGGCCCCGGTGCCGTGTCCGCCGCTGATCAGCAGCGCGAAGGGCATGATGGCGAGGCCGCCGAACTGCAGCAGACTGCCGAACCAGATATAGGGCCCGCGCCGCCAGCCGAGGTGGGAGCGGTGGGTGTCCGAGCGGTGGCCGATCAGGGCCCGCAGCGGCGCGAACAGGAACGGGATAGCCACCATGGCCGCCACCAGAACGGCGGGGACATTCAGCTCAACGATCAGGACGCGGTTCAGCGTACCGGTCAGCAGGACGGTGGTCATGCCCACCGAGACCTGGAACAGCGACAGCCGCAGCAGCCGACGCAGGGGAAGTTCAGTCGTGGCCGCATCGGCAAAGGGCAGACAGGCGGTGATCAGGCGCGCCCATTGCGCCCGGGCATCGCCTCTGGCCGCTCTCTCGGCCACCCTTTGCAGAAGCAGTTCGTTCAGCACCGGAGCAGCTCCAACGCCTGGGAGGTATAGAAGCCGCCCTGAACCCGGCGAGACCGGCCGACCGAACAGCCCGGCAGCCCCGCCAGACGCCGGGCAAGGGCACCGATCTCGGCCGGCGCGATGGCCGGGGCCCGGTCGGCGCGTGGAAACAGCTTGCCCGCCGCCAGCATCAGCATGAGGGCCGGCGTGCGCGGCGTCACGGTGAACACCACCGATCCCCGCGTCCGGGCCGACAGGGTCCCCAGTACATCGACGATGTCGTCCGTCCGGTAATGGATCAGGCTGTCCATGGCGACGACGTGGTCGAAATGGCCCAGATCGGGGCTCATCATGTCGCCGGCGCGCCAGTCGATCGACCCCTTCAGGTCGGCAGGGGCGCGTTCCTGGGCGATGTTGACCAGACTGGCCGAGACGTCGATGGCCACGACATCCGCACCGCGCCGGGCGGCCTCGACGGCCAGGGCTCCGGTCCCGCAGCCGGCGTCGAGTACCCGCAGACCGGTCAGGTCGGCGGGCATCCACGACAGCAGGACATTGCGCATCTCGTCACGGCCGGCGCGGACCGTGGCCCGGATCTTCGAGACCGGCGCGTCCGAGGTCAGCTGGGCCCAGGCGTCCAGGGCCGTGCGGTCGAAATACTCCTCCAGCCGGCCGCGATACTGGTCCCAGGTGGCGGTGGTGCGGGTCTCGAGGGTGGCGGTCATGCGTCGAACCCCAGGAACTCGAAGATGTCGCGGTCGCGCATCGGCTCGGCCTCGATGGCCTCCATCCCGTCCCACAGCGACTGGGCCAGGCGGATGTATTCGGCCTTGGCGGCTTCCAGCTCGGGCGAGCCGTCCATCTCGAACACGACAGACTTCTTCAGCCGGCTGCGGCGGATCTCGTCCAGGTCACGGAAGTGGGCGATGCGCTTCAGACCGATGGCGGCGTTGAAGCGGTCGATCTCGTCGGTGCCCGAGCTGCGGTTGGCGATGATGCCCCCCAGCCGGACCTGATAGTTTTTCGACTTGGCCTTGATGGCCGCGACGATGCGGTTCATCGCGAAGATGGAGTCGAAGTCGTTGGCGGTCACGACGAGGGCGCGCTCGGCATGCTGCAGGGGTGCCGCGAAACCGCCGCAGACCACGTCGCCCAGCACGTCGAAGATCACCACGTCGGTGTCTTCCAGCAGGTGGTGTTCCTTCAGCAGCTTGACCGTCTGGCCGACGACGTAACCGCCGCAGCCTGTGCCGGCCGGCGGTCCGCCCGCCTCGACGCAGCGGACCCCGTTGAAGCCCTCATAGACATAGTCCTCGGGGCGCAGTTCCTCGGAGTGGAAGTTCACCGTCTCAAGCACGTCGATGACGGTGGGGACCAGTCGCTTGGTCAGGGTAAAGGTCGAGTCGTGCTTGGGATCACAGCCGATCTGAAGCACCCGCTTGCCCAGCAGGCTGAAGGCCGCCGACAGGTTGGAGCTGGTGGTCGACTTGCCGATGCCGCCCTTGCCATAGACCGCGAAGACCTTGGCCGAGCCGATGTTCAGCGTGGCGTCCATCTCGACCTGGACCGATCCGGCACCGTCCGGGGGACGGCGCTTCAGGGTCTGGGGCATTTCGAGGGTGATGGTCATATGCGATCCTTGATCCTCACGCCGCCGCGGCGGGGGTGAGGCCTTCGAGGCGATCTTCGAGTTCGTCGGCAGCGTCGCGCAGGGCCTGCAGGGTGGCCGCATCGGGGGCCCAGTAGGCGCGGTCCGAAGCTTCCAGCAGCCGGTTGGCCATTCGCGCCGAGGCCTTGGGGTTCAGGGTGGCGAGCCGGTCGCGCATGGTCGCGTCCAGGACGAAGGTCTCGCTGATTTCCTGATAGACCCAGGGCTGGACGTCGCCGGTCGTGGCCGACCAGCCCAGCGTATTGGTCACCTGGGCCTCGATGGCGCGGACGCCTTCGGAGCCATGCTTCAGCTGACCCTCGAACCAGCGCGGGTTCAGGACCCGGGTGCGGCTTTCCAGCGTGACCTGTTCGGCCAGGGTGCGGACCTTGCCCTCACCCTGGGTCTGGTCACCGATGTAGACCGGCGAGGCCTTGCCGCGCGCGCGCTCGGCCGACTTGGCCACCCCGCCCAGGGTGTCGACATAATGATCGATGGTGGTGACCCCCAGATCGACGGAGTCGAGGTTCTGGTAGGCCAGGTCGATACCGGCCAGGGCACTGGTCAGCAGGGCCGGCTGCTTCATCGGCTTGCCGTTGCGGCCATAGGCGAAACCCTTGCGGCTCTCGAAGGCGTCGGCCAGCTCGCCCTCTTCGGTCCAGGCTCCCGAGTCGATCAGCGCGTTGACCGAGGCCCCGTAGGCCCCCTCGGCATTGGAGAAGACGCGCAGGGACGCGGTTTCCATGTCGCAGCCCAGCTTGCCCTGGTGCTCCAGCGCGCGCTTGCGCACGAAATTCTGCTCGATCGGCTCGTCGGCGGTGGCGGCCAGCCAGGCGGCGTCGGCCAGCATTTTCATCTGCAGCGGCAGCAGGTCGCGGAAGATGCCCGAGACGGTCGCGATCACGTCGACGCGCGGCCGGCCGAGGTCTTCAAGCGACACCAGCTCGGCCCCACACAGCCGGCCGTAGCCGTCGAAGCGCGGGCGGGCTCCCATCAGGGCCATGGCCTGGGCGATCGGGCCGCCTTCGCTCTTCAGATTGTCTGTACCCCACAGCACGATAGCCATGGATTCCGGGAAGGCTCCGGTCTCGGCCCTGTGCTTGGCCAGCAGACGGTCGGCCTGCCGCATCCCGTCGGCGACGGCATAGGCGGAGGGGATGCGGAAGGGGTCGAAGCCGTGGATGTTGCGGCCGGTCGGCAGCATCTCGGGCGTGCGCAGCAGGTCACCGCCGGGTGAGGGCATCACATAGCCGCCGTCCAGCGCCGTGATCAGGGCGTCCATCTCGGGGTTGATCGACAGCGCGGCATTGGTCGCCTCGAGGTGGCGGAACAGTTCGATCCCGGCGGTGTCCGAGGCGATGCCACTGATGCCCAGCGCCGTACGGGCGTCGGCTCCATCGATGAGCGCCTGAACCGCCTCGCGCCCCGGCTTGGGCCCCTCGCGCGCTTCGGCCACGGCCAGCAGCAGGTCGACCCGTTCTTCGGCGCTGAACGCCTCGCCCAGCACATGCAGGCCGTTCGGGATCAGGGTCTGTTCCAGCTCCTGCAGCGTCGCGATCAGGGCGTTCACCCGGGCGTCCTCGGAGCCCTCGGTCAGGTTGAGGTTCAGCGCCTCGGCTGCCTCGAAAATCATCGGTGCCAGCTGTCCGCGCTCGGCTGTGGCCTCGAGCTCGGTGCCGCGCCAGCGATCGACCAGGGCCTTCAGGTCCAGCAGACCCTTGTAAAGACCGGCGTCATTGATCGGCGGGGTGATGTAGCTGATCAGGGTCGCGTTCGACCGCCGCTTGGCGATCATGCCCTCGGACGGATTGTTGGCGGCATAGAGATACAGGTTCGGCAGGTCGCCGATCAGGCGGTCAGGCCAGCAGGCCTCCGACAGGCCGGTCTGCTTGCCGGGCATGAACTCCAGCGCGCCGTGGGTGCCGAAATGCAGCACGGCATGGGCACCGAAATCCTCGCGGATCCAGCGGTAGAAGGCGCTGAAGGCGTGTGTTGGCGCAAAGCCACCCTCGAACATCAGCCGCATCGGATCGCCCTCGACTCCGAAGGGCGGTTGCAGACCAACGAACACGTTGCCGAACTGCGCCCCGAGCACGAAAATGGATGAGCCGTTGGCAAGGGACTTGCCCGGTGCAGGGCCCCAGACCGCCTCGATGTCCGACAGCCATTGCTCGCGCAGAACATGTTCATTGGCCGGGATGCGGACATGGACATTGCCGTCCGTGCCGTAGCGGGCGGCATTGCCGTCCAGCATCGCCTCGCGCAGGGCATCGACGCTCTCGGGCACCTCGACGGTATAGCCCTCGGCGGCCAGGCGGATCAGCGTCCTGTGCAGGCTGGCCCACACCGACATCTGGGCGGCCGTGCCGGCGGCCCCAGCGTTGGGCGGGAAGTTGAACAGCACGGTCGCGATCCTGCGCTCCGCCCGGTCCGAGCGGCGCAGGGCGATCATCTTCTCGACCCGCGCGGCCAAGGTTTCGGCCCGCTCCGGGCAGGCCAGCATGGCGCGCGCGCTGTCGGCCGGGAAGGTGCAGCGTCGGACGCAGCCGGTGCAGGGCGCATCCGACCCATCGGTGCGGCCGCCGAACATCATCGGTGCGATCCCGCCGTCCAGTTCCGGAATGGAGACCATCATGGTGGCCTCCAGCGGCAGCAGGCCCTGATGGCCGGCGCTCCACTGCTGGAACGACTGGAACTCCAGCGGGTGGGCCGAGATGTAGGGGACGTTGAACTTGCCCAGCGCCACCGCAGCGGCTTCGGAGTTGTTGTAGGCGGGGCCGCCGACCAGCGAGAAGCCGGTCAGGTTGATCAGGGCGTCCACGGTCGGGCGGCCGTCCTTCATGAACAGCTTGTCCATCGCCGGGCGGGCGTCCAGGCCATTGGCAAAGGCGGGGATGACGCGAACGCCGCGCGCCTCGAAGGCGTTGATAACGCCGTCATAGTGGGCGGCATCATTGGCCAGCACATAGGAGCGCAGGATCACCAGACCGACCGTGCCATTGCGGCCATGGTGGGGTGGCAAGGCCTCGACCGACTCGGCCATCCGGCCAGCGGATTCAGACCCCATGCGGGGATGATACACACCAACGTCGGGGTACTCGATCGGCGCTGCGGCCTTCAGGGCTCCGCGCAGGCTCCGACGCTCGCCGTCGGCGTAGCGGTCCAGCAGGTAGCGGACCATCGACACCATGTTCCCCGTGGAGCCGGCGAACCAGTATTGCAGCGTCAGGAAATAGGCACGCACGTCCTGGGCTGTGCCCGGGATGAAGGCGAGGATCTTGGGCAGGCGGCGCAGCATCGCCATCTGCTTCTCACCGGGGACGCCACCCGTCGCCTTGGTGTTGCCGCGCAGTTTCTTGAGCATCGCCAGCGGGCCCTTCTGGGACCCGTCCATGCGATAGGCCCCCATCCGGGTCAGCTTCACGACCTCGGCCGCCGACATCATGCAGACCATGGCGTCGCAGGCTTCGTTGCGCGCCCTCAGCGCCGGCAGGACCATCTGGATGTGGTCATCGACGAACAGCATCGAGGCGATGACGAAATCACCCTGTGCGATGTCGGCGAGACAAGCGTTCAGGGCGACCAGATCGCTACCCCATTCCGAGGCGGCGTGCAGGGCGATTGTCAGTCCGGGAACAGAGCGGCGCAGTTCGGTTTCCGCCTGGGCGACCGCGCCGGCCAGGTGGTTGTCCAGGGTGACGATGACCACGCGCACCCGTGGCGTCAGCCCGGCCGGGACAGTGGGGTCAGCGACTGTAGTGCGACTTGGCATCGTACAACGTCTCCACCCCGATGGTCGCCAGGCCGTGCTCTGCGGCGAAGCGTTCCGTGTTTTTTCTGGCCTTGCCCCTCACGAAGAAGGGGATCTTCCTCAGCTCCGCCTCGGCGTCCGCCGCCCAGACGATCTCCGACGAGACCGAGGCGACCTCCGTGGACGCGATCGTCTCGGCCACCGGTGCCGGGTGCGCGGCCCCTGCGCCGTGTCCGCCCAGGTGCGAGGCACCGGCCTCGTCGCTGAACTCGAAATCGTCGCGGAACATGTGCAGCAGGTGCTCTTCCAGCCCCATGACCAGCGGATGCACCCAGGTGTCGAACAGGACGTTGGCCCCCTCGAACCCCATCTGGGGCGAGAACCGGGCGGGATGGTCCTGGACGTGGAACGGGGCCGAGATGACGGCGCAGGGAATGCGCAGCCGCTTGGCGATGTGGCGCTCCATCTGCGAGCCTAGCACGAGTTCGGGCTGCAGCGCCGCGATGGCGTCCTCAACCTCCAGATAGTCGTCGGTGATCAGGGCGGTCAGGCCCAGGTCGGCCGCGGCGGTGCGAACCTCGCGGGCGAACTCGCGATTGTAGCAGCCCATGCCGACGACCTCGAAGCCCAGTTCTTCGGAGGCCACCCGGGCGGCGGCGATGACGTGGGTGGCGTCACCGAACACGAACACGCGCTTGCCGGTCAGGTAGGTCGAGTCGACCGAGCGCGACCACCAGGGCATCCGCGACGGGACGCCTTCCAGAACCGGAGCGGGGTCGAGGCCGGTCAGGGCGCAGACCTCGTGGATGAAGTCGATCGTCGCGCCGTAACCCAGCGGCACCGTCTTCACCGACGGCTGGCCGCACTGCTTCTCAAGTTGTTTCGCGGCCTCTCCGGCGATCTCCGGATACAGCACGACGTTGAAGTCGGCGGCCCCCAGCCGGGCGATGTCGGCGGGCGTGGCCCCCAGCGGCGCGGTGACATTGATGTCGACGCCCAGCCGCTCGAGCAGCCGGGTGATCTCGACCACATCGTCGCGGTGGCGGAAGCCCAGGGCGGTGGACCCCAGGATGTTGCAGGACGGACGGCGGCCCGCCATCGGCGCGCGCTCGACGACCTGCGTCAGGTGCCGGACCAACTGGCGGAAGGTCTCGGCGGCACCCCAGTTTTCCTTCTTCTGGTAGCTGGGCAGCTCCAGTGGAATGACCGGGATCGGCAGGCCGATGGCGAGCGCCATGCCGGCCGGGTCGTCCTGGATCAGTTCGGCGGTGCACGACGCGCCGACGATCATGGCCTCGGGCTGGAACCGGGCGTGGGCGTCGATGACGGCGGTCTTGAACAGCTCGGCCGTGTCGGTGCCCAGGTCGCGGGCCTGGAAGGTGGTGTAGGTGACCGGTGGCCGCGCGCCACGCCGCTCGATCATGGTGAACAGCAGGTCGGCGTAGGTGTCGCCCTGGGGCGCGTGCAGGACGTAGTGCAGCCCCTGCATGGCGGTGGCGATGCGCATGGCCCCGACGTGGGGCGGGCCCTCATAGGTCCAGACGGTCAGCTGCACGACGCGGCCTCCCGAAGGCTGGCGCGGGCCGGGACGATGGCGTCCGACAGGCGGTCGCGACGGTTCAGCGGGCGGGCGAACAGCTCGGCCAGATCGGCCGCCTGGTCGAAGCCATGGACGGGCGAGAAGACCAGCTCGATCGACCATTTGGTCGTCAGCCCCTCCATCTCCAGCGGATTGGCGAGGCCCAGTCCGCACACGGACAGGTCGGGACGCGCCGCGCGGCAGCGGTCCAGCTGGCGGTCCACGTCCTGGCCTTCGCTGAGGCGGGTCGCGCCCGGCAGCAGCGGCAATTCCTTGGCCAGATGCGTGCGGTGCAGATAGGGGGTGCCGACTTCCAGCGGAACCATCCCCAGCTCGCGCGACAGGAACCGCGCCAGCGGCACTTCCAGCTGGCTGTCGGGGAAGAAGAAGATCGACTTGCCTTCCAGGGCGGGCCGGACCTTTTCCAGGGCCCGGGCAGCGCGTTCGCGACCCGGCGCCACCACGGCGCGGAACTTCAGCTCGTCGACCCCGAAGGCCACCGCGGCGGCGTGCAACCAGTCGGTCGTGCCCTCGGCCCCGAACGGGAACAGGGCGTCCAGGCGGACCGCGCCGCGATCCTCCAGCGCCCGCGCTGTGTCGCCGAGGAAGGGCTGGGCCACCAGGAACCGGGTGTTGGGTCCGACGCTCGGCAGGTCGCAGATCTTGCGGGCCGGCAGGGCCTCGACCCGCTCGATGCCCATGGCGGCGAACAGGCGGCGGAACTGGTCCTCGACGACGTCAGGCAGGGCTCCGACGATGAGCAGGGATTGTTCGGCGTTCGCAGGGGCCTCGGCCATCTGCGGCACGAGGGCGGCGAGGCAGGCGTCCTCGCCCTGGGTGAAGGTGGTCTCGATGCCGCTGCCGGAATAGTTCAGCACGCGGACGTTGGGGCTGTGCTTTTCGGACAGACGACCGGCGGCGCGGCTGAGATCCAGCTTGATGACCTCGGACGGGCAGGAGCCGACGAGGAACAGCAGCTTGATGTCCGGGCGGCGCGCCAGCAGGCGATCGACGACCCGGTCCAGCTCGTCATTGGTGTCGGTCAGGCCGGCGAGATCCTTCTCCTCCATGATGGCGGTGGCGAAGCGGGGCTCGGCGAAAATCATCACCCCGGCCGCCGACTGGATCAGATGGGCGCAGGTGCGCGAACCGACGACGAGGAAGAAGGCGTCCTGCATCTTGCGGTGCAGCCAGACGATTCCGGTCAATCCACAGAAAACTTCGCGTTGTCCCCGTTCGCGCAAAACCGGAGAGTCGGCGCAGCCGCCGGCCGGGGAAGGCGTGTCGAGGACGAAGGCCTCGCTCATGCGGCCACCGTGGTGTCACGAGCGGGGGCTTCCAGCCGCGCCATCCGCAGTTTCCAGACGAACTGGGCCGCGTTGATCACATAGGTGGCGTAGGCGGCGAGGGCGAGCAGCAGCTGCTCACGCGGGGTGCCGATCTGCAGCAGCACGGCGGCCAGATAGGCCGTGTGCAGGGCCAGGACCAGCATCGAGAACACGTCCTCCCAGAAGAAGGACGGGGCGAAAAGATACCGGCCGAACACGACCTTCTCCCAGATCGCACCGGTCACCATGATGGTGTAGAGCAGCGCCGTCTTGATCAGGACTGACCAGGTGGCGATCGCGGCACCCTCGCCGGTCCCGAGATAACGCAGAACCAGAACCAGGCTGATGCCGAACGCCAGGAACTGCACCGGAGCAAGGATGCCCTGAACGAGCGTCCAGACGGTGGCGTCGCGCCGAACCCGTTCGTCAGGTGTATAAAGAGGCCGCGCGGCCGTCGTCTGTGAACGCATGGCCACCACGCTGTGGTCGCCTGTATGGGCCGTCCAGGGGCAGGGGGCGATGGCGTCGATCAGGGCGGTAAACCGCCGGTCGAACAGGGCCCCCAGCCCAAAACCGCGCGAGCGACGGGGCTCGTTTTCCAGGCCTGATTGGTGGATCGCGCTCGATGACATCGACCGACTCCGGTCGCCCCCCAATAGAGGCGATATCGAAACCTAGGTCGGTCCGGCGCCATGTGTCAAATAGATTGGACGTAAATCCAGATTGACACTTTCGTGGTTTCCTTCGCCTTGACTCCTCGGCTCAACAGTGGACCAAATGCCCCCCGTAAGTTGAGTGACGTGCGTGCGTGGATTGCCGGACAACAACCGAACCGGGGCGTAAAACCCGAGGGCCGGACCAAAGCGCGAGACGAACCGGCGGGCTCTCCCAGCCCGGGCGGTCTCGATTTGAGGAAACGCAGCGCCGGGTGGGTGGGGATCACGCCTGACGCCAGAGATCACGCTCCGGGGAGGAGGGTCGATGGCCTATGTTCATCGTGCCGAGGGCACTTCACAACGTGGCGTTCCCGGCGCGGCTGAGCCGGACAATGTCCTGCGGTTCACGCGGTCCGACCGGCCCTTGATCCAGGACCCGTCCCCGATCGCTCTCGCCCAGCTGATCGAGGCGGAGATCATCCCCCGTCTGCTGGCCGCCCATCAGGGTGGAGACCGCAGCGAAGTGATCCCGATGAACACCGGCATCATCTCTCCCGCCGAACTGGAACGGTTCGCCCGGCAGTCGTTTGTCGAGGACCTGGGCCAGCTGATGGAACACGTCGATCTCTTCATGCGGCGTGGCGTCGCGGTAGAGACTATCTATTTCGACCTGCTGTCACCGGCCGCAAAGCTGCTGGGCGAGATGTGGGAGGATGACCAGTGCACCTTCGCCGATGTGACCGTCGGCCTGTGCCGGCTGCAGCAGATCATCTACGAATTTGCCGATCGCGTTCACGTCGAGAACGGGGGGGGCGACGGTCGTACGGCACTGTTTGCCCTGACGCCGGGCGACCAGCACTCGCTGGGCCTGATCATGGTCGTCGAGTTCTTCCGTCAGTCAGGCTGGCGCACGATCTGTATGCCGGACGCCACGGCCGAGGATCTGGTCCATATGGTCGAGACAGAGAGTTTCGACCTGATCGGTTTCTCCATGGCCAATGAGAAATGGCTTGAGCCCCTGCCGCATCTGATCGGCTGTTTGCGGAAAGCCTCGCGGAATCAGCAGGTCCGGGTGATGGTGGGCGGCCGGGTGTTCAGTGACGATCCCCGTCGGGTGGCCCAGGTGGGTGCCGACGAGACCGCCTCGGATGCCCGTCAAGCCGTCCAGATGGCCGCCCGCCTTGTTTCCACGCCCCAAGCCGTCGCTTGAACAAGCGGTGCTGGACCGATAATGCGAATTGATGACCACCCATTCCTCCCTGTCGGTCACCATACCGTTTCGCCGCCCCAAGGTGGCCATGGGGGAAATTGACACCGCTGTGGCGGCGGGAATCGTCGCGGCCGCGAGCGACATCGCCCTGATTCTTGATCGCGACGGCATCGTCCGTGACCGGTCTGTCTCCAGCTCGGATCTGGCCTCCAACGGAATCGGCGACTGGCTTGACCAGGCCTGGATCGACACGGTCACTGGCGAGAGCCGGCACAAGATCGCCGAGATGCTGGCCGACGCCCTCGCCGGCAAACCCTCGCGCTGGCGCGAGGTCAACCACCCCGGCGATGATGGCGAGGTGGCCGTACGCTATTTCGCCCTCAGCGCCGGCGAGGACGGGCGGGTCATTGTTCTCGGCCGCGATCTGCAGGCCTCCGCCGCTCTGCAACAGCGCCTCATCCAGGTTCAGCAATCGGTCGAGCGCGACTATCTGCGCCTGCGTCAGGCCGAGTCGCGCTATCGGTTGCTGTTCCAGAGTGCGTCCGAGGCCGTGCTGATCCTTGACGCCTCGACCCGCCGGATCCGCGAGGCCAACCCGGCTGTGACCCGGATCACGGGTCGTGAAGAGGCGCAACTGCTGGGCCAACCCTTCACCACACTGCTGGATCCGGCCAGCCAGACCGGGGCCGGTGACCTCCTCGGGGCTGCGACCGGGACTTCAGCGACCCGATCGCTGGTCGTCGGCCTCGCCGGCGGCGGTTCAGCCTCCCTGTCGGCCTCGATGTTCCGGCACGACCGCTCGTCCTCGCTTCTGGTCCGCCTGACGCCGGAGACCATTGCGGTTTTGGACGATCCGAACGCGGCCCTGAACGCCGTGCTTTCGCGTATTTCCGACGCTTTCGTGGTGACGGATACGGACCTCCGGATCCTGACGGCCAACCCGGCCTTCCTCGAACTGACCGATCTGGCCAGTCGTGAGGAGGCGATGAACCTGCCGCTGGACCAGTTCCTCGGCAGGCCCCAGATCGACGTGAAGATCATGCTGTCCCAGCTGCGGGAGCATGGGGCGCTGCGGAATTTCGCCACCGTCGTCCGCACCCGGCTGGGGCAACAGGACGATGTCGAGGTGACGGCCGTGGTGGTACCCGACGACAATCGCCCGACCTACGGTTTCAGCATCCGTAATGTCGCCCGGCGCATGGCCCTTGCGGCACCCGCGCCAATCCTCGGCGGGGCGGTATCGCAATCGGTCGAACAACTGACCCACCTGATCGGGCGCGTGCCGATGAAGGATATCGTGCGCGAATCGACGGACCTGATCGAGAAACTCTGCATCGAGGCGGCGCTGACGCTGACTTCGGACAACCGGGCCTCGGCGGCGGACGTTCTGGGGCTCAGCCGCCAGAGCCTGTACTCCAAGCTGCGTCGCTATGGCCTGGGCGATCTCGACGACTGAGGCCGCTAAATCCGGCCGGAAAGTGTCAATCTGCGTTGACAGTTCGGAGTGTCCAAACCTACGGTAGGGGATGGACAGGACGCTCGAGGCTCCGCCGCTTTCCGCCCCGTCTCCGGCCGCCGTGCTGGAGCTGTTCAAACCGGTCACCTGGTTTCCGCCCATGTGGGCCTTCATGTGCGGCGTGGTCTCGTCGGGCATGCCATTCGAGGGGCGCTGGCTTTTCCTGATCGCCGGGATTGCCCTGACGGGACCGCTGGTCTGCGCCACCAGCCAGGCCGTCAACGACTGGTTCGACCGCCATGTCGACGCCATCAATGAGCCGAACCGGCCGATCCCGTCAGGCCGGATCCCCGGGCGCTGGGGTCTCTATATCGCTGTGGTCTGGACCGCCCTGTCGGTGGCGGTTGCCGCCCTGACCGGGCCGTGGGTATTGGGGGCGACCCTGCTTGGGCTGGCGCTCGCCTGGGCCTATAGCGCGCCGCCGCTACGCCTGAAGAAAAACGGCGTGGCCGGGCCGGCCGCCGTGGCCCTGTCCTATGAAGGCCTGACCTGGTTCACCGGCGCGGCCGTGATGGCCGGGGCGCTGCCGCATGGGCCGGTCCTGCTGCTGGCCGCCCTCTACAGCTTCGGGGCCTGGGGCATTATGGTGCTGAACGATTTCAAGGCGGTCGAGGGCGATCGCCGGATGGGGCTGAAATCCCTGCCGGCCGAGCTGGGCGTCGAGTCCGCCGCCCGCATCGCCTGCGCCGTCATGGCGGCCCCGCAGGTCATCGTCGCGACCCTGCTGCTGGTGGGTTGGGACCGGCCGTGGCACGGATTGGCCATTGTCGTGCTGCTGGTCGTCCAGCTGGGGTTGATGGCGCGGCTGCTGCGCGATCCGAAAAAGCTGACCCCCTGGTACAACGCCACGGGGACGACCCTTTACGTCATCGGCATGCTGGTCTCGGCCTTTGCCGTTCGCGGACTGACCGGAGCCGGCGCATGACCCCGACCCCTCTCGGCTGGCTGGGTATCATCCGGCTGGGGCTGGTTCAGAGCGCGCTGGGGGCTATCGTCGTCCTGACCACCTCGACCCTGAACCGGGTCATGGCTGTGGAGTTGGCCCTGCCGGTGGCCCTGCCGGCGGCGCTGGTGGCCTGGCACTATGCGGTCCAGCTATCGCGGCCGCGCTGGGGCTATGGCTCTGACATGGGGCGCCGCCGAACGCCATGGATCATCGGCGGCATGGGGGTGCTGGCCATGGGGGCGCTGCTGGCCGCCAATGCCACGGCGCTCATGGCGGCCGCGCCCGTCGCCGGAGTTGTCCTGGCCCTGATTGCCTTCACGATGATCGGGGCGGGCGTCGGGGCCTCGGGCACCTCGCTGCTGGCCCTGCTGGCCACCCGTGTCACGCCCAGCCGGCGCCCGGCGGCGGCGGCCATTACCTGGATCATGATGGTGGTGGGCATCGTCATCACGGCAGGCGTTGCCGGGGCCCTGCTGGACCCGTTCTCGATGCAGCGTCTGGCCCTGATCGCCAGTGGCATCGCGATGATCGCCTTCCTTGTGACTCTTCTCGCGGTGCGCGGGGTCGAGGGCGAGCCGGCTCCTGCCGCCGACCCCGCCGAACCAAGACCTGCCTTCAAGGCCGTGCTCAGAGAAACCCTGGCCGATCCCCGGGCGCGCCTGTTCGGCGTGTTCGTCTTCGTCTCCATGGTGGCCTACAGCGCCCAGGACCTGATCCTCGAACCCTTTGCTGGACTGGTATTCGGCATGACGCCGGGCCAGTCGACCCAGATGTCGGGCGTCCAGCACAGCGGTGTCCTGACGGGGATGATCCTCGTCGGTGCGGCCGGAGGCATGATCGGTGGCCGAGGCGCGGGCTGGATGCGCGGCTGGACCGTACTGGGCTGCATCGGCTCGGCCGTTGCACTCGCCCTGCTGGCCATCGCGGCCGCGGTCGGGCCTGGCTGGCCACTGTCGCTGACCGTCTTCGGCCTCGGCTTCTTCAACGGTGTGTTCGCGGTGGCGGCCATCGGCTCCATGATGGCCCTGGCCGGTGCGGGTCCCGACGGGGAGGAGGCCGGGGGGCGCGAGGGCATCCGCATGGGCGTCTGGGGCGCGGCCCAGGCCATAGCCTTCGCACTCGGCGGCTTCTTCGGGGCCGTCGGTGTCGACATCGGCCGCCGGATCTTTGCCGAGGACGCGACTGCCTTCCTGACCGTTTTTGCCATCGAGGCAGCACTGTTTGTCGCCGCCGCGCTCATTGCGACCCGCATCGGCCGCGCCGCCCGCCCGACCCCATCCGCCTTCACCCCTGTCCGAGGAGCCGAGCATGTCCAGGCCTGAACCCGGCATCATCGCCGAGACCTTCGATTGTGTCGTGGTCGGGGGCGGGCCGTCGGGCTCGACCGCCGCGCGCCATCTGGCAGAACAGGGGCGCACCGTGCTGCTGCTGGACCGTCAGGGCCGGATCAAGCCCTGCGGCGGGGCCATCCCCCCCCGGCTGATCCGCGACTTCGACATCCCCGACAGCCTGATCTGCGCGAAGGCATCGGAGGCCCGGATGATTGCCCCGTCCGAGCGCCGCGTGCGCATGCCGATCGAGGGCGGCTATGTCGGCATGGTCAATCGCGAGAGCTTTGACGAATGGCTACGCGCGCGCGCCGAGACCGCCGGGGCCCAGCGCCGGACCGGGACCTTCGAGCGGATCGAGCGCGAGGCCGACGGTTCTGCGGTCGTGGTCTACCGCCCGGCAGGAGCCGCAAAGGACTCGGTACCGATCTCGGTCCGCGCGCGCATGATCATCGGGGCTGACGGTGCCCTGTCCAATGTCGCCGCCCAGACGGTGAAGGGTGCGGACCGGCAGCGCTATGTCTTTGCCTATCACGAAATCATCAAGGCCCCCGCTGCCGGTGCCGCCGACTTCGAGGCCCAGCGCTGCGATGTCTGGTACCAGGGCCAGCTGTCGCCGGACTTCTACGCCTGGATCTTCCCGCACGGCGACACCGCCAGTATCGGCGTGGGATCGATGCAGAAGGGCTTCTCCCTGCGCACCGCCGTCACTGCCCTGCGCGCGAAGAGCGGCCTCGCCGACTGCGAGACGGTCCGGACAGAGGGGGCACCCATCCCGCTGAAGCCGATGAAGCGCTGGGACAACGGCCGCGATGTGGTGCTGGCCGGCGACGCCGCCGGCGTGGTGGCCCCCGCCTCGGGCGAGGGAATCTACTATGCCATGGAGGGCGGACGTCTGGCGGCCGAGGCGGTCGAGGCGGCGCTCGCGACCGGCAAGGCGAAGGCCCTGACCACCGCACGGAAACGTTTCATGAAGGCCCATGGCCAGGTCTTCATGGTGCTCGGGATCATGCAGCATTTCTGGTACCGCTCCGACAAGCGGCGTGAGCGCTTCGTCAGCCTGTGCGATGATCCGGACATCCAGGAACTGACCTGGCAGGCCTATATGAACAAGGAACTGGTGAAGGCGAAACCCGCCGCGCACGCCCGGATCTTCTTCAAGGATATGGGGCACCTGCTGGGCCTGCGCCCGGCGTGAGCCGCATCAGACGCGCGGCATGAGCAGCTTCTTCACCAGCGGCCATGCCGTCGATCTGATCCTGATCGTCATGGCGCTGGAGGCCGGGTGGCTTTGGGCGACGCGCCGGATGAGCCCGTACACGCTGCTGCTGGTGTTCGGCCCTGGCGTCTGCATTCTGCTGGCGGCGCGCGCGGCCCTCGTGGGCGCGGACTGGCCATGGATCGCCCTGGCGCTCGCCGCGTCCTTCCCCCTGCATCTGCTGGACCTGCGCCGCCGTCTGCAGGGCTGAGCCCATAGAAAAAGGGCCCCGGTGTTTCCACCGGGGCCCTGATTGTCAGATGACGGTCCGTCTCAGGTGTTGGCCTTCAGATAGGCGATCACATCCGCCCGCTGTTGCGGGTTCTTCAAACCCACATAGGCCATCTTGGTGCCCGGCATGAAACCGCGCGGGTCCTCGAGATAGGTGAACAGCGTGGCTTCGTCCCACACTGCGTCGCTGGCGAGGTTGGCGGCCGAGTAGGTGTAGCCGGCGACGGTGCCGGATTCGCGGCCGATGATTCCATGCAGCGACGGTCCGACGCGGTTCACGCCTTCCTCGACGGCGTGGCAGGTGCGGCACTGTGCGAAGATGCGCTGGCCGGCGGTGGCGTCGCCCGTCAGGCCGGCGACCTGAAGCGTCGCACCACCCGCCGCGGCATCGGTAGAGGCCGGCGCGACAGCCGCGGGCGCTGGTTCAGCCGCCGGAACCGGCTCAGGCGCAGGAGCGGCCGCAGGGGCCTCCGCGGCCGGGGCTTCGCTCTCACCGCCGCCCGAGCAGGCCGCGAGGCCCAGAAGAGCAGATGCGGCAACCGCACCGACGATACCGAATTTACGCATACGAGCAGCCTCCCAGGATGTCTGTTGTCGGGACCTTAGTCCCGGACCGAATACTGTCAACCGCGATGGACACACGAGGTTCCCGTCAAAGTGGGTCAAGGCGACGCATGCGACACATCTAGTGAGGCCCGACGAGTTTCTTGCGAAACGATCGCAACCACCACCAGACGAGAACGACAACAGCGGGCGCGATTACGCCAGCAGCAATGGTGGCGTCGAAACCAGGGATCAGTTTCTCGAGGGCCTTGAGGGGAAAGCCCAGCAGACCAACGGCATAGTAGGCGATGGCGACCGTCGACAGACCTTCAACCGTCTGCTGCAGCTTCAACGACGCGCCGGCGCGCTTGTCCATGGACGCCAGCAAGGCCGCGCTGGTCGCCTCGGCTGCGACCTCGACCCGGGTGTTGAGCATCTGGGCCATCCGCGCGATCCGTCCGATGGTGGCGCGCTGCCGTTCGGCGATCGCATCGCAGGTGCGCATGGCGGGATCCAGTCGGCGCTGCATGAACTCGCCCAGCGTCAGCAGACCGTCGATATGTTGTTCGCGCAGCATCTCGATCCGTTCCCGGACGATGCCGTGATAGGCTGCGGCCGCATCGAAGCGGAAGCTGGTCCGACCGATCAGGGCCTCGGTCTCGCCGGCCAGCGCGGCCAGCCGATCAAGCAGCATCCGGTCGGCCTCGGGGTCGGCGGCCTCGGCCAGCTGATGCGCCAGATCCGCTGCGGTCGATTCGATCCCGCTCAGGGCCTTGCCGGTTTCACCGGCGACCGGGAAGGCCAGCAGCGCCATCAGACGATAGGTCTCGATCTCCAGCAGGGACTGGACCATCCGGCCGGTCAGGGCGGCGTCGCCCGCATGGGTCAGCATCAGATATCGGGTCATGCCCTGGGCGTCAGGACGAAAATCTGTAAGGGCGATCGCGGCCCCATCGGCCAGACGTGACCCGACCACCTCCAGCCCGAACAGGGCTGCTGCAGACTTTTCATCGACTTCTGACCAGACCTCCAGCCGGGTGGCGACCAGCACTTCGCCCGGCAGGCTGGACAGCCAGTCCTCAGGGGCCAGATCGAGCGCGGTCTCGACAAAGGGTGTCGATCCGACCGGTGCGCGGAAGAACGTCCAGGTCGACAGTTCTGTGTGACGCTCCCAACGCACCCGCCATGCTCCGGCGTCCAGTGCGCACCAGCGCGAACCGGGGCCTGGTTCCGGCTGCCCGACTCTCCGGCACAGGGCGGCCATATGCCGACGATCCGCATCCTCTCCATCCTGACCCGACAGGGTGGCGATCCGCGTGATCAGGGCCGGGGCGGTCAGGGGCGTGAAGGGTCGGGCGTGGGCCTCGGCAATCAGGGTGTCGCGCTGGGGATGAAACCGCCACCCCCGGTTCGCCTCCGCTTTCGTGGCCGTCATGACGTCCCCTCCGAAAGACGACCCGTCGTCTGTCTTCACGATAGGCCCGACTCGCCCTCCGGTTCAAATGCCGCTGTTCGGCCGCGCTGCGACGCGTTGACCGACGCGCCCATGCATGAAACCGTCGTGTCCAACGGATTGGACACATTTGATGCGCGTTGTCTTTCCCTTCTCGGCCATCGTCGGCCAGACGGACATGAAGCTGGCCCTGCTGCTGGCAGCGGTCGACCGGACACTGGGCGGCGTCATGGTCTTTGGCGACCGCGGCTCGGGCAAGACCACGGCCGTCCGGGGGCTGGCAGCCCTGTTGCCGGCCCTGCCGGTGATCGCTGGCTGCCGCTTCAACTGCGAACCCGACGCGCCGAGCGAGGCCTGTGCCGGTGTTTGTCATCACACCGGTGTCGGCCAGACCCCGGCTCCGGTGGTCGATCTGCCTCTGGGCGCCACGGAGGACCGGGTGGTGGGTGCACTGGATCTGGAACGGGCGCTGACATTGGGAGAAAAGGCCTTTGAACCCGGCCTGCTGGCCCGCGCCAACCGGGGCTTTCTCTATATCGACGAGGTCAATCTGCTGGAGGACCATCTGGTCGACCTGCTGCTGGACGTGGCCCAGTCAGGCGAGAATGTGGTCGAGCGTGAGGGGCTCAGCGTTCGCCATCCGGCCCGGTTCGTGTTGGTCGGCAGCGGCAACCCGGAGGAGGGCGAGCTCCGACCCCAGCTGCTGGACCGGTTCGGCCTGTCGGTCGAGGTCCGCACGCCCGAGACCCTCGCCGATCGGGTCGAGGTGGTGAAGCGCCGCGACGCGTTCGATCGCGACCCGGCCGGATTCGCCAGGGCGTGGAAGAACAAGGACGCCGCCGTCCGCCGGAAGGTCGCCGCCGCCCAGACCGCCCTGTCCGACATCGCTGTGCCTGATGCGATGCTGGAGGCGGGCTCGCGGCTCTGTATGGCGGTGGGCGCGGACGGCTTGCGCGGGGAACTGACCCTGCTGCGCGCTTCGCGCGCCCTCGCAGCTCTGGAGGGCCGTGTGGCTGTCACCGAAGGCGATCTGCGCCGCATCGCCCCCATGGCCCTGCGTCACCGCCTGCGCCGGGGGCCGCTGGACGAACAGGCCTCCACCACACGGATCGAACGCGCCATGGACGAGCTGCTGGCGGCATGACCGGGGCCCGGGACGTCTGGGCCGATGCGATCCTCGCCGCGGCCCTGCTGGCGATCGATCCGGGGCTGGGCGGGGCAACGGTCCGTGCGGGGCCGGGGCCCGTCCGCGACGCCTGGCTGGCGGGTCTGCGGGCCCTGCTGCCTGAGGGTGCACCTTGGCGGCGGCTGCCCCCCGGCGTCGGCGACGACCGTCTGCTGGGGGGACTGGATCTGGCTGCCGCGCTCGGGGCGGGACGACGGGTGCTGCAGAAGGGCCTGCTGGCCGAAGCTGACGGCGGGGTGCTGATCGCCCCCATGGCCGAGCGGCTGGACAGCGGCGTGGCTGCCCGGCTGGCGGGTGCGCTGGAGGAGGGGGCCGTCCGCATCGAACGCGACGGCATGGCCGAACGGCTGGAGACGCGATTTGTCCTGATCGCCCTCGACGAAGGTCTGGAAGACGAGCGCCCGCCGGAGGGCCTGCTGCAGCGCCTCGCCTTTCACATCGAACTGGACGGCATCGGTCACCGCGACGCCGAGCCGATCAGCGCGACACCCGCAGATATCGCCGAAGCGCAAGGTGCGCTGGCCCGGATGGCCGTCCCGGACGAGGCCGCGATCCATGCCATCTGCGCGGCTGCGGATGCTCTGGGGGTCTGGTCTCTGCGCGCACCGCGACTGGCACTGAGGGTCGCAGCCGCCCTGGCGGCGCTTGAGGGGCGTGAGGCCCTCGACGAGAGCGATCTCGCGACTGCCGCCCGACTGGTACTGGCCCCCCGCGCCACCCGAATGCCGGTGCCGCCCGCCGAGCCGGAAAGCCCCGAGGCCGAAGCCGACGCCGACCGGCCGGAGGAGTCCGGGGCCGACGCGGGATCGGACGCCGAACCGGATCCGGGCCCGGACGAGGGGCAGGGGACGCTGGATGATCTGGTGCTGGAGGCGGCCCGGTCCGCCCTGCCGGACGGGCTGGAGGCCATGTGGGCCGTGGGCGGCTCGGTCTCGCGGTCTGCACCCTCGCGGGCCGGCGCGGCCGGGGCGAAACTGCCGGCGGCGAAACGCGGTCGACGCATCGGCACCCGGCCGGGCAAGCCGGACGGGGCTTCCGGGCTCGATCTGGTCGAGACGCTGAAGACTGCTGCGCCGTGGCAGAGGCTGCGCGGGGCAAGCCCCGGCGCGGATCGCGGCCCGTTGCGTGTGCGCCGCGACGATTTCCGCATTCGCCGGTTCGAGCAGCGCTCCGAATCGACGGTCATCTTCGTCGTCGACGCTTCGGGGTCGGCGGCCCTGCAACGCCTGGCCGAGACCAAGGGGGCGGTCGAACTGCTGCTGGCCGAAGCCTATGTGCGCCGGACCCAGGTGGCCCTCATCGCCTTCCGCGGCGAGGCGGCGCAGTTGCTGCTGCCGCCAACCCGGTCTCTGGCCCGGGCACGGCGCGAACTGGCCGAACTGGCAGGGGGCGGGGCCACGCCCCTGGCCTCGGCGCTGGAGGCGGCGGCCGCGCTGGGTGTGGCAGAGCGGGCCAAGGGGCGGACCCCGCTGCTGGTCATCATGACCGACGGCCGGGGTAACATTGCGCTGGACGGAGCCGCCTTTCGCACACGCGCCGAGCAGGATGCGCTCAACGCCTGCCGGCGCATCCGGGGGGCGGGGCTGTCGGCGGCCCTGATCGACATCTCGCCGCGGCCACGCGGTGACGGGGCGAAATTGGCCGAGGCCATGGGGGGGCGGTTCGCGGCCCTGCCCTATGTTGAGGCGGAGCGGGTGCGTGACGTTGTCCGCGCGCTGGAAGCCTGATGTCCGACCGGCCGGACTGGGCCATCGAGGGCCGCGACTGGCCGAACCGCGCCGCCAGCCGCTTCGTCACGGTCGATGACCTGCGCTGGCATGTGCAGGTCTCGGGGGACGGACCTGTCGTGCTGCTGCTGCACGGCGCGGGCGCGGCGACCCACAGCTGGCGCGGACTGATACCGCTGTTGGCGGAGCAGTTCATGGTGGTGGCTCCAGACCTTCCCGGCCACGGCTTTACAGGGATGCCCCCCGGACACGGCCTGTCCCTGCCGGCCATGGCGCGCCGGACCGCGGCCCTGATGGCAGCGCTTGGCTTGAGGCCGGCGCTGGTGGTCGGTCACTCGGCCGGGGCAGCGATCGGACTGCAGATGGTGCTGGACGGCCGCTGCGGAGACGCGCCGGTGGTGGCGATCAATGGCGCGCTCCAGCCCTTCGCCGGCGCCGTGGCCCCCCTGTTCCAGGGTCTGGCCATGGGGCTGTTCGTCAATCCGGTGGCGGTGCGGATGTTCGCCGCCGCCGCCCGTGACCGGTCCCGGGTGGCGCGGATGATCCGGGGCACCGGCTCTTCGATCGACGATACCGGGATCGACCTCTATGCCCGGCTGCTCAGAAAGCCCGGTCACATCGCCGGAACGCTGGGCATGATGGGTAGCTGGGACCTGAGGACGTTGCGGCGGACCCTTCCGCATCTGAAGGGCGGCCTGACCCTCGTGGTCGGCGACCGCGACTCGGCTGTGCCGCCGTCTGTCGCAGCCGAGGTCGGAAAATCCCTGCCGGCCGCCCGGATAGTCACCCTGCCGGGTCTCGGTCACCTTGCTCACGAGGAACGGCCGGACCTGGTCGCAGGGGTGATCCGTGACGCAGGGCTCGCTGTCCGGACTTCGAGCACACCAGCATGAGCGGTCAGACCATCTTCATCGTCGAACTGGGTCTGGTGTTCGGCGGCGTGCTTGGGTGGGCCGTCTGGGACCTGTGGTCGCTGCGGGCGGTCACAGGCGCGCGACCGCGAGGCGTCAGCGGAGCGCGCGCGGCATGCGGAAGGGCAGCATCCCCCGCACGAAGGGTGACTTCAGCCGCCCCAGCGACAGGCTTTCATGGATGGCCTCGCAGGGCTCGCCGAACAGGTGGGTACGAATGGCCGAGCGCGAGTAGAAGGGCGTGTCCTCCCAGGTGTGGACCACCTCGACCGGATGATCGGCATCGGCCCGGGTGTGCCGCTCCATGCGCCAGACCGTCTTCGGCAGGGCCGCGTGCGGAGGCGGTTCGACCGGTTCCGGCTGGCCGTGGCGGTCGAATCGCAGGGCGAGGCTCAGCGCCGACCCGTCCCGCTTCTTGAGGTCATACAGCACGGCACTGTCCTGCTTTAGATGCGCCCGCGACCAGTCCCAGACGGCGAAGGCGTCCTCCAGCGGCTCGACCCCGGCATTGGTGTCCAGATAGCCTTCCCCGGTCCAAGACAGGCCGGGCTCGTCCAGCGTTACGGCGATGCGCGCGCGGGGGGCGATCGGCCGCCAGACGTGGCGGCCCGCCCCGTCGATGGCGAAGGCCTCGTCATTGATGGCGGTCGGCGAGACCCGCACGGTGCCCTTCAACCGGCGCGGCAGCATCGGCATGGGCGGAACCGGGGCGGTGATCTCGTCGATCCGGATGATAAGGTCATCGCCGTCCCATGCCAGGGCGCTGGGCCCGATCCGCAGATTGGCCGCGTCGCGCTCCACCTGCCCCTCGCCGCGCTCGGTCATGGTCCAGCGGTCGCAGCCGGGACCGTAGAAGGCCACGTTCAGGGCGCAGTGATTCTCCGGCTGTCCCCGGCCCGACCAGCCATACCAGGGCGAGAAGACACTGCCGACAAAGGCGATGATGGTCAGGCCGTTGCGCCCGTCAGCGCTCATCGCATCGACGTACCACCAGGCGTAGCCGCCCGGCGCTACCGCCTCGTCGAAGCGCGGTCCGCCATGACGGCCGAGGCCGCAGAGCGCCCCGAAAGCGCTGCCATCGGTACGCCGGCCCCAGGGTGCGTCGCGCCCCCGCACAGGTAGAGCCCGGGCATCCGCGTACGGGCTCCTGGCCGTCGGAACGCCCCGTCCCACCCGTGCCCCGCCCGGCCGTAGAGCGCCCCACCCGTCGCCGGAAAGCGCCTCTCGAAGGCGTCGGGCGTCGTGATCCCCATCGGCGACGGCGAGGGGTCGATCCGGACTCCGCAGCGTCGCAAGGCGTCCAAGGTGCGTGTCCGACATGTGTCGATCTCCTCTTGGGACCAGGTGTGAACGTCGCCGTCGGGCGGCGCATTGATGATGGTGAAATAGCGTTCGGGCCTGTCCGTACCGGGCGGCCCGCCATTGTCCGCGCGATCCTGGGCACAGACATAGACGGTGGGTGTGGCGGGCATCCGCCCGGCGTGCAGGGCGTCGAACTCCTCGACGTAGTCGGGCGAGAAGAACAGGTTGTGCCGCACCAGCGGTGCGTCCGTGGTGCCGGTGAAAGCCAGGGTCAGGGCCGACAGGGACCGGGCCTTGCGGGGTGTCGGATCGACGGCCAGCGCCGCCTCGGCCCCGAAGCATCCCGCCGCCAGCGCGCCCGGATCCGCATTCAGGATCACCCGGTCGGCCTCAACCCGCTCGCCCGAGGCCAGTTCGACCCCGGCCACGCGACCGGCACCCCTGATCACCCGGGCCACGGTCTCGCCATAGCGGATCGTGGCCCCGCCCCGGGTTGCCAGTCCGGCCAGGGCCTCGGGGATCCGCTGCATCCCGCCCTCGACCAGCCAGACCCCCTGCTGTTCGACATGGGCGACGAGCATCAGGGTGGCCGGGGCGCGGAACGGCGAACAACCGGCATAGGTGGCATAGCGGCCGAACAGCTGGCGCAGCCGCGGATCGTGAAAGTAGGACCCCAGCTCCGACCACATCGAGCGATAGGGCATGATGCTCCACTGATCGACCGGCCGGTGCAGGCCGATGTCCAGTGTCAGGCCGAGGATGTTCGGCTTGGCCTTGCGGATGAAGGGTTGCTCCAGCACCCGGTAGATCCGGGCGGCCCGCGCCGAGAAGGCGCGAAACCGCCGGGCCTCCGCCGCGCCTGCCAGATCACCGACGGCCTCGGCCGAGCGGTCGAGGTCGGCAAACAGGTCGAAAGTCGAGCCGTCCGGCCAGCTGTGCCGGGCCAGGGTCTCGCTGCGCGTGACCGTCAGATGATCCCTCAGGGATTCCCCTGCCGCTTCGAACAGGTCGTCGAACACCCATTTCATCGTGAAGACCGTCGGTCCCGAATCGATCGCAGCCTCTCCGACGCGGGCCTCGCTCAGCTTGCCGCCCGGGGTCGCGGCCTGTTCGAGGACGGTGACATCCAGCCCCTGACGACACAGGTCGACGGCGGCGCTCAGCCCGCCGATTCCCGCTCCGACGATGACGACCGTCTCTCGCCGCATCGACTGCGGACCCCCTGTGTTCAGTTGACATGACACTAAAGGTGTCCAAGCTGATTGACACAAGGGTTTTATCCTCTCTCGTCGGGGGAGGTGGCACGGTGCCTTCGCGCCGTGACGGAGGGGGCCCGATTCAGACTCCGGCGTGCGCGGTTGGCCCCCTCCACCGCTTCGCGGTCCCCCTCCCCCGATGGGGGAGGAATGAGGACGGATGCCCCAGACCCTGCATGACCGCTTCCGCGACTGGCGCAACCGGCTGATCGGCGATCCCGGCTTCCAGCGCTGGGCTGCCCGCTTTCCGTTGACCCGGCCCATCGCCAGGCGTCGGGCCCAGGCCCTGTTCGATCTGTCGGCAGGCTTCATCTATTCCCAGATTGCCTATGCCTGCGTGACCTCCGGCCTGCTGGAGCGGCTCGCCGCCGGGCCCTGCGACCTCGAGCAACTGTCGCATACGGTTAAGCTGGATCAGGCCGGGACCCTCCGTCTGGTCCGCGCTGCCGCCGCGCTGAAACTGGCCGAGGCCTGCCCGAATGAACGCTTTGCTCTCGGCGTCGAGGGCGCGGCTCTGCTGGGCGCACCGGGCGTGACCGCGATGATCACCCATCATGCCCTGCTTTATGCCGATCTCGCCGATCCCATGTCGCTGCTGCGCCGGGGCGGCGGCGGAGGCACCCTGGCCGGCTACTGGCCCTATGCCGGGGGAGAGGCTCCCGACCCGGTCGCGGCGGCCGCCTATTCGGGATTGATGTCGACCTCTCAGGCCATGGTCGCGACCCAGGTGCTGGATGCCTATCCCGTAGGCCGTCATCGCCGGTTGATGGATGTCGGGGGCGGGCAGGGAACCTTCCTGCGCGCTGTTGCCGCCCGCGCGCCGCGGCTGGAACTGGCCCTCTTTGACCTGCCAGCGGTCGCCGATCGTGCCCGCGCTGCCTTTGCTGCCGCAGCGATTGCAGTGGATGCTGTCGGCGGAAGCTTCTTTGCCGATCCCCTGCCTCAGGGGGCCGACATCATCAGCCTGATCCGCATTCTGCACGATCATGATGACGAACCGGCGCTCGCTATTCTAAAGGCCGTGCGCGCGGCCCTTCCCACGGGCGGGACCCTCCTGATCGGCGAGCCGATGGCCCGGGAGCGCGGTGCCGAGCGGGTCGGCGATGCCTATTTTGGCTTCTATCTACTGGCCATGGGTGCCGGACGCCCCCGGCCAGCCGCCGAGATCATCGCCCTTTGCCGCGAGGCGGGATTCGCCCACGCGGGCCGCAGATCGACCCATATGCCCATGATCGCGAGCCTTGTGGTCGCCCGCGCCTGAACCTGCAACGGACTGTCCACTGGCCCTGACTGTCAAAAGTGTAATCAGGATTTGACAACCAAAACTGTCAATCTAAGCTGACAGTCTGGGAGGTCGCCTATGGGGGCAGATCCTCCGAAGGCGACCCGATGAACACTTTGGCTGTCGTATTGGAGGAGCCCCGCCATCTGGCGCTCCGCCGGCTCGACCTGAAGCCGGCCGGTCCCGACGACGTGGTCGTCGCGGTGGACTGGAGCGGAATCTCGACCGGAACCGAGCGCCTGCTTTGGGATGGCCGCATGCCGCATTTCCCCGGCCTCGGCTATCCGCTGGTGCCGGGCTATGAGTCGGTTGGCCAGGTGGTCGATGCTGGCGAGAATGCCCGCGACCGTATCGGTCAGCGGGTGTTCGTGCCCGGCTCGTCCCATTTCATCGACGCCCGCGGCCTGTTCGGCGGTGCGGCCCGGACCCTGATCACGCCCCAGGCCCGCACGGTCACTCTGCCGGACGGGCTGGAGGATCAGGGCGTCCTGCTTTCGCTGGCGGCCACGGCCTATCACGCGATTGTCGGCGGCACCGCACCGGACCTGATCGTCGGCTACGGCACGCTCGGTCGTCTGCTTCTGCGCATCACCGAAGCCATGGGCGGCGCGCGTCCCACGGTCTGGGAGACGAACGCCAGCCGCCGCCACGGCGTGGCCATCCATCCCGATGCCGACGACCGACGCGACTATCACAGCATCTACGACGCCTCGGGTGCCGAAGACCTGATGGACTTCCTCGTCGCGCGGCTGGCCCGCAGCGGCGAGATCGTCCTGGCCGGCTTCTATGAGGCTCGGCTGTCCTTCGCCTTCCCCATGGCCTTCATGAAGGAGGCGCGATTCCGCATCGCCGCCGAGTTCAAGCCGGAAGATGTCGCGGGCGTCACCGCCCTGATCGAGTCGGGGCACCTGAGCCTCGACGGCCTGATCACCCACCGCATGGCCGCGACCGAGGCGAACGACGCCTATCCGACCGCCTTCGGCGACCCGGCCTGCCTCAAGATGATCCTCGACTGGAGGAATTGCGCATGACCATCACCCTGATTTCCCACAAGGCCCTGCGCGAAGAGGCGAGACAGGAGCCGGATCCCGTCCACACGGGCGCGGTCACCAAGGAAACCCAGATCATCGCCATCTATGGCAAGGGCGGATCGGGCAAGTCCTTCGCCCTGTCGAACCTCAGCTACATGATGGCCCAGCAGGGCAAGCGGGTGCTGCTGATCGGCTGCGATCCCAAGTCCGACACCACCAGCCTGCTGTTTGGTGGCAAGTCCTGTCCGACCATCATCCAGACCTCGGCGGCCAAGAAGCTGACGGGTGAGGAGGTCAAGATCGAGGACGTCTGTTTCCAGCGCGACGGTGTCTTCGCCATGGAACTGGGCGGGCCCGAGGTCGGCCGCGGATGCGGCGGACGCGGCATCATCCACGGCTTCGAACTGCTGGAGAAGCTGGGCTTCCACGACTGGGGCTTCGACTACGTCCTGCTGGATTTCCTGGGCGACGTGGTCTGCGGCGGCTTCGGCCTGCCGATCGCCCGGGACATGTGCCAGAAGGTCATCGTCGTCGGCTCCAACGACCTGCAGTCGCTGTACGTCGCCAACAATGTCTGTTCGGCGGTCGAGTATTTCCGCCGGTTGGGTGGCAACGTCGGCGTGGCCGGCATGATCATCAACAAGGACGACGGCACGGGCGAGGCCGCAGCGTTTGCCGACGCCGTGGGCATCCCCGTCCTGGCCTCGATCCCGGCCAATGAGGATATCCGGCGGAAGTCCGCCAACTACCAGATCATCGGCACAGCCGACAGCGAGTGGGGCGGCCTGTTCGCCGGCCTCGCCCAGGCGGTGACGGACAGCCTGCCGCAACACCCCAAACCCCTGACCCAGGACGGCCTGCTGGGCCTGTTCAGTCCGGAACAGACCGGCGGCGCGGTCAGCCTGATCCCTGCCACCCAGAGCGACATGCGCGGCGCATCCTATGTGCCGAAGGCCTCGCTTGAAGTCATCTACGACGAGGCGGTCTGACCGATGGCTGACGGCGTCGCCCGCATCGATCCGCCCGCGCCCGAGCCGGTCTCTCCGGACGGCGGCTGCCACGGCGGCAAGGCCGAGCTGCAGGCGGCCGCGTCCAGGGCCGGCAAGTCCGAGGTCCTGGCCCGCTATGCCAAGGACTATCCGGTCGGTCCCCATGACCAGCCCCAGTCCATGTGTCCGGCCTTCGGCAGTCTTCGTGTCGGCCTGCGCATGCGGCGCACGGCCACGATCCTCTCGGGGTCGGCCTGCTGCGTCTACGGCCTGACCTTCACCAGCCACTTCTACGGCGCGCGCCGCTCGGTCGGCTATGTGCCGTTCAACTCCGAGAGCCTGGTGACCGGCAAGCTGTTCGAGGACATCCGCGAGGCGGTGTTCCAGATGGCGGATCCCGAGCTTTACGACTCCATCGTCGTGACCAATCTGTGCGTCCCGACCGCCTCCGGCGTGCCGCTTCAGCTGCTGCCGAAAGAGATCAACGGCGTCCGCATCATCGGCATCGATGTGCCGGGTTTCGGCATCCCCACCCACGCCGAGGCCAAGGACGTCCTCGCCGGGGCCATGCTGAACTATGCGCGCAAGGAGGCCGAGGCCGGCCCCGTTGCCGCGCCGAAGGACCGGACCGACAAGCCCACCGTCACCCTGCTGGGCGAGATGTTCCCGGCCGACCCCATGATCATCGGCCGCATGCTGGAGCCGATGGGGCTCGCCGCCGGTCCGGTGGTGCCAACCCGGGAATGGCGCGAGCTCTATGCTGCCCTCGACTGCGCCGTCGTCGCCGCCATCCACCCCTTCTACACTGCCAGTGTGCGCGAGTTCGAGGCCGCTGGCCGCAAGGTCATCGGCTCGGCCCCGGTCGGCCGTGACGGCACCGCCGCCTGGCTGCAGGCTATCGGCGAGGCGTGCAACGTGCCCCAGGGGCAGATCGACGGCATCAAGAACGCGATGGTCGGGGCCATCGGCGCGGCCCTGGCCGGCTCCCCGATCAAGGGCCGCATCACCGTCTCGGGCTATGAGGGCTCCGAGCTTCTGGTCGCCCGCCTGCTGATCGAGAGCGGAGCCGAGGTCGACTATGTCGGCACCGCCTGTCCCCGGACCAAATGGTCCGACCCCGACCGCGAGTGGCTGGAAGCCAAGGGTGTCACGGTCAACTACCGCGCCTCGCTGGAACAGGACCTGTCGGCGGTCGATGCCATCCGCCCGGACCTCGCCATCGGCACCACCCCGGTGGTGCAGCACGCCAAGTCCCTGTCGATCCCGGCCCTGTATTTCACCAACCTGATCTCGGCTCGGCCGCTGATGGGCCCGGCCGGCGCCGGCTCCCTGGCCCAGGTCATCAACGCCGCCATCGGCAACAAGAGCCGGTTCGACAAGATGAGCGCCTTCTTCGAGGGCGTCGGTTCGGGCGACACGGCGGGTATCTGGTCCGAGACGCCCGTCGCCCGCCCCGAGTTCAAGGCCCGCTACGCCAAGCAGATGGCGGCAGCAGCCAAGGCTGAGGAGCACGTCGGCACATGACGCTGATCCTCGACCACGACCGGGCCGGCGGCTACTGGGGGGCGGTCTACGCCTTCACCGCCATCAAGGGGCTGCAGGTCATCATCGACGGCCCGGTGGGCTGCGAGAACCTGCCGGTCACCAGCGTCCTGCACTACACCGACGGCCTGCCGCCGCATGAGCTGCCGATCGTCGTTACTGGCCTGGGCGAGGATGAGCTGGGCCGTCACGGCACCGAAGGCGCGATGAAACGGGCGTGGAAGACGCTGGATCCGGCGCTCCCGTCCGTAGTCGTCACCGGCTCTATTGCCGAGATGATCGGCGGAGGCGTGACGCCCGAGGGCACCAATATCCAGCGGTTCCTGCCGCGCACGATCGACGAGGACCAGTGGCAGTCCGCCGACCGCGCCCTGACTTGGCTCTGGACCCAGTTCGGGCCCAAGAAGATGCCACGCCCGCGCGACCGCGCCGAAGGTGACAAGCCGCGCGTCAATCTGATCGGCCCGATGTACGGCGTGTTCAACATGCCTTCGGATCTGGCCGAGATCCGCCGTCTGGTCGAGGGGATCGGATGTCAGGTTAATATGACATTCCCGCTTGGCAGTCATCTGGCCGATGTGCGCAATCTGGCGGACGCCGAGGTCAATATCTGCCTCTACCGCGAGTTCGGACGCGGCCTGTGCGAGGCGCTGGAGAAGCCCTACCTCCAGGCCCCGATCGGGCTGGAGTCGACCACCCTGTTCCTGCGTCAGCTGGGCGAGATGACGGGAGTCGATCCCGAGCCCTTTATCGAGCGCGAGAAGCACACCACGATCAAGCCGTTGTGGGACCTGTGGCGCTCGGTGACCCAGGACTTCTTCGGCACGGCCAGCTTCGCCATCGTCGCCAACGAGACCTATACCCGCGGCGTCCGCAAATTCCTCGAGGATGATCTGGGCCTGCCCTGCCAGTTCGCCATCGCGCGCTGCGCCGGCACCAAGACCGACAACGCCGAGATCGCCCGTCTGGTGCGAGAGACCCGGCCTCTGGTCCTGTTCGGCAGTATCAACGAGCGCATCTATCTGGCCGAGGCCGGC
Source organism: Caulobacteraceae bacterium (assembly GCA_019748095.1). GTDB lineage: Bacteria > Pseudomonadota > Alphaproteobacteria > Caulobacterales > Caulobacteraceae > Brevundimonas. Next base: position 12,694 of record JAIEQA010000048.1, on the reverse strand, counting down.
GGCGGCGGACACGGCCCGTCGGGGGTCTGGGTACCGGCCTCCTTCCCCGGCGCAGCGATCCGGCGGCACACGGGCACGCCCTTCATGGGCTACAGTGGCTGCACATGGCTGGTGCAGGAAGTCTGCAACGCCCTGTTTGACGCCCTGTTCAACATCCTGCCCTTGGCGTCCCAGATGGACAAGGTCGAGCCCACGCTCGCCCGTCCGCACGCCGAGATCGCCTGGGAGGACGCGGCCATGGACGAGCTGGAGAAGCTCGTTGCCTCCCAGCCGGTCATCGTCCGAATTTCGGCGGCCAAACGCCTGCGCGACACGGCCGAGCGCGCCGCCCGCCAGGCAGGGGAGGATCGGGTCACCCTCGACCGCCTCTTCGCCGCCAACGCCATCGTCCTGAGCGGGAGGGCTGCCTGATGCGCGCCGTCTCCCGCACGGGACCCGAGTTCCGTCGTCCGGCCTGTCCGGGTGCCGGAAGCGGCCACGGGACTTCCCCGTGGTCGAAGACTAGCTCCAACGAAAGGAGGAGAGATGTCTCATCTACCTGATGAAAGACCAGTTGGGTCCCTCACCGGACTCACGCCTGAAGCCGCCAAGGAATTCCATGGCATCTTCATGACCAGCTTCATCGGCTTCACGCTCATTGCGATCGTGGCGCACGTTCTTGTCTGGTTCTGGCGTCCCTGGCTGGGGGCCTAGGTCTCCACTTTACTTTGTCGGCAAGGGGCAATCTCTTGTCGTCGCCAACAAAGCCACTCGATGGCTATGGAGGACTACAGTTATGTGGAGAATTTGGCTCCTGTTCGACCCTCGTCGGGCGCTGGTCGCGCTCGCCGTCTTCCTGTTTACCCTGGCTCTGCTGATCCACTTCATCCTGCTCAGCTCGCCCCGGTACAACTGGATCGACGGTGCCCAGGCCACACCCGCGGCGGCTTCCGCCGCGGCCCCCTGACGGGGTCTACCGCAGGCACCTGGTCGTTCGAGGCGAACTGCTTCGCGGTTCGACGAGAGCGTGAACCAGGTGCCCGCAAATGGCGCGACCTTGATTCACGGCTTCGGCGGAATCGCGCAGCGATTTCTCCTCAACCGATCAAGGTCATGCGGCGCGCGGGCGGAGACGGAGCAATCCGACCTCCGTCCGACGCGACCGTGATGAAACAGATGTCCAGCTCGCAGGGCGAGATCAAGGACGGAGACGGTCATGGCCTTACTGAGTTTTGAGCGCAAATACCGGGTCAGGGGCGGGACCCTGATCGGTGGCGACCTGTTCGATTTCTGGGTGGGGCCGTTCTATGTCGGCTTCTTCGGCGTGACGACGGCCTTCTTCTCCGCCCTCGGCACAGCGCTGATCTTCTACGGGGCGTCGCTGGGCGACACCTGGAACCCCTGGCTGATCACAATCAATCCCCCGGATATCTCCTGGGGGCTTGCCCTGGCCCCCTTGCGCGAGGGCGGGATCTGGCAGCTGGTGACCATCTGCGCCACCGGGGCCTTCATTTCCTGGGCCCTGCGCGAGGTCGAGATCTGCCGTAAACTGGGGATCGGCCTGCATGTGCCCATTGCCTTCGGGGTGGCGATCTTCGCCTATCTGTCACTGGTGGTGATCCGCCCCTGGCTGATGGGGGCGTGGGGCCATGGCTTTCCCTACGGCATCTTCAGCCACCTCGACTGGGTGTCGAACGTTGGCTACCAGTATCTGAATTTCCACTACAATCCCGCCCACATGGTCGCCGTGACCTTCTTCTTCACCACGACGATGGCGCTGGCGCTTCACGGGTCGCTGGTTCTGGCCGCGACCAATCCGGGCCCGGGCAAGGAAGTCCGCCAGCCGGAGCATGAGGACACCTTTTTCCGCGACTTCATCGGCTATTCGGTCGGCACCCTGGGCATCCACCGGGTCGGCCTGTTCCTGGCGCTCCAGGCCGGGATCTGGAGCGCGATCTGTATCGTCATCAGCGGTCCCTTCTGGGACAAGGGCTGGCCCGAATGGTGGGACGGCTGGCGCAACCTGCCGATCTGGCAATAGGGGAGGGGGGAACCATGTCCGCCTATCAGAATATCTTCACCCAGGTGCAGGTCCGCGCCCATCCCGAGATGGGCGTAGAGACCGAGGCCGGCGATGACAGCTGGCGTGTCGGCAAGCCCTTCTTCGTTCACTGGATCGGCCGTATCGGCAACGCCCAGATCGGCCCGATGCACCTCGGCTATAGCGGCGTCCTGGCGCTGTTCACCGGTTTCCTGGCCTTCGAGATCATCGGTCTCAACATGCTGGCCTCCGTCGGCTGGGACCCTGTCGAGTTCGTCCGCCAGTTTCTTTGGCTGGGGCTCTATCCGCCCCCGCCCGAGCAGGGTTTCAACCTGCTTCCACCGCTGAACCAGGGCGGCTGGTGGGTGATCGCGGGCTTCTTCCTGACGGTGTCGGTGATCAGCTGGTGCGTTCGCAGCTATACGCGTGCCAAGGCCCTTGGCCTCGGTACCCACACCACCTGGGCCTTTGCCTCGGCGATCTGGCTCTATCTGGTGCTCGGCTTCATCCGGCCGATGATGATGGGTAGCTGGTCCGAGGCGGTGCCTTTCGGCATCTTCCCGCACCTCGACTGGACCGGGGCCTTCTCGATCACCTACGGCAACCTGTTCTACAACCCGTTCCACTGCCTCTCGATCGTCTTCCTCTATGGCTCGACCCTGCTGTTCGCCATGCACGGGGCGACCATCCTGGCCACCAGCCGCTACGGGGCCGAACGCGAGGTCGAACAGATCACCGACCGCGGCACGGGGGCCGAGCGGGGAGCCCTGTTCTGGCGCTGGACCATGGGCTTCAACGCCACGATGGAGTCCATCCACCGCTGGGCCTGGTGGTTCGCTGTGCTGACGACCCTGACGGGCGGCATCGGCATCCTCCTGACCGGCACCGTGGTCGACAGCTGGTACGACTGGGCCATCGCCCACAACTACGCGCGCTGATCAAACGCGCACGAAAACAGGACGCGCCGGGTTCACCCGGCGCGTCTTTTTGTCTGCGTCGGCGGGGCTGACGACCGATCCCGTCTTGGAGCCGCAACACAGGGGCGCTATGCGGAGGCCCCGCAAACGAACCGGTGTCGCGATGTCCCGTCTGCTCGCAAGTCTCTGTGTGGCCCTCGCTGCTGCCCCGCTCGCGGCCCGGGCGCAGACGCCTGAGCCGACGACCGAGGCCAGTCCCCCGGCGCTGATCGTCACGATCGTCGTCGACCAGTTCAGCGCTGACCTGTTCAACCAGTATCGCGACCGCTTCACCGGTGGCCTGAAGACCCTTGCGGATCAGGGTCTGGTCTATGCCAACGGCTACCAGCAGCACGCCATGACCGAAACCTGCCCGGGACACGCCACCGTGCTGACCGGCCTGAACCCGGCGCGTGCCGGCATCCCCGCCAACGACTGGATCGACCGGACGACGGGACAGGAGGTCTACTGTCTCGCCGCACCAGAGAACACGCTGGCCCACGGCCGCAACACCGACAACGGCCCGGTCGGCCCGGGCCAGCTGACCGCCTCCACCCTCGGCGACTGGCTCAAGGCCGTCAGCCCGCAGAGCCGGGTCTATGCCGTGTCCGGCAAGGACCGCGGGGCCATTACCCTGAACGGCCATCAGGGCGACGGGGCCTTCTGGTACACCGTCGGATTTGGCTTCACGACCTACGTCGAGCCGGGCCAGGCCGCCGAGGCCCGCCTGGCCCCGGTCGCCGACCTCAACGGCCGGATCTCCGCACGCCTGCAGGCGACGCCGCCGTCCTGGACCTATTCCGACGAGACCTGCCGTGCGCTGGAAGCCGACTGGACCGTCGGCGGGGCCAGTTTCCGCGCGACCTTGCCGCCGCAGCGGCTGCTGATTGATGTCTCGCCCCAGCTTGACGAACTGACGCTGGAGGCCGCGATCGAACTGCTGGACAGCCGCGAACTGGGCCGTCGTGGCGTGACGGACATGCTGGGCGTCAGCCTGTCCGCCACCGATCGCATCGGCCACACCTTCGGCAATCAGGGGCCCGAGATGTGCGACCAGATGTACCGGTTGGACAAGGCCCTGGGCGTCTTCCTCGACCGGGTCGCCCAGGTCCCGGGCGGCGCGCTGGTGGTGCTGACCGCCGACCATGGCGGCAACGATTTCCCCGAACGCCAGTCGACGCGCGGCTTTTCCGAAGCGAAGCGCGGTGATCCCGCCCTGCTGGGGCGTATCAATGCGGCCCTGCGGGAGGAGTTCGGCCTCGCTGTCGGCCCTCTGACCCAGGGCGGCAGCGGCGTGATGGTGGTCGGCGCCGACAACATCGCCCTGCCGCAGCCGCTGCGCGGCCGGATCGCCGCCGCCGCTGTCGAGGCCTTGCGCGCGGAGCCGACGGTCGCCGGAGCCTGGACCATAGAGCAGGCGCTTGCGGCCCCGGCCCCCGCGCATGACGCCAGTCCCGAAGAACTGACCCTGCTGGAGCGCCAGCGCCTTGGGGCCGTTGAAGGCCGCTCGCCCGATATTCTCCTCGCCCTGCAGCCCGGCACGACGCCCGGTGCCGGCCGGGCCGGCCTCTATGTCGCCGGCCACGGAACGCCGTGGAACTATGACCGCCGCGTGCCGATCATCTTCTGGTCGCCCGGGGGATCGGGCCAGGAGCGCTATCTGCCGATCCGCACGATCGACATTGCCCCGACCCTGGCCCGGACCATCGGTCTGGACACCCCCGAAGACCTCGACGGCCGCTGCCTCGACCTCGGCCTGTTCGGCGCGGCCCCCTGCGCGGCTGCAGACTGAACGGACGTAACAGGGACTCACTTCCTGTTTCCCGCCTGGCCCCGGCCTTACCCCCGCTGTGATTTGTGGGCACAAGAGGGGGCAGGGAAACGCGGCCGGTCAACGGCCAACGGGTGAGAGCGCATGAACAGAGCACGCCGCGCACGCATCGTCGCGACGCTGGGGCCGGCCAGCCGGGCTCCTGGCATGGTCAAACAACTGGCCCAGGCCGGAGTTGATGTTTTTCGGCTGAACTTCAGCCACGGCACCCATGAGGACCACGCCGCCGCCCTGAAGGCGGTGCGCGGGGCCGAGCTGGCGCTGAAGCGGCCGCTGGGCGTGCTGGCCGACCTGCAGGGGCCCAAGCTGCGGCTGGGCCGGTTCGCCAACGTCGAGATCGACGTCAAGCCGGGCCACACCATGCGGTTCGATCTCGATCCGACGCCGGGCGACGCCGCCCGGGTGCAGATGCCCCATCCCGAGATCTTCCGGGCCCTGCGCACCGGCATGCTGCTGCTGCTCGACGATGGCCGGGTCCGGCTGCGGGTCGGCGAACGCACCGACGAGTGGGCCGATGTCACGGTCGAGAGCGGCTCGAAACTGTCCGACCGCAAGGGCGTCGCCGTCCCCGAGGCCGTGGTGCCGGTGTCGGCCCTGACGCCCAAGGACCGCGAGGACCTCGCCTTCGCCCTGCGCATCGGCGTCGACTGGGTCGCCCTCAGCTTCGTCCAGAAGCCGGAGGACATGGCTGAGCTGAAGTCCATCGTGAAGGGCCGCGCCGCCTGCCTCGCCAAGATCGAAAAGCCCCAGGCCCTCGCCGACCTCGAGGCCATCCTCGACTACTGCGACGGGGTCATGGTTGCCCGGGGCGATCTCGGGGTTGAGATGGAGCCGGAAGAGGTCCCGGTCGCCCAGAAAGCCATCATCCGGGCCGCCCGCCAGCGTGGCGTGCCGGTGATCGTGGCCACCCAGATGCTGGAATCCATGACCGCCTCGCCCGCCCCGACCCGGGCCGAGGCCTCCGACGTGGCCAATGCTGTCTATGAGGGGGCCGACGCCCTGATGCTGTCGGCCGAGACCGCGTCGGGCGACTATCCGCTGGAAGCCGTGGGCATCATGAACCGGATCATGGAGCGGGTCGAAGCCGACCCCCTGTGGCCCAGTCTGATGGACGCCGAACACGCCGGCATGGACGATTTCGACGCCGACGCCCTTGTCGCTGCCGCGCGCAAGGCCGGTGAGGCCCAGTCGACGGCCTGTATCGTGGTTTTCACCACCCTTGGCGGCACCGCCCGGCGCATGTCACGCGAGCGTCCGTTGCAGCCGGTTCTGGCCCTGACGCCCAAGCCGGAAACCGCGCGCCGGCTGGCCCTGGTCTGGGGGCTGGAGACCCGGTTGGGCAAGGAGCCCACCAGTCTGGAGGACGTGACCGAGGATGCGGTGAACTCCGCCATCGAGTTCGGCCTGGCCCAGCCCGGCCAGCGCATCCTGATCCTGGCCGGCACCCCCTTCGGTGCCCCGGGGGCTGCGAATCTGCTCCGACTGGCCCATGCTCCGCTGAAGAAGGCGAAGAAGGCCTGAACCTCTCCCACAGGGAGAGGGCTTGAGCACACGATCACGCGAGTGATCGTCCTTGTGCGAAAGGGTGAGGGGACGGATGTCGACGATCAGCCACCGTAACCCCTCACCCGAGCGCGCCAGGACGACGGCTGCGCCATCGTGCGCAGTCTCCCTCTCCCGCCGGGGGAGGGGTGTTCACCCATGATCAAATACCTCGGCTCCAAGCGTGCCCTGATCGAACCGATCACCTCGGCGATCCGCGCCCTGCTGCCCGACGGCGGCCATGTCTGTGATCTGTTCTCCGGCTCCGCCCGCGTCGGTCATGCGCTGAAGGGGCAGGGGTTCCGGGTCTGGTCCAACGACCACAACGCCTATGCCCACACCCTCGCCACCACCTATGTCCAGGCTGACCGCGATCAGTGGCAGGACCGGGCCACGGCCGTGCTCGCCGATCTGGCCACCACCCCGCCTGCACCCGGCTGGTTCACGAAGGCCTTCTGCGAGGACGCCCGCTACTTCACCCCGGAGAACGGGGCCCTTATCGACGCCATCCGCGATCGCATCGAGGCCATGGGGCTGGAGCCGGAGCTGAAGGCCATCGCCCTCGTCAGCCTGATGGAGGCCGCAGACCGGGTCGATTCCACGGCCGGCCTGCAGATGGCCTATATGAAGTCCTGGGCCCCCCGGGCACTGAGGCCGTTGGCACTCCGCATGCCCGCGCTCCAGCCCGCCGTCGCCGCCGGTCCCTGCCGCGCCACCCGCGCCGAGGCACTGGAGATCGCTGCGGTCTTCGACGGCGACCTCGTCTATCTGGATCCGCCCTACAACCAGCATTCCTACCTCGGGAACTACCATGTCTGGGAAAGCCTGATCCTGTGGGACCGGCCCGAGACCTACGGCATCGCCAACAAGCGGATCGATGTGAAGACGAGGAAGAGCGCCTTCAACTCGAAGCCCGGCATCGGCCCGGCGCTGCAGGCCGTGGTCGACGCCATCCGCGCGCCCAACCTGATCGTCTCCTTCAATGACGAGGGCTATCTGGGCCGCGACCAGCTGGTCGCCATGCTGTCGGCGCGCGGCCATGTCCGGGTCGTCGAGATTCCGCGGCCCCGCTACGTCGGGGCCCGGATCGGCATCCACAATCCCAAGGGCGAGAAGGTCGGGGCGATCGGCCGCCTGCGCAATGTCGAATATCTGTTCGTGGTGACCGACCGGCCCATTGCCCTGGCCGCTTGACCGCCCGGCCTGGGCGGGTGTCAATGTCTTGTTAAGATCCCGGGACCCGCCCAGCATGACCCTGAACCCGCATGAACAACCCGGCCGGCCGTCGCAGGCCCGCGACGCGCTCACGGCGTATCAGACCGCCGCCTGGCGCGCGCCGGGCGCTATCCGGTTCGACTCTCGCCCCGCCAACGACTTCCTCGCCCGCGCCGACGCCATCGCCCCCCGCACCCTGTCCGCCCGTCCGGTCGAGGCCGAACCGCTGCCACGCTGGGTCGTCGTCACTGCCGGGGCTGTCGTTTCCGCCCTTATGGGCGCGTTTCTGGGCAACCTACTCGCCTTTTAGGCCTCCAGTAGCGCCCGGATCGGCGACCAACTCCGCCGGTGGATGGCACAGGGCCCCATGGCCTTCAGCGCCGCGCTGTGGACCGGTGCATTGTAACCCTTGTGCCCGGCAAAGCCGTAGCCGGGATAGATCGCGTCCATCTCGATCATCACCTGATCCCGCGCCGTCTTGGCCAGGATCGACGCCGCCGCGATCGACAGTGACCGCCCGTCGCCCCCGACCGCCGTCTCCACGTCGCAGGGCAGTTTGAACCGGTAGTTGCCGTCGACCAGCGCCGCCTTCGGCTGGACCGCCAGCGCCTCGATCGCCCGGCGCATGGCCAGGCCCGTCGCCTGCAGGATGTTCATTTCCTCGATCTCCTCGACCGAGGCGAAGCCGACGCCCCAGGCCACGGCGCAGCGCTTGATTTCGACCGCCAGCACCTCCCGCCGCGCTGCCGTCAGGGCCTTGGAATCGTCGATGCCCGGCGGAAGATGGTCGGCCGACAGGATCACGGCCCCGGCCGAGACCGGCCCGGCCCAGGGTCCGCGTCCGGCCTCATCCACCCCGCACACCGGCCCGCCGACCCGCGCGGCCAGCCGGGTCTCCAGCGCCATCGTCGGAACCGCCCGCGCCGTCCTCGTCTTCGATGTCGTCTTGCCCGTCACGCCCCGCCCATAGCCCGGACCTCCTCGCAGCGGAAGCAGCCCGCGACATGGTCGTTCACCATCCCGGTCGCCTGCATGAAGGCATAGGTGATGACCGGGCCGCAGAAGCCGAAGCCCCGGGCCTTCAGGGCCCTGGCCATGTCCACCGACACCGGCGTCTGCGCCGGAACCTCGGCCCGTGTCGCGGGCGCGGTCTGCACCGGTCGTCCGTCGACGAAGCTCCACAGCCACCCGGAGAAGTCCTCGCCCCGATCCCGCATCTCGACAAACACCTGCGCGCCCCGGATCGCCGCATCGATCTTGGCCCCCGAGCGTATGATCCCCGGATCGGCCATCAGCCGCGCCCGGTCGGCCTCGCCGAACCCGGCCACCACCTCCGGATCGAACCCGGCGAAGGCAGCCCTCAGGCTCTCACGCTTCCTCAGTATGGTGATCCAGGCCAGCCCGGCCTGGAACCCGTCCAGCACCAGCTTCTCCCACAACGCCCGCGCGTCATGCTCCGGCACGCCCCATTCGGTGTCGTGATAGGCGACATACAGCGGGTCGGTCCCGCACCAGGAACAGCGATGAAGTGAGTCCGGCATTGGGGCAGGGTAGCACTCGTACGCGCCCGTTGCCCGAGTGTGTTTTTCGGTCACCGGCGATGCGTCACGGGCCCCGGTGCCGTAGCCAAACGCAACCGGACCATGCTCCAGTGCTGCCATGAACGCCGGGGAAAACGCTCATGACGCCGACAAGCCGACGGGCTTCTGGAACGACCTGACCGGACGTTCTGACCGCTGGGTTCGCACGCTGCTGTGGGCCGTTATCGTGGGGCGACTGTCCCTCATCATCCTCGGTTTGGCGATCCTTCTGGTGGCGGCCACTGGGTCGGCTGAGACTGCGGCAATGGAAAAGTTCAGTGGCCTGACCGACGTCCTCGACGCGGAGTGGGTCTTCGTGGCGCTTGTGTTCGCCCCGCTTACGGAGTCGATCGGTATTCTTTTCCTCGTCTGGCTTCTGGGGCACCGGTCGGGATGGGGATGGCCTGTATGGGCGACTGCCCTGACCTGTGCGTTTGCTTCCGTGCCGCTTCATGGCCTTGGCCCGCTTTCACTGGCCGTTGCGCCGTTCTTCGCCCTGATGGCCGTGATCCAGCACCACTGGATGCTCCGGGGGCAGCTATGGCCTGGCTTCTGGCTGATTGTTGCGATTCACTTCGCCGCCAACGGGCTCGGAGTCCTTGGCCTGTGGGGATTGAGCGGTCTGGAGTGACACGCCCTCGAGCCTCCGGCCCCCCATGCGGATCGCCTTGAAGGAAGGGGCCGAACCTAACCCGCGATCCCGGACCGCACGATCAATACACCGGCGGCCCCGATGGCAGTCACGGCTCCGATGATGCGCCAGGGCAGCAGGAAGCGGGGCGAGGGCACATATTCCGTCAACTCTCGCCGCTCTTCGAAGTATCTCTCGTCCGCCCCTTCGTCGATCTCGCGCAGTCTTCGGGCGCGAACCGTGCTTGACCCAAAGACCCATCGACCCGGCCAAAGCGCCATCACGGTCCCCAGAATGAGAAACATCAGCGGCTCAAGCATGGATCGACGCTCGCAAATGCAGAGCTGGAGTGTCAACCACGCCTCGACCCGTCGCAAATGCGTGTTGAGGTCTGTGAGATGGCCTGAATCAGTCGCTTGAGGTGGCTGCAGCGATCGGAGGCGGCTCGCTTCCTGCCATCCACGCCGGCCGCCGCGCCGTTACCGCCCGTCCGTCCGCCGTCAGCGTCCCCTCCAGACGGTCCAGCCGCAGCAGGGCCATGGCCCCGCCGTCGCGGCCGGTCAGCACCTGCCCCGCCCGCAGCTCGCCGTTCAGCACCTCCGTCCCCGGGGCCGGGGCGGGGCCCTCAAACGCGATCGGCAGCATGCGCTTCTTGATCTCGCCCCGCCGTTTCATCCGGCTGGTCGTTTCCTGGCCGACGAAACAGCCCTTCCGGAAATCGATGCCGTTCAGCAGGTCGAAATTGGCCTCGATCGGATAGGTGCTGTCCGAACCCCCGTCTGCCGCCGGATCGGGAACCCCGACCGCCAGACGGTGCGCGTCCCAGCCGTCCTCATCGGCATCCGTCGTCCGCTCGCCGAGGGCCCGCCCGCCGAGCGCGGCCAGACGGGGATCGGCGGTGAACCCTCCGGCCACGCCCGGCCAGCTGACCATCACCGGCCGGTCGTCCGCGGAGATCTCCACCTGCGCCCTCAGCCGGTACATCGATAGCCGCGTCATCAGCGCCTCGCGCCGGTCCGCCGCCACGTCCAGCACCACCCCGTCCGCCTCGCCCCACAGGAACAGGTCGAACAGCAGCCGCCCGGGCGGCGACAGCATCGCCCCGAACCGGACCTCGCCCGGCCTCAGGCCCTCCACATCCTGGGTCAGCAGATTGTGCAGGAAGGGTTTGGCGTCCGGCCCGCTCACCCGGATCAGGGCGCGGTCGGACAGTCGGGCGATGCAATCGGTCATGGGGGGAAAGATAGGGGGCCGCGCGCGTTGAAGGGAGGGGCAACCCTGCGTCTCCGCCTCACCTCCGCCGCAAGATCATCCGTATACCGCCACGACATGAGTGCCCGTTTTCCGATTCTCTATATCGCCGAGGCCGACGCCGAGGCCGCCGTGCTGTCGTCCGGGGTACTCGCCCATCTGGTCGACGCGGTTCCGCACGCCGACTTTACCGTCGTCGGCTCGGCCGCTTCGGCCCCCCTTTTCGCCGATACGCCGCGCCTTCATCGGTTGATCGTGCTGGACCGGACCGGCCGCTGGGACTGGATCGCCCTGTGGAACCAGGTCCGCACTACCCGCTGGGGCCTGGTCGTGGACATGCGCGGCACGAAATTCTCCGAACGCCTGCAGCGCCAGAAGCGGGCCGTGCGCGGCCCGGACCAGCCCGGCCTTCACGCCGTCGAACTGGCCGCCCGGGTGCTGCAACTGGACACTGTGCCCGCCCCCCGGTTGTTCTTTGGCGATGAGACCCGCGCTGCGGCCGACACCCTCATCGGCGCGGGTGAGGGGCCGATCCTGGCGGTCGCCCCCGGCGCTGACTGGATCGGCAAGCGTTGGCCGGCCGAACGCTACGCCCGGGTCGCGGCCCCCCTGCTCGCCGAGGGTGGGGCTCTCGCAGGCGGCCGGCTGATGATCGTGGGCGAGGAGGCGGACCGTGACGCCGCCCACGCCATTCGCCTTGCGGTGCCCCGCACGCGGGTGATCGAGCTTCAGGGTCGGTTGACCCGGCTGCAGACGGCCGCGGCCCTGTCGCGCGCCAGCCTCTATATCGGCGCGGATTCACTCTGGACCCAGTTGGCCGTTGCCGCAGGGGTCCCGTCCGTCGGGGTTTTCGGTCCGTCCGACGATTCCCGGGTCGGTCCATGGGGCGGGGTCTCGATCCGGGGCGAACGCACTCTGGACGAGTTCCGGGCCGTCGATCCACGCCTCAACCAGGCCATCCAGCATATGATGGGTCTTCCTGCCGAACGTGTCCTGAAGGCTGCGATCCTGCTGCTTGAAAAAAAATCCACCTGATCGATGCGGCACTGCTTCCCGTGGCCCTATAATGTCAGCTCGGCCGCTGGTGATCCGGACTCAGTGGACTCAGTGGACTCTGTTTTTTGCATCATCCGGCCCATCGGACCCGGACCATCCGGACCATCCGGACCCTATTTCTTTGGCGGAGCCTTCGATGACCCGGACCTATGACCTGATCGTGCGCGGTGGCGAGGTGGTAAATCACGCCGGTCGCGGCATGGCCGATGTCGGGATCCGGGGCGGCCGGATCATCGACATCGGGGATCTGGGCCAGGCCTCGGCCGGAGAGGTGGTCGATGCCACGGGTCTGACCGTCCTGCCCGGCGTGATCGACACCCAGGTCCATTTCCGCGAGCCCGGACTGGAGTGGAAGGAAGATCTCGAGACCGGATCGCGCGCCGCAGCGCTCGGCGGTGTCGTCGCCGTGTTCGAGATGCCCAACACCGAGCCGAACACCACCGATCCCGCCACCCTCGCCGACAAACTGGCCCGGGCGCGCGACCGGATGTGGACCGACCACGCCTTCTATATCGGCGGCACCCACGCCAATGCGGCCCATCTGGGCGAGCTGGAACGTCTGCCCGGCTGCTGTGGCATCAAGGTCTTCATGGGGGCCTCGACCGGCGATCT
>JAIEQA010000014.1 GCA_019748095.1 Caulobacteraceae bacterium | reverse complement strand
TCCTCGGGGATGCCGGCCTCGACCTTGCCCACCATGTCGCCGCCGACATCGGCGCCCTTGGTGAAGATGCCGCCGCCCAGACGGGCGAAGATGGAGATCAGCGAGGCCCCGAAGCCCAGCGCCACCAGTCCGTCAATGACCTCACGGCCCGTGGACTCCAGCCCCAGACCTGCGGTCAGGACGGCATAGTAGCCGGCGACGCCCATCAGGGCCCCGCCCGCCACGAACATGCCGGTAATGGCCCCGGAACGGAAGGCGAGGTCCAGCCCCTTCGAAAGGCTCTGCGACGCTGCATGGGCGGTCCGCACATTGGCCCGCACGGAGATGAGCATGCCGGCAAATCCGGCGAGCCCTGACAGTACTGCCCCGATCACGAATCCGGCGGCGGCATAGGGGCCGATCAGCAGCCAGGCGGCGATAAGGATGACCACCCCGACCATGGCGATGGTGGTGTACTGGCGCTTCAGATAGGCGGAGGCCCCTTCCTGGATCGCGGCAGCGATCTCGCGCATCTTGTCATTGCCGGTTTCGGCTTTCATCAGACTGGCGGTCTGGACAAGCCCGTACAGGACCCCCAGCGCGCCGGCGGCTATAACGAGCCACAGAACAATCGTCATCTTGGCGTTTCCATACCGTTAGGCGCGCGGACCCGTGGGCAGCGGCGGGCGTTTTTCGCCTCTGTCCGCCTTGCGGTCCCCCCGTGCGCAGTCTGGACGCATGGGCGCGTCCGTTCGGGAATTACGGCGGAACCGTGCCAAATGCGTCGGAAGGACGCAACCCGCCATGCGGCGGGCGCAGCCGATCAGGTCGAGCGGATGCTGGTCCGGCGGCGGGGCGACTGCAGCGCGACCTCGACGCGGGTCACAGCCCCGGGCCCGGCCAGGGTGGGCGCGGCCGCCATCAGCATGGCATTGACCGCCGCATCGTTGATTCGGGTCCAGTCATTGGCCACGACGAAGGGCGTGCGATAGGCGGCCCGGACCAGTGCATCCCGGAAATAGGGCACCTTGGATTTGAGGCTGTCGGGGGTATGGCCTTCACCCAGGGTCAGACGCACCGTCACGAACACATAGTTCCGGATCCGTCCTTCGGAAATGATCGGCAGGCCGATCCCGGCAATGTCCAGCGGAAGGACGGGCTTGGGCGCGGCCGGCTCGCCTGCACTCGCGGAGGACGCAGTTGCAGCCGCGCCCGCAAGGGCCAGGGTTCCGACGGTGAAGAGATCTCTGCGGCGCATGGGGGAACAATGACGCGAAGCGGTTGATATTCCGTTTCTGTCGCCCGCCCGGGTTCAGCGATCGTGGGTCCAGCCTGCCCGGCCGACCGCAACGGGCTGTCCAAGGTACGTCACCGACACGCCGGAGCCCGCCGTGACCTGACCGATGCGGGTCAGCCGCAGGTGCAGGCGTTCGGCCTCGCGCTTCACCGCTGCCTCCTCCAGCGGATTGAGCGTGATCGCGACCTCATAGTCATCGCCCCCGGTGGCCAGATCCTTCAGCGCGGCCAGAGGGTCAGTCCGCCGGTCAAACCAGGCGTGGGCGGCGGCCGACAGCGGCGTTGATTCCAGCTGCAGGGCGATCCCGACGCCGCTGGCTGCCGCGACATGGCCCAGATCCGCGATCAATCCGTCCGAGATGTCGACCCCGGCGGTGGCTATCCCACGGACGGCCTGACCGAAGGCCAGCCGCGGCGCCGGCCGTCGATACTGCTCCGCCAGGGCCTCTACCCGTTCGGGCTCCAGCGACAGATGCCCCTGGGCCGCCTGCAGGCCCAGCCGACCGTCGCCGATCGTGCCGGTGACATAGACGGCATCCCCCGGTCGGGCTCCGCGGCGCAGGGTGGTCTCGCCCTTCGGCACCCAGCCCAGCATCGTCGCGGAAAAGGACGCCGGACCCGGGGTGCGGACCGTGTCGCCGCCCAGCAGATGGATCCCGAAGGTCTCCTGATCCCGCGCCAGACCGGCGACGAAACTCTCTCGCTCGCTCCAACCGCAGCGGGCCGACCAGTGACAGGCCAGAAGATAGCCGAACGGCTCGGCCCCCTTGGCCGCCAGATCCGACAGGTTCACCCGCAACAGCTTCTGCGCCACGGTATCCAGCGGATCGTCGGCCAGAAAATGGACGCCCTCGACAACAGCGTCCTTGGTCAGGATCAGATCGTACCCCGGCCGCGACGGCAGGACGGCGACATCATCCATCAGACCCAGTGCGTGATCAGGATGGGCCAGCGGCCTCAGCAGCGTCCGGATGGTCTCGAACTCGCCGGCGACCTCGACGGCGGCCATGGCTCAGGCCTTCGGGCGCACGTCGCGGGCGACGCCGTCCAGCGCCGCATTGACGAACTTGGCCTCGGCCTCATCGAAGAAGGCCTTGGCCAGTTCGACGTATTCGTCGATCACGATCTCCTTCGGGACCTCGGCCTTGTCGGTCAATTCCCAGGCCCCGCAACGGAGCAGGGCGCGCAGGGTGGCGTCCAGCCGCTCCAATCGCCAGTTCGAGGCCAACCGCGCCTTGACCGCGGCGTCGATGGTCTTCTGGCTGTCGATCACGCCGCGCACGATGTCGGCGAACCAGGCCTCGTCCGCCTCGGCCAGGGGTTCGCCCTCGATGTCAGCATCGAAACGGTGGTTCGAGAACTCGGTGATGACGGTCTCGACCCCCTCCCCGGCCAGTTCCATCTGGTACAGGGCCTGGACGGCCGCGAGCCGGGCGACGGTCCGGGCCCGGCGCTGGCGGCTGGTCAGATGCGGTTCGGCCTGGGCGCGTTCATTCTCGGCCAACTGGGCGAGAACGGCCTGGATGCTGTTGGGTTCGGTCATCCGCCGAGCCCTACGCGCAACCGCTTCTTCAACGCAATCAGGTCCATGCAGGCGCGGGCCGCCCCGCCGCCCTTGTCGCCCTCGCTGCGACGCGCGCGCGCCCAGGCCTGATCCTCGTCCTCGACCGTCAGGACGCCGTTGCCGATGATCACGCCCCGGGTGCCCAGGGCCATGATGCCGGCCGCCGACTGGTCCGAGACGATCTCGAAATGATAGGTCTCGCCCCGGATCACGCAGCCCAGGGCGACATAGCCATCATAGCGCGGTGCAGTGGGATAGCGCCCCGCCTCTTCGGCCAGGGCGATGGTGGGCGGGATCTCGAGGGCACCCGGCACGGTGACCACGTCGAAGGCTACACCCTGCGCCTGCAGGGCGTCGTTCGCACCTTCGAGAAGGGCGTCGGCCAGTTCGTCATAAAAGCGCGCCTCGACGATGAGGACGCGGGGGGGATCGCTCAGGATTGGTCTTCTCCGTCCATGTCACGCCAGCCGACGATGCGCAGGCCATAGCCCTCGATCGCGGCGGGTTCGGGTCGCGTGGAGCTCATGGCGATCATGTCGCGCACGCCGAGATCCAGCAAAATCTGGGCCCCGACCCCATAGTTCCGCAGCGAGCGGTCGACCGCTGCCGGCTTGTTGGTGCCCGCCAGCCGCTCGGCCAGCCCCTGCAAGGTTGGGTCCCGAAGAAACACCACCACGCCCGGGCCGTCGTGGTCCGTAATCGCCTTCAGCGCCCGGGGAATATAGCTCTGGCGATCCTCGACGTGGCCCAGCAGGTCGGCGGCAAAGTCGACCTGATGCATCCGCACCAGGGTGGGCTTGCCCGGCTCGATCTTGCCGTGAACCAGGGCCACATGCTCCTGCCCCTCGATGGTGTTTCGGTACAGCATCAGGCGGAAGGGCCCACCGTGAACGCTCTCGAACGGCGTGTCCATGACCCGCTCGACAAACCGCTCGGTGCGGCGGCGATAGGCGATCAGGTCGGCGATCGTGCCGATTTTCAGCCCATGCATCTGGGCGAAGGCCACCAGATCCGGCAGCCGCGCCATGGTGCCGTCGTCGTTCATGATCTCGCAGATCACGCCCGCCGGGGTCAGGCCGGCCATGCGGCTGATGTCCACCGCAGCCTCGGTGTGGCCGGTGCGGACCAGCACCCCGCCGTCGCGGGCCACCAGTGGGAAGACGTGGCCGGGCGAGACGATGTCGTCGGCCGTCCGGCTCGGGTCCGAAGCGACCTGCACGGTGCGGGCCCGGTCGGCGGCGCTGATGCCCGTCGTCACGCCATCGGCCGCCTCGATCGAGACGGTGAAGGCCGTGCTCATGCTCTCGCGGTTGTCGGCGGCCATCGGCGGCAGGCGCAGCTGGCGGGCCCGCTCGGCCGTGATGGCCAGGCAGATCAGGCCGCGCGCATGGCGGGCCATGAAATTGATCTGGTCCGGTGTGGCGAACTGGGCGGGAATTATCACATCCCCCTCGTTCTCCCGGTCCTCTGCATCGACGAGGATGTACGGCCGGCCGTTGCGGGCATCCTCGAGGATGTCCTCGATCGGGCTGATCGGGCTGTCTGAACTGCTGGCGGCCCCATGGGCTTGAGAGGAACTGCGCATCATGCGGTCTCCTGCCACCGCGCGAGGTATCGCGCCAGCATGTCGATCTCCAGATTGACGGCATCGCCGACCTGAAGCCGGCCCAGCGTCGTTGCGTCCCAGGTGTGAGGGATGATGTTGAGGCCGAACCGCTGCCCCTCGACGCTGTTCACCGTCAGGGACACGCCGTCGACGGTGATCGACCCCTTGGCGGCGATGAAGCGGTGCAGGGGTGCCGGGGCCTCGATCGTTATCCGGTGCGATCCGCCCTCCGGCGTGATGGCGATGACCGTCCCCAGACCATCGACATGGCCCGAAACGATGTGGCCGCCCAGTTCGTCGCCGACCTTCGTCGCCCGTTCCAGATTGACCGGGGTCCCGGCGGCCCAGCCGCCCAGCGTGGTCTTGTCCAAGGTCTCGCCCGAGACCTCGACGGCGAACCAGCCATCACCCTTTTCCACGACCGTCAGACAACAGCCCGCGTGGCTGATGGAGGCCCCCAGATCGATACCGGAAACGTCCCATACGGTCTCGACCTCATAGCGCCGGTCGCGCGCGGTCTGGGCGACCGAGCGAACCCGGCCGATATCGGTGATGATTCCTGTGAACACGGTTCAAGCCTTCTCGTAACGTTCCCACAGGTCGTCACCCACGGGCTCCACCGCAAGACGTCGGTACCGCGGCGCATGCGCCAGCCGCGCCAGGGCCAGGCCCGCGACCCCGGGACGGCCGTCGCCGCCCAGCAGGATGGGGGCGCGAAACCATTCGATGGCATCGACCAGACCAGCCGTGATGAAACAGGCCGCGACCCGCCCCCCGCCCTCGATCATCAGACTGCGGACACCGCGGGCCGCAAGGGTTTCCAGCACCGCCCCGACCGCCGGCCGACCGCTGGCGTCACCCGCCACGCGCACAATCTCGGCCCCGCCGACCGGGACGGGCTCACGCGTGGTCAGGATCAGGGTGCCCGCCGTGGCCAGCCGCGCGAAAGGTGGCGTTCTCAACCGGCTGTCCAGCACCACGCGCAGCGGATCGGCCCCGGTCTCGCCCTCCGGCAGCCGCACCGTCAGCCGGGGATCGTCGGCCAGCACGGTCTCGACCCCGACCAGAACCGCGTCATGAACGGCCCGCAGCCGGTGGCCCTGCTCGCGCGCCTGCGGGCCCGTGATCCACTGGCTTTCGCCCGTCGATGTGCCGATGCGCCCGTCCAGCGACGTGGCGACCTTCCAGGTGATGCGTGGCCTCATCAGGTCCTCGACGATCCCGGATCGTCGTCCAGACCCTCCTCGCCGAGGAACCGGGCGAAATCGCCGGTGGCCCGGAAATCCTTGTAGACCGAGGCATAGCGGACATAGGCCACCTCATCGACCGCCTTCAGCGCCTTCATGATGAAATCGCCGACGACGCTGGAGGGGATCTCGGTCTCGCCCAGACTCTCCAGCTGGCGCACGATCCGCGACACCATCTGTTCGACCTGTTCGGGCTGGATAGGGCGTTTGCGCAGGGCGATGGCCAGGGACCGGTCCAGCTTGTCTCGATCGAATGGCGTGCGCCGGCCGTTGCGCTTCAGGATCACCAGTTCGCGCAGCTGCACCCGTTCGAAGGTGGTGAACCGCCCCCCGCAGTTGGGACAGGACCGCCGACGACGGATGGCCGCACCGTCATCCGACGGGCGGCTGTCCTTCACCTGACTGTCCAGATGACCGCAGAAGGGGCACTTCATCCGTCGGCCCTAGCCGTAGATCGGGAAGCGCGCCGTCAGTGCCCGAACCTTGCCCGCGACTTCGGCAATCACGGCCGGATCTGCCTCATCGCCGCCGTTCATGCTGGAGACCACATCGGCGATCCAGTGACCGACCTGCTGGAACTCGGTGACGCCGAAGCCGCGCGTGGTACCCGCCGGGGTGCCCAGCCGGACGCCCGAGGTCACCGTGAAGGGGGCCGTATCGAAGGGCACGCCGTTCTTGTTGCAGGTCATCAGGGCATGCTCGAGCTGCAGCTCGGTCGCCTTGCCGGTCACGCCCTTGGGCCGCAGGTCGACCAGCATCAGGTGGCTGTCGGTGCCGCCCGACACGATCGCCAGACCGCGCTCGACCAGAACGGCGGCCAGGGCCTGGGCGTTCAGCACGACCTGTTTGGCATAGGCCTGAAACTCGGGCTTCAGGGCCTCGCCGAAGGCCACGGCCTTGGCCGCGATGACATGCTCCAGCGGTCCGCCTTGCAGGCCCGGGAAGACGGCCGAGTTGAACTTCTTGCCCAGATCCGCGTCGTTGGACAGGATCAGGCCGCCGCGAGGGCCCCGAAGGGTCTTGTGCGTCGTCGTGGTCACCACATGGGCGTGCGGCACCGGGTTCGGATAGACGCCCCCGGCCACCAGACCGGCATAGTGGGCCATGTCGACCATCAGATACGCGCCCACGCTGTCGGCGATCTCGCGGAAGCGGGCGAAGTCGATGTGGCGGCTATAGGCACTGGCCCCGGCCACGATCAGCTTGGGCTTTTCCTTCTGCGCCATCTCGGCGACGTGGTCATAGTCGATCAGATGGGTGTCGGGCGTGACAGCATAGGTCACGGGCCGGAACCATTTGCCCGACTGGTTGGCGGGCGAACCGTGGGTCAGGTGACCGCCGGCCGCCAGATCCATACCCAGGAAGGTATCACCGGGCTGCAGCAGGGCCAGGAAGACCGCCTGGTTGGCCTGGGCCCCGGAGTGAGGCTGGACGTTGGCGAAGGCGGCGCCGAACAGCTGTTTGGCCCGCTCGCGCGCCAGATCCTCGGTCACATCCACATACTCGCAGCCGCCGTAGTAGCGACGCCCCGGATAGCCCTCGGCGTATTTGTTGGTCAGGACCGACCCCTGGGCCTCCAGCACCGCCTTCGAGACGATGTTTTCCGAGGCGATCAGCTCGATCTGCTCCTGCTGGCGATGCAACTCGCCCTCGACGGCGGCGAACACCTCCGGGTCGGTCTGGGCCAGACCGCGCGAGAAATAGGCGTCATGAATGAAATGAGCGGTCACGGGCGATATCCGGGCTGGCGGTGCGGGAGCGCCCTATCTAGTCCCGGTGGCCCCTTGCCACAACATCTGGTGTCAGGGGTGCGTCAGTAGACGCTTGAGCTTGGCTACAGCCAGCCGCTCGACGGCCTTGGGTTCCGCCGCCGGCCCCACCGCCGTCGCCTCTCTCCCCGTCACGACGTGGACCGCCGTCACTTTCAGATAGACGCCCCGGCGGATCGCCTCGACGATGATGTCGCCGGGTCCGTCCGTCACTCGATGCGCTTCAGATTTTGAAACAGTTCGCGGGTGCTCAGTTCGCTATTCCAATAGCCGATGAGCGTGTCCGCGTTCAGGGCAATCCACCGCTGCACCAGCTTGAGGCTCTCGCCATCAAGCGGGCCTTCAATCAATTCAGGCGAGGGCCTGATGCCCACGACCGCCATGTCATCGACCGCAATGCGATCCCCGGGTGTCCGGCAAACCTTCACACGAGCATCGTGGCGGGCATGGCCCCGATTGCTGACCCAAACGACCATAGGCAGACCGGTGTCGCTAGGACGCAAGTTCGACATGAGAAAGAAATCTTCCTCCTCGACCTCGGCGGGGACCGGCTGATGGACGTTCATGGCCTGATCCTACCGCGAAACGCGGTCGGCTGAAACCGGGCCAGATGGCCTACGCCGCGACGGGCATCCGGGCGACATTGCAGTGCGTCCACAGCTTGTCCATGGCCGTGACCAGGGCGTCCATCATGCCGTCGTCATGGTTCGGCGACGGCGTGAAGCGCAGACGCTCGGTTCCCTTGGGCACGGTCGGATAGTTGATCGGCTGGACGTAGATGCCGTGGTCTTCCAGCAGCATGTCCGAAATCATCTTGGCGTGGACCGGATCACCGACGAACACCGGGACGATGTGGCTTTCGCTCGGCATGACCGGAATCCCGGCCTCGGCGAAGCGGCGCTTCAGGGTCTCGGCCCGTTCCTGATGCGCCGCGCGCAGTTCGGGGTGGGTCTTCAGGTGGCGCACCGAGGCCAGGGCTCCGGCCGTCAGGGCCGGCGGCAGGCTGGTGGTGAAGATGAAGCCCGAGGCCCAGCTGCGCACCGCGTCCACGATCACGGCGTCAGCCGCGATGTATCCACCCATGACGCCGATGGCCTTGCCGAGGGTGCATTCGACGATGTCGATGCCGTCCAGCACCCCGTCCCGCTCGGCCACACCCGCGCCGGTCTCACCGTACAGGCCAACCGCATGGACCTCGTCCAGATAGGTCAGCGCGCCATATTTGCGGGCCAGGGCGATGGTGCCGGCGATGTCGGCGATGTCGCCGTCCATCGAATAGACGCTCTCGAAGGCGATCAGCTTGGGCGCGTCCGCCGGCGCGGCGGCCAGCAGCGTCTCCAGATGTGCCAGATCATTGTGCAGGAAGACGTGCCGCTCGCAGCCACCATTCCTGATGCCCGCAATCATGGAGGCGTGGTTCAGGCTGTCGGAGAAGATGATCAGGCCCGGCAGGATGCGCTGCAGCGTCGTCAGCGTCGCCTCATTGGCCACATAGCCCGAGGTGAACAACAGGGCCGCTTCCTTGTGGTGCCACGAGGCCAGCTCGGCCTCCAGATCGACCGCAGACCGGGTGGTGCCCGAGATGTTGCGTGTGCCCCCGGCTCCGGCGCCGACGGCGTCCAGCTCGGCCTGCATGGCACCCAGGACCTCCGGGTGTTGGCCCATGCCCAGATAGTCGTTGGAGCACCAGATTACGCACTCCTGCTCGGAGCCGTCCTCACGCCGACGCACAGCCTTGGGGAACTGACCGCGCACGCGCTTCAGGTCGGCGAAGACGCGATAGCGGCCTTCGCTCTTCACCTGATCCACGGCAGTCTGAAACGCGGTCCTGTAGTCGAACAACCCTGACTCTCGCATGGTTTCTCCGGATGGCTGAGTATTTGCGCCCCGGACTGACCAAAGTCTATCTTCGGAGGTGGCAAAATGGTCGCAACCTCCTAATTGATAACGGTTCTCAGGTTCGTTCGTGCTCATGGACGACGATCGATCAACGGACCTTGCGCCGCCTTGATGTGGATCAAGCGCGCGGCAAATCCTCCAGGCGTCCCCGCAACATCTGCAGGATTCCCGAGAAATCGCGGCCGCCATAACCGAGACGGTCGAACAGCTGGAACAGAGCCTCGGACTGGGCCCCCAGCGGCGTCGAGGCTCCGGCCTTGGCCGCCGCATCCTGCGCCAGTTTCAGATCCTTCAGCATCATGGCCGTCGCGAATCCGCCCTCATAGTCGCGATTCGACGGCGCCGTCGGCACCGGGCCGGGCCAGGGATAATAGCTGGTCACGCTCCAGCTCTGCCCGGATGACTTGGCCGCGATATCAAAGAACTTGACCGGATCCAGACCCAGTTTCTCGGCCAGGGCGATGGCCTCGCAGGTCCCCAGCATGGTGATGCCGAGGATCATGTTGTTGCAGATCTTGGCCGCCTGCCCTGCCCCGTGGTCGCCGGCGCGGAAGGTGGCCCGGCTCATGGGCTCCAGCGCGGCCTCGATCCGGGGAAAATCCCCTTCGTCGCACCCGACCATGAAGGCCAGGGTCCCGGCCTCGGCCGCCATGGTCCCGCCCGACACCGGGGCGTCGGCAAAGGCATAGCCACCCTCGCGCGCCAGACCGGCGACCTTGCGGGCCGTGTCGACATCGATGGTCGAACAGTCCAGCAGCAGGGCGGACGACGGAGCGGCACCGATGATCTGCTCCGAATAGACCTGCAGCACATGGGGGCCGGCCGGAAGCATGGTGATGATGACCTCGGCGTCGCGCACGGCCTCCGCGACCGACCCAACCGGCGTGCAACCCGCCGCCTTCGCCCGCTCCAGCGCCGCCGCCGACAGGTCGAACGCCGAGACCGCATGACCGGCCTTCGCCTGGTTGGCGGCCATGCCCCCGCCCATGTTGCCAAGGCCGATGAAGGCGATTCTGGTGGCCATACTGTTCTCTCCCGGAGCGATTTTGCCCCGGGTTAGACCCTCGGGCCGGTTTGCGAAAGCGGGGCCGGACCGGCTCGCCCCTGTTGGCCACGACGTCTTACGCGGGGGCGGGGTCCATGCGAGACCCCTCTTCCGGGCCTGTCGCGGCCCTATCCTGATTGGAGAACTCCAGTGGCCCAGCTTGTCGTGACCTACGGGACCCCCACCGACCCCGCCGCCTTCGACCGTCACTATGCCGAGATCCACGTGCCGCTGGCGCGCAAACTGCCCGGGCTACGTCGCTTCGAACTCAGCGACGGCCCGGTGATGACGCCGGAGGGCCCGGCGGGAGTGCACCTGATCGCGATTCTGACGTTCGACAGCCTTGAAGCGCTCGCCGCCGCCTCGGCCAGTCCCGAGGGTCAGGCCGCCGCCGCCGATGTGGCGACCTTCGCCACCGGCGGGGCCACCCTGCTCATGTATGAAACGCGGACCGTCTAGCCGGGTTTGCGGAAGCGATAGACGAACTGGTCACTGCGACCCCGGATCGCCGGGTCGAAGACCGACAGGCTGCGGTCGTCCTGCGGATTGCGGACCGCATCGCTCTCGCCCTCGAAGATGAACCCCGCGGCCTCGACCTGGGCGCGCAGGGCCCCCCCCTCGATCCGGTGCAGGGTGCCGACCACATCGGTGCCGGCACCGGGCGCGGCCTCGTGGTCCAGAATCACATAAAGCCCGCCGGGCTTCAGGGCTGCGAACACCGCCGCATTCATCTTCGCCACGTCCACGCCGAACCGCGGGATGACGAAGTCGTGGTACTCCTGCCCCATCCAGACGACGTCCAGCGACTCACCGAACGAAAGCTCTTCCAGCGCGCCGGTCACCCGCGTCACATTCGGATAGTCGGTCGCCAGCGTATCGCCAAAGCCGTTCTCGCGCACCGCCGTCTGGTTCGGCACAAAGGCATAGACCCGGCCTTCGGGGCCCACGGCGCGGGCGAACAGACGGGTGAAATAGCCCTCTTCCGGGCGGATGTCGGCGATGCGTTCGCCGCCCTGGATCCCGATGAAGGCCAGCATCTCGGCCGGCTTGCGCAGCGGATCGCGCTCGACCTCGGCGGCGGGCCGCAGCGGGTCAGCGATGGCGAGGGCATAGTCATTGACCACAGCCGAGGCCCGCTCCGCCGGATCCGCCGGGGTCGCGGCAAACATCACGGGCGCGCAGCCCGTCAGGGCCAGCGCCGTGGCCACGAGCAGAAGGGACTTCAGCATGTTCAGACTCCTCGAACGACAGTCGACCGGACTTACGCGCCGGTGCCCGCAGGGATGCAAGTCGTCACGCCAGCGGGGTCCATTCCTGATCGGCCGGAAGCGGATCGAACAGGGCCCGGATGTCCGCGTCGGCCACGTCTTCCACCCGCGCCGGCGACCACTGCGGCGCATTGTCCTTGTCGATGATCACTGCCCTGACCCCCTCCCGGAAGTCGTGCGTCCGGACCACCCGACCGCCCAGCCGGTACTCCATCGCCATGACCCCGGCGAAATCGGTCATCGCTCGACCGGCCCGCAGCTGGTGCAGCGTCACCTTCAGCGACTGTGGTGACTTGGTCTTCAGCGTCGCCAGTTGCGCGACGGCCCAGTCCGACCCGTCAGCCTCCAGCGCAGCGAGGATCCCTTCAACCGTGTCGTGGGCGAACAACGCGTCAATGGCGGCGCGGTGTGTCTCGAGCGGCGCAGGGCCAGCCGGTGTCGCGAAGTTGGCCACCGCGTCCGGGCCGGCATCCACCAGGGCCGCCTTCAGCGCCTCGATCCGGTCCGACGGGACGAAATGCGTATGGATGCCCAGCGCGACCGTATCCGCCGCCTTCAGCCGTGCCCCCGTCAACGCCAGCCACGTCCCGGTCTCGCCCGGCAGCCGCGGCAGGAACCAGCCGCCGCCGACATCGGGGAACAGGCCGATCCCCGTCTCGGGCATGGCATAGGTCGTCCGCTCGGTCGCGATCCGCACCTTCGCCGGTTCCGAGATGCCCACTCCGCCGCCCATGACGATCCCGTCCACGATCGCCGTGACCGGCTTCGGATAGACGAACATCAGATGGTTCAGCCGGTACTCCGCATGGAAGAAGGCCCTGGCCTCGACCGCATCCGTCGCCCCGCTTTCGGCGATCATCCGGATGTCGCCCCCGGCACAGAAGCCGCGCTCCCCCGCATGGTCGATCAGCACCGACGTCACGGCCGGATCGTTCCGCCAGTCCAGCAAGGCCGCCGTCATCGCCTCGCACATCGCCAGGTTCAGGGCATGCAGGGCCTTCGGCCGGTTCAGGGTGATCCGCCCGACGGAGCCGTCGATGCGGGTCAGGACCTCGGAGTCGCTCATGCTGTCGCCTCTTCCGCCCACATGCGGTTCTGCCTCAGGAAATCCTCATGGGCCGGGAGGTTGTCGACGGTCGTCGACCAGGCCTGCCGGATCCGGTCGAAGCCCGCCGCCACCTGATCCAGGTTCTGGTAGTCGTAAAGCGGGTTGTGCGCCGCCGGGACGATGCCCTGCCCCATCATCACCGCCATCCATGAGCCCTGGCTGAAATATTCGTCGGCCCCGACCTGGAACAGCAGGCCCCGGTCGCGGAACAGCTCGACCCGCTCGGCCAGGCTGTCGGGAATGCTCATCTCCCGCATCCGCTGCCAGAACGACGAATCATCCCGTGCGGTCGCGTGATAGTGCAGGATGACGAAGTCGCGGATCAGCTCGATCTCGCGCCCCAGCCGCCGGTTGTAGCCGGCGGTGTTGACCGGGCTGAAATCCAGATCCGGCCAGTGCTGCAGCAGCCGGATGATGCCCGCCTGCACCAGATGGATGCTGGTCGATTCCAGCGGCTCGATGAAGCCGGACGACAGCCCCAGCGCCACGACATTCCTGTCCCACAGCTTCCTGCGCCGCCCGGTGACGAACCGCAGCGGCCGGGGCTCGGCCAGGGCCTCCCCGTCCAGACCGGCCAGCAGGATCTCGCGCGCCGTGTCGTCGTCCATGTGATCGCTGCAATAGACATGGCCATTGCCGGTCCGGTGCTGCAGGGCGATGCGCCAGCGCCAGCCGGCCGCCTCCGCCGTGGACGAGGTAAAGGGATCGGCCGGCCGGACCTTTGCGCACGGCACGGCCAGGGCCCGGTTCATCGGCAGCCAGTGCGACCAGTCCTCATGCCCGGCCTTCAGCGCCCCCTCGATCAGCAGCCCCCGGAAGCCGGTGCAGTCGATAAACAGATCGGCCTTCAGCGTCCGCCCGTCCTTCAGCACCACATGGTCAACAAAGCCGTCCAGCGGGCGCTGCACCACCTCGACGATCTCGCCCTCGATCCGCTCGATCCCCCGACCGGCGCAGACCGTGCGCAGGTACTGGCCGTAAAGGGTCGCGTCGAAATGATAGGCGGTGTGAAACCCGGACAGGGCCGAGCGCGGATCGTTCGACCGAACCCCGACCCGACCCCGCTTCGCCGCATGGGACGTGATCGAATAGGCCTCGAGACTCGCGGCCCGATTCTGCGCCTTCAAGGCGAAATAGGACCCGGGGAAGTCGCCCAGCGTCGGCCCGGGACCAAAGGTGCCGAACGGGTGGAAATAGGCGCTGTCCCTTGTGCCCCAGCCCTTGAACTCGATCCCCAGCTTCAGGGTCGCGCGGGTCTCGCGCATGAACTCCGCCTCATCGAGACCGATCAGGGCGTTGAAATCGCGGATGGGCGGCACCGTCGCCTCGCCCACCCCCACGATGCCGATGTCGGCGCTCTCGACCAGCCGCACCTCGGCGTTGGGCCCGACAGACCGCTGGATCGCCGCCGCCGCCATCCAGCCGGCGGTGCCGCCGCCGACGATCAGGACCGACCGGACCGGACCCGCGCTCATTGCCGCATCATCTCGCGCGCCGTGATGACCCGCATGATCTCATTGGTGCCTTCCAGAATCCGGTGCACCCGCAGGTCCCGCACGATCCGTTCCAGCGGATAGTCCTTCAGATAGCCATAGCCGCCGTGCAGTTGCAGCGCCTCGTCGGCGATGTCGAAACAGGCGTCGGTGGCCATCCGCTTGGCCATGGCGCACCATTTGGTCTTTTCGGGATGGTCCGTGTCGATCGCCCAGGCCCCGCGCAGCACCATCAGCCGCGCCGCCTCCAGCGCCGTGGCCATGTCGGCCAGTTTGAACTGGGTGTTCTGGAATTCGGCCAGCGCCTTGCCGAACTGTTTGCGGCTGGCGACGTAGGCTTGGGCCGTCTCCAGCGCCAGCCGCGCCCCGCCCAGCGAACAGGCCGCGATGTTCAGCCGCCCGCCGTCCAGCCCCATCATGGCATAGCGGAAGCCGTGGCCTTCCTGGCCCAGCAGATTGGCCGCCGGGACGCGGCAATCGTCAAACTGAACGATGGCGGTGGGCTGGCTGTTCCAGCCCATCTTCTTCTCCTGCGCCCCGAAGCTGAGCCCCGGCGTGCCCTTCTCGACCACGAAGGCGCTGATGCCCTTCGGCCCCGCCTCGCCCGTCCGCGCCATGACGACATACAGATCAGACGTCCCCGCCCCCGAGATGAAGGCCTTGGAGCCGTTCAGCACCCAGTGGTCGCCATCCCGTGTCGCGCTGGTCCGCATGGCCGCCGCGTCGGACCCGGACCCCGGCTCGGTCAGGCAGTAGGAGGCGATCAGCTCCATCGTCGTCAGGCGAGGCACATAGGTCGCCCGCAGCGCATCCGAGCCGAACCGGTCGATCATCCAGGTCGCCATATTGTGGATCGAGATGAAGGCGGCGGTCGACACATCGCCCCGCGACAGCTCCTCGAAGATCAGCGCCGCCTCGACCCGACCCAGCGCCATGCCGCCGTGCTCCTCGCCCGCATAGATGGCGGCAAAACCCGTCTCGGCCGCCCGGCGCATGGTCTCGACCGGGAAATGTTTGGTCTCGTCCCATTCGGCGCTGTGCGGGGCCAGTTCGGCCTCGGCAAAGGCGCGGGCCGCGTCCTGGATGGCGCGCTGGTCGTCGGTGAGGGCGAAATCCATGGGGTCTCCCGGTGTGACTGTTTTCTTTGGCTTCTAGCGACGGGCCGACACCGCGTCACCACAAGCCTTTCGCTCCAATCCCTTTCGTCATCCTCCGGCAAGCCGCGCCTTCGCGGCGCAGACCGGGGGACCCAGCGGCGCCGAAGGCGATCTGTTCAGGCACGATGGTTCAGATGATCTGCTCTGCGACAGGTTCGCGCTCTCGCGCGCCTCCCCCGGTCCGATCTCCGATCGGCCGGAGGATGACGAGGGGTCCCCCGGTCTCGCTGCGCTCGCCGGAGGATGACGAAAGATGTTAGGAGCGCCTCCATGACCCTGCCCTTCCCCCCCGCCCCCTATCCCCTCGCCCGGCCGCGCCGGCTGCGCAGCCAGCCCTGGATCCGCCGTCTGGTCGCCGAGACCACCCTGACGCCGTCCGATCTGGTCTGGCCGCTGATCGTGCATGACGGGGCCGAGGACCGGGTGCCCGTCGCCTCCATGCCCGGCGTCTTCCGCCTGTCGCCGAAGGCCGCCGCCGCCGCCGCACTCGAGGCGCGGGATCTGGGCATCCCCATGGTGGCCCTGTTTCCGAATGTGGACGGGGCCATCAAGGACGCGATCGGCACCGGGGCCACCGATCCGGACGGCCTGATCCCCGACTGTATCCGCGCCATCAAGGACGCCGCGCCCGAGATCGGCGTCATGACCGACGTCGCCCTGGACTGCTACACCGACCATGGCCACGACGGGGTGCTGGAGGACGGCCGAATCCTGAATGACGCCTCGCTGGAACGGCTGGCCGAACAGGCCTTCATCCACGCCCATGCCGGGGCCGACGTCGTGGCTCCGTCGGACATGATGGACGGCCGCGTCCAGGCCATCCGCGAGGCGCTGGAGGCCAACAGCTTCCACGACACCCTGATCCTGTCCTACGCCGCCAAATTCGCCTCGGCCTTCTACGGCCCGTATCGCGACGCGGTCGGCTCGGCCAAACAGCTGACCGGCGACAAGAAGACCTATCAGATGGACTACGCCAACGCCGACGAGGCCCTGAAAGAGGTCGCAATGGACATCGCCGAGGGGGCCGACATGGTCATGGTCAAGCCCGGCATGCCCTATCTCGACATCGTCCGCGCCGTGTCGGAGACTTTCCGCGTGCCGACCTTCGCCTATCAGGTCAGCGGCGAGTACGCGATGATGCAGGCCTCGATCGCCAACGGCTGGCTGGATCAGGACCGCGCCATCCTGGAGACCCTGCACGGCTTCAAGCGCGCGGGCTGCGCCGGGGTGCTCAGCTATTTCGCGCCGCAGGCCGCGAGACTGCTGGGATGATCCGGCGCACCGTCCTCGCCATTGCCGCCGCCCTGCTCTGGCCCGCCCTCGCGGCAGCCCAGGACGTGCCGCCCGCCCTGCCCCGCGTCGCGCTGGAGACCACGGCCGGCCGGATCGTGCTGGAGATCGAGGCGGTGAAGGCCCCGGTCACGGCGGCCAACTTCCTGCGCTACGTTGACGAGCGCCGCCTCGACGGCATGACCTTCTATCGCGCCATGAAATCCGGACCGGCCACCGGCCTCGTCCAGGGCGGCACCAACAACGATCCCGACCGGACCCTGCCGCCGATCGCGCACGAGCCGACCACCCTGACGAGACTCAGCCACATCGACGGAGCCGTCTCCATGGCCCGCTATGCGCCGGGCACAGCCACGGGGGACTTCTTCGTCTCGGTGGGCCCGACGCCCTCCTATGACGCGGGCCGGTCCTTCTCGGTCGATCCGGACGGCTTTGCCGTCTTCGGCCGGGTGGTCGAGGGCATGGAGGTGGTGCGCACCATCCTGTCCGCCCCGACCTCCCCGACCGAGGGCGAGGGCGTCATGCGCGGCCAGATGCTGGAGCCGCGCATCGCCATCACCACGGCCCGGCGCGAGACGCCCTAACGGTCCGTGCGGGCCAGCAGGGCGATCAGGTCGTCCTTCCAGAACGTCGCCCAGGTATGGGTCCCGTGCCCCTTGCCGTCCGGACTGTTCGGGATCAGCCGATAGGTCCCGTTGGCGATGCGGGGCGCGAACCGCTCGGCCAGACCCAGTTCCGGCGGATTGATGAAATCGTCCGCCGAGTTGATCCACACCGTCGGGGCCGTCATCCGCTCCAGACCGGCGGAGGGGTCATAGTCCCATGAGGCGTTGACCTGGAACCACAGGTCGTTGGCGTCCAGCGCGGGCAGCCGCCGTTCCATCTGGCCGCCCAGCCAGCCATCGACGGCGTCGGGCGTGGGCAGGTCGCGCTGCATCGCCATAGGGGCCGATCCCGCCAGCAGCAGCAGGTCCACGGCGGTCCGCAGGCCCTGGACGGGCTGGGTCTGATAGTCGCCCCCGGCCCAGGCCGGATCGGACCGGATCGCGTCCTTCAGCATGGTGCGCCACAGCCGGTTGCGACCGACGATCGCGGTCGGCTGACAGGCCATGGGCATCAGGGCGTCGGCGAAGTCGGGATGGGTCGTGCCCCAGACGAAGATGTGCATACAGCCCATCGAGGTGCCGAGGATCAACCGCAACCGGTCGACCCCCAGTTCCTCGACCAGCAGCCGGCGCTGGGCCTCGACCATCTCGGCATAGCCGTACTCCGGAAAGGCCGCCCTCAGGCCGTCGCTGGGCTTGGAGGACCCGCCATGCCCCAGATTGTCCGGCATGATGATGTAATGGCGCGTGACATCCAGCGGCTGGCCCGGCCCGAACAGCTCACCCGCGAACTGGGGCGACAGGAACTGGGCTCCGGTGCCACCGGTGCCGTGCAGCAGCAGGACGGCATTGGTGACCCGGCCGTCCGCCCCCCGGACCGGTTCCCCCAGCGTCCGGTAGTGGATGCGGACCCCCGGCAAAACGCCGCCCCGGGCCATCGGCAGGTCCCCGATCGCGGCGCTGCCCTCGACCGGGGCCCAGACCGGTGCCGTCTGCGCGGACGCCGGGGCGACCCAAAGCAGCCCCAGAAACAACAGCACCAGAACCCGCAGGGTCATCGCCTTCTCCTCTTGCCAGGCACGCTTGCTGCCACCGTCCGGTGGCATTGAGATCAAGGACGATCAAGTCTTTGGTCGTTGATCGATCAACCGCCCCTCCGGCAAATCCTGTGCGAGAAATCGGACTGTGGATTTGCGACCGCCTGACGGTGCGCGGGCCGCCCGGGCGATACGGTTCAGCGCGTCGTGATTTCGTCCATAAAGCCGTTGACGACGCCCACGCTGAACTCGCCGATCACGCCAAATGCGGCTGCGGCCAGCACGAACAGAAGGAGGCTGCTGATCGGCTTGCGTCGGACCCGGTCTTTGAGTTCATGACTGAAGATCTGCATCTTGATCACCCTCCGAAACGCCGGATTACACGCTAACGACGCTTCCGATGTGAAACAACCGCTGTCCGGGTGCGGCCCCGCCTCATTGGGCCCTGCCAATCCGCAGCCTCCCCCTCGGTACCGGCCTGATGAGCGCGTGGCGAAATTTATTTTGCCTGCTCGACCATACATACCCCGCCACGGCCCTATAATGATCCGCGTTGTGCGAGATCGTTCCTGGCCGCGGGGCTGGATCAACGGGCGCACGTGTCAACGGAGTCCAATCCGCCGGCCTTGATAAAGAGGTTTCAGTCCAGGGGCTTGGCCTGTAAACCTGAGACCGCTTCTTCAGACTTGCACCATTTGCACCGTGTTTTTTCGAGTGCAACTCGGACGGCTCTCAGGGTCTCAGCCGGGCCTTCAGGCTGGAGGTGTCCCAGCGTTGGCCGCCCATCGCCTGCACCTCGGCATAGAACTGATCCACCAGGGCGGTCATCGACAGGACCGCGCCGTTGTCGCGCGCCTCGTCCAGCACCAGACCCAGGTCCTTGCGCATCCAGTCGACGGCGAAGCCGAACTCGAACTGGCCCGCCGCTGCCGTCTTCCAGCGGTTGTCCATCTGCCACGACTGGGCCGCGCCCTTCGAGACGGCGTCATAGGCCGCGTCCGTATCCAGACCGGCAGCCCGGGCGAAATGCACCGCCTCGGCCAGACCCTGAACCACGCCCGCGATGGCGATCTGGTTGACCATCTTGGTCAGCTGGCCGGACCCCGAGGGACCCATGTGCTGGATGGCCTTGGAATAGGCCATGACCGCCGGCCGGGCCGTCTCCAGCGCCGCTGCAGCGCCGCCCGCCATGACGCTGAGCTGACCGTTCTCGGCCCCGGCCTGACCGCCCGACACCGGCGCGTCGAGGAAGGCCACCCCTGCCGTGCTGCACAGGGCGTCCATCTCACGCGCGATCCGGGCCGAGGTAGTGGTGTGATCGACGATCACCGCGCCGGCCTTCAGCACCGGCAGGGCCGCCGTCACGACCTCGCGGACATCCTCGTCATTGCCGACGCAGAGAATGAACAGGTCGGCGTCCGTTGCAGCCTCCGCCACGGTCGCGGTGAACCGGCCCCCATGGGCGCTCGCCCAGGCCCGCGCCTTGTCCGGCGAGCGGTTGTAGCCGGCCACTTCATGGCCGGCAGCGACCAGATGCCGCGCCATCGGCCCGCCCATCACGCCCAGTCCGGCGAAGCCGATCCTCACGCCCCGGCCCCTCCGGCAATGCCGTAGCGGCCGCGGAAATAGGTCAGGGTGGCGGCGTCCGAGGCCTCGAAGGCCTCGACCTCGCCGACAATGATCATGTGGTCGCCCATCTGCACCCGCTCATGGGTCTTGCAGTCGAAGCGCGCCGCCGCCGCCCCCAGCCGGGGTGCCGCCTCTCCGACCCGCTGGTATTCGCCCGGCTCCATCAGGCCACTGCCCTTGGCGAATCGTCGCGCCAGGGCCTCGGACTGGGCGTCCAGGACATGGATCGAGAACCGGTCGGCGGCCGCGAAGGCCGGCCAGCGCTCGGACCGCTCATCCAGACACCACAGGATCAGGCGCGGGGTCAGGGAGACCGAGGTGAAGGAGTTGATCGTGATGCCCAGCGGGCCGCCGACGCTGTCGGCCGTGACCACGCACACGCCGGTCGCGAACGCGCCGAGCGCGCGACGATAGGCGGTCACATCCATGGTGCGGGCGACGTCATCAGGAAGGGATTCAAGGCTCACGCGCCCGACCTAGGCGACCCACGC
This sequence comes from Caulobacteraceae bacterium, assembly GCA_019748095.1. Taxonomy (GTDB): domain Bacteria; phylum Pseudomonadota; class Alphaproteobacteria; order Caulobacterales; family Caulobacteraceae; genus Brevundimonas. Next base: position 37,743 of record JAIEQA010000014.1, on the reverse strand, counting down.
CCGCGAGGCAACGCCTGTCAGAGCCAGAGCCGGATCGCGTCCGCCGACACGGGGCCATCGTCCTGCGCCGTATTGACCGTATAGCTCAGCCGGGTCTCGCGCGATCCGCAGGCGCAACGGAACCGGCCGGACCGCCCTGCGACCGGCCAAAGGTGCCGTGCGCCGAACAGCGGCCGAGGGTCCATCAGCGCGGCCCGCTGACAGTCCGGCACCACACAGGCGACAATCAGACGCGCCCCCACGCGGGGCTGGCGAATGTCCCGGGGGACGTGGAAGTCGGTGCGGATGTCGCGCATGGGATCTCCTCGGCCCCAGTAGCCACAGTCCATCGGTCGCCCTCAAGCCATTTGTTCTTCTTTTGTTCCCGTGGCTGTGGGCGATCCGGATCAGGCCAGGTCCACCAGGACGGCCGGGATCAGATCGGGAAGGTCCCCTGCGGTCAGTCCAACCCCGAAGCGGGCCGCCGCCGCCGTATGGATCCAGACAGCCGCAGAGGCCGCCTCGAAGGCCTCCATGCCCTGGGCGACCAGACCGCCCGTCAGGCCGGCGAGAACATCGCCCGATCCCGCCGTCGCCAGCCACGGCGAACCGTTGGGATTGATCCGGAGCCGCCCGTCCGGGCTCGCGATCAGTGTTTCGTGGCCCTTCAGGATCACCGTCGCCCCGCACCGTCGTGCTGCGACCGTCGCGGCCGTCGCCCGCCCGTCCGCCAGCAGGCCCGGGAACAGGCGCTCGAACTCCCCCTCATGCGGCGTCAGCACGTCGCCCGGCCGCAGCAGGGCGAACAGGACGTCGGCCCGGTCCTTGAACAGGGTCAGGGCGTCAGCGTCCACCACCAGGTGCGCAGACGTCGCGGCCAGTGCCGCGAGGTTGGCCTCCGTCTGCGGGGTCAGGCCCGCCGCGGGCCCGATGACCACTGCATCCAGTCTGCCGGCAAGGGACGCCAAGGCCTCCGGGGTTTCAAAGGCATCGACCATGATGGCCTCCACCGCCGCAGCCACGATCAGTGCCGCGTCCGGGGGACAGAGCAGATGCACGAGGCCGGCCCCGATCCGCAGCCCGGCCCGGGCGGCCAGTCTCGCCGCACCTGTCTGCAGCGGGCCGCCCGAAACGACGCCCAGCCGGCCGCGACGATGTTTGTGACTGGCCGGCCCCGGCCGGGGCAGCAGGTCGCGCCACGCTGCGGGGTCGTTGGTTTCGCTCATGCTTCTTCCAATGCGCGGACATGACGAAATTGCAAATCGGCCCTTGCCTTATGGTGCAATGCGATGTCCCTTTCGTTCCCGAGCGTCTGGCCTATCCGCTGTCGCCTCGGGGGCGCCCATGAAGAAGATCGAAGCCGTCATCAAGCCGTTCAAGCTGGACGACGTAAAGGAAGCGCTGCAGGACATCGGTGTCCAGGGGATGACTGTGCTCGAAGCCAAAGGCTACGGGCGCCAGAAAGGCCACTCCGAACTCTACAGGGGTGCCGAATACGTCATCGACTTCCTGCCCAAGATCAAGATCGAGGTGGTCGTCGCCGACGACCTTGCCCCGGCCGTTGTCGAGGCCATCCAGAGCGCGGCCCGCACCGGCAAGATCGGTGACGGGAAGATCTTCGTGTCGGACATCCTCGACGTCATCCGGATCCGGACCGGCGAAACCGGCACCCAGGCGGTCTGACCGCAACACTCTCACCAGCCACGCTTCCTCCCCGGAACGAACCAAGAAGGACCATCGAAACCATGAGCGCCGCCCAGAAAATCCTGCAGGAGATCAAGGACAAGGACGTGAAATACGTCGACGTCCGCTTCACCGACACCAAGGGTCGCCTGCAACACGTCACCTTCGACATCGACATGGTCGACGAGGAGTTCCTGACCGAGGGCACGATGTTCGACGGCTCGTCCATCGCCGGCTGGAAGGCGATCAATGAGTCCGACATGCTGCTGATGCCGGATCTGACGACGGCCTATATCGATCCCTTCTACCAGCAGACCACGATGTTCCTGTTCTGCGACGTCATGAACCCGGACACCGGCGAGCCCTACAACCGCGACAGCCGGTCCATGGCCAAGAAGGCCCTGGCCTATGTCCAGTCCTCGGGCGTGGGCGACGTGGTCTATTTCGGCCCGGAAGCCGAGTTCTTCATCTTCGACGACGTGCGCTGGACCACCCAGCCGCACAACACCGGCTACAGCTATGACTCGACCGAGCTGCCGGCCAATACCGGCTCGGAGTACACCGAGGGCAATATGGGCCACCGCCCCGGGCCCAAGGGCGGCTATTTCCCGGTCAACCCGGTCGACTCCGGCCAGGACCTGCGCGGCGAGATGCTGGGCGTCATGCGCGACCTAGGCCTCAACCCCGAAAAGCACCACCACGAGGTGGCCCCGGCCCAGCACGAACTGGGTCTGAAGTTCAGCGACCTGCTGACCATGGCCGACCGGCTCCAGCTGTATAAGTACGTGATCCACAATGTGGCGGCCGCCTACGGCAAGTCGGCGACCTTCATGGCCAAGCCGATGTTCGCCGACAACGGCTCGGGCATGCACGTCCACATGTCGATCTGGAAGGACGGCAAGCCCCAGTTCGCCGGCGACAAGTATGCCGGCCTGAGCCAGGAATGCCTCTGGTACATCGGCGGCATCATCAAGCACGCCAAGGCCATCAACGCCTTTGCCAACTCGACGACCAACTCCTACAAGCGTCTGGTGCCCGGCTATGAAGCCCCGGTGAAACTGGCCTATTCGGCCCGCAACCGCTCGGCCTCGATCCGCATCCCGCACACCTCGTCGCCCAAGGCCAAGCGTCTGGAAGCCCGCTTCCCCGATCCGATGGGCAACCCCTATCTGACCTTCGTGGCCCTGCTGATGGCCGGCCTCGACGGGATCGAGAACCAGATCGATCCGGGCGGCCCCGCCGACAAGAACCTCTACGACCTGCCGCCAGAAGAGCGCGGCAACATCCCCGAGGTCTGCGGTTCGCTCAAGGAAGCCCTCGAGAACCTCGACAAGGACCGCGCCTTCCTCAAGAAGGGCGGCGTCATGGATGACGACTTCATCGACAGCTATATCGAGCTGAAGATGGAAGAGGTCATGCGCCTGGCGCTCCACCCCCACCCGGTCGAGTTCGACATGTACTACAGTTGCTGATCGGTTCGATCAGTCGACTGCCAGAAGCCCCGGACGGGACCGTCCGGGGCTTTTTGGTCTCCGGTCGGAGGCCCCTGACCGCCTCTTGTCCGCAGCCAGGGTCGGGCGTTACGCTGGTTGCATGACTGCCGGGGAAATTGACGTCATCGTCCGCGTCGCGGGTGCGACCCTGCTGCTGACGGTGAGCGCCTTCCTGTGGATCCGGGGCGATGCCCGCACCGGCCTGTTCTTCGTGCCGCTCGCGGTCTGCCTGTGCGGTTTCCTGGCCGGCAACACGCCCGACGCGACGCTGCGTCTGGGCGGGCCAGTCGGCGATGCCGCGCGGATGCTGAGCGGCTTTGCGGCGGTCTTCCTCTGGTGGTTCTGCCTGTCGGTCTTTGACCGGACCTTCCGGCCGCGCGGGCTGGTGCTGGCCACGGGTATCCTCTGGTTGGGGATCGCGGCCGTGGACCGGGGCCTCGTCGGTGAAGCGCTCGCCGGCAGGGGACTGTCCTGGTCACTCATCGCCATCGGTCTCGGCATGGTCACCCATCTGGCATGGCGGCTGATCCGGGACCGGCCGGGCGACCTGATCGATGAACGCCGCAAGGCCCGTCTTCTGGTCGTCCTGCTGCTGGGCGGCCAGCTTCTCGCGGATTTGGTGATCGATGTGGTCATGGGCCTCGACTGGCAGCCCCAAAGCTTCAGCATTGTGCAGAACGCGGCCGTGCTGGCCTTCACCGGGTGGCTGCTGAGCCTCCAGCTCCCGCTCTCCGAACCCCGGCCGGCGGTCGCAGTCCGGTCAGCCGTCCAGCCTGCCCAGATGCCGACGGCCCTGTCTCCTGAGGCGCGCCGCCTGAGGGACAGGTTGCGGGTGCTGATCGAGGTCGAGCAGGTCCATCTCGATCCCGACCTGACGTTTGGCCGCTTCGTGGCCTTGATGGGGGCGTCGGACCGGACCGTGCGTCAGCTGATCAATAAGCAGCTCGGCCACGACCATTTCCGCACCTTCCTGAACAGTCACCGCCTGACCGAGGCGCGCCGCCGCCTTTCCGACCCTGGCCATCACCATGACAAGCTGATCACGATCGCCATGGACAGCGGCTTCGCATCACTCGCCTCCTTCAATCGCGTATTCCACGACGCCGAGGCCTGTTCGCCCGGGGCCTGGCGCGAGGCGGCCCGGGGCATGGCTGAATTGCCCACGACACCCCCTTGGTCCCCCTTGCCGCCTTTTGAGCAACGATCCGCGGACTCCTGAGAAGCCTGAGACACCCCCCTCCTCTAGTCGGCGGTCCTCGACGACAAGGGAGAGCGTATCGTGGACAGCGTGATGGGTATTCTGGGCGTAGGGGCGATCCTGCTCCTGGCCGGCGGGGCCTTGGGCCTGCTGAACCCCCGAGGGTTCTCTCTCAGGTGGCTGCTTGTGGCGGTCACACTCGTGGTCCTCAACGACCTCATGTTGACCAATGGCTACGGCCTGTTGCCCGATCTGCTGCCGGCCAGCGACTGGAACTGGCAGGGCAAGATCCTGGCCCTGATCACGACCCTGTTCGTCGCCTCCCTCCCGCAGTTCGGCTGGTGTGCCTCGGGGCTGACGTGGGCACAGGGGGCCGGCAGTCTGAAGTCGGTGCTTCCGGTGGCCCTGCTCTATGTCGCCTTCTTCACCGGTCTGGCCGTGGCCTTTTCGTCCGGACCCGCGACGCCCGAGACCCTCGCCTTTCAGCTAACGATGCCGGGACTGGAGGAGGAACTCTTCTATCGGGGTGTACTGCTCCTCGCCCTTGACCGCGCCTTCACGGGGCGGCGGCGCATCCTTGGCGTGGAGTGGGGATGGGGAGCCCTTCTGTCCTGCCTGCTGTTCGGACTGGCACATGCCTTCGGGGTCTCGGAGGGCCGGGTTTCGTTCGATCTCGTGACGATGGCTCTGACGGCCGTGCCGTCCCTTATCGGGGTCTGGATCGTCCTTCGGACCCGAAGCGTGCTCCTGCCGGTCGTTCTGCACAATTTCGGAAATGCGATCACCTTGCTGCTGTAGGGCACGGGCGCCGGACGGGGGACCGTCCGGCGCCTTGCCAGCTTTCAGTGCCCGCCGGCCGCGGTCGTGGACGCCGGGGCTTTCAGGTTCTGGTCCAGCCAGCGGGTCATTTCCCACAGGGTGTGACCGACGGATTCCCGGGCCCGGTAGCCGTGGGCCTCCAGCGGCAGGACGACATAGCGCACGGTCGCACCATGGCCCTTGAGCGCCGCGTAGAAGCGCTCGGACTGGACCGGGAAGGTGCCGGAGTTGTCGTCCGCCTCGCCGTGGATCAACAGGATCGGCTCATTGACCCGGTCGGCAAAGGCGAACGGCGACATGGCGTTGTAGGTCTCCGGAGCCTGCCAGTAGGTCCGCTGCTCGGCCTGGAACCCGAACGGCGTCAGGGTCCGGTTATAGGCCCCCGACCGGGCGATGCCGGTCCGGAACAGGTCCGTATGGGCCAGCAGATTCGCGGTCATGAAGGCCCCGTAGCTGTGGCCTCCGACGGCGATCCGGTCTCGCTCCGCCACGCCCAGGGCCACCACGGCATCGACCGCCGCCTTCGCGCTGGCGCTGAGCTGGGCGATATAGGTGTCGTTGGGCTCCTGACCGTCCTGGCCCACGATGGGCATGGAGGGGTCGTCGAGGACGGCATAACCCTGTGTCAGCAGGAACAGATGGCTGGAGCCGCCCGGACGGGTGAAGCGGTTGGCCGTGTCCACAATCTGCCCGGCCACAGCGGCGTCGGTGAACTCTGCCGGATAGGCCCACATCAGGAGCGGCAGCGGGCCGTCGCGGGTCCTGTCGTAGCCGGCGGGCAGATACAGGGTGCCGGACAGCTGGACGCCGTCGTCGCGGGTGTAGGTGATCAGTTCCTTCGTCACCCCGGCCAGCTGCGGAGCCGGATCGGGGAAGGTGGTCAGGGGGGTGACGTCGCCGCCGATGGTACGGATCTGCAGGTTCGGCGGATCGATCCGGCTCTCGCGCCGGGTCAGCAGACGACGGCCCTCGTCGTCCAGAACGCCCAGCACGGTCTCATAGTCGCCGGAGGCCGACTGCCACAGACGCGCGGTTTGCCCGGTCGACAGGTCGAGGGTGCCAAGGAACGGATATTCGCCCTCGCGGGTGGCACCGTCGCCGTCGACGAACATCTTCGACCCATCGGCGGTGAACTGGATAACCGGGCGGCCTGCGGCATTGGGCATCAGCACGGGCGAACCGGGATCGTTGTAGCGGTCCTGATAGTTGCGATCGACAATCACCCGGCCCATCCCAGGGTTCGACGGATCGACGACCGAACGGGTCTCGTGCCGGGTGTTGAACCAGCGGGTGTTGACCAGGGCGACATTCTCGCGACCCCAGGTGATCCCGGCATAGCGTTCCTTCAGATCGATCAGCGTAACGGGTGCGCCCGTGAACGGCGCGTCCAGCATCAGGACGCGATCGCGAATCTCGGCCGCCGTGCGGGGATCACCTCCGTCCTGGGCCTCGACCCAGACCAGGGTCGCCGGCGAATCCGCGCGCCACTGCGCCGCGCGCGGGCCGGGGGCCACAGCGTCGAACGGCGGCGGGATGTTGTCGCGCAGGGGCAGGTCGGCGACGGTATGGACCACGGTCCCGTTCAGGTCGGTGACCACGACATCGGCAGGAAACAGGCTGGCCGGGACCACATAGCTGAACGGACGTTTGGCGACGGTCCGGAGCATGAACCGCCCGTCCGGAGAAACGGACGAGCCGAGGATCACGCCGGGCGTTCCCACGACCCGGGCCGGACCATTCAGCGGCACGATCGTCGTCTGGGCGGTGAAATAGTGGGCGAACAGGGCCTCATCGCCCGGGTTGCCCAGCAGGTCCTGATAGGTCCGCACCGGGGCCGCACGACCGCCGGTCTCGGCCAGAATCGGGCCGGCGGGCGGAACCGTAACGTCCGGGGCAGGCCCCCGCCCCTCGGGCACGGCCTGGACCACGATTCCGGAACTGTCCGGCAACCAGCCGAAGCCGCCGCCCGTCGCGGCATTGACCCGTGGCCCGAACACTTCGCGCGCGCTGCCGGTGGCCACATCGACGACCCACAGGGCCATGCCCGTGGGCTGGTCTACCAGAAGGGCGATCGAGCGGCTGTCGGGGGACCAACTGGGCGAAGTGAATCGGCTTCCGGTCGGCAGGGAGACGCGGCGGGCGGTGCCCCCGTCGATCGTCTTCAGTTCAATCCCGGTCAGCCAGCTCAGACGGCTGTTGGCCGGGCCATTGTTGCGGGGATTGATCCGGTAGCCGGCCAGTCGCAACTGGGGCTCGGCCATTTCTGCGATCGACGGCAGATTGGATCGCTCAAACAGGGCGAGGGTCTTGCGGTCAGGCGCGACGCTCGGCGTCGGGGTGGGGCGGGAATCCAGAATGTCGGCAATTGGTGCCGGGGGTTGCTGATAGGTCAGGGCCTGGGTGCCCTGACCGGCGGACTGTCCCAGAACCGGTGTTGCCAGCAGCAACCCGAACAAAAGCGGCGCCGACAGGCGTACCCCTCGCAACGTCATCAAACACACTCCGATTGAACAGAAGCGTCACGATAGCGGGCCAGTATGCCGGGGTCACGCAAAAGCGCAGTCAGGCCGTGAGCGTGGCCTCAGCCTCGTCGGCGGTGCGCCGACGCAGTTCAATCAGCCGAACGCACCAGATCGACACCTCGTAGAGGATCACCAGCGGTATCCCCAGCATGATCTGACTCAAGGGATCAGGGGGGGTGACGAAGGCGGCGACAATCGCAATCGCCACCACGGCATATTTTCGGCTTGCGGCCAGAGCGCGAGACGAGACGAGGCCGGCCATGCCCAGCAGCGTCATGACGACGGGGAGCTGAAAGCAGAGGCCGAACGCCAGAAGCAGCGCCATGACGAGGTTGAGGTAGTCCGACACGCGCGGCAGCAGCTCAGCGGAGATTCCACCGCTGCTGACCTGCTGCCCCAGGGAGAACAGCATGACGAACGGAAGCATGACATAGTAGACCATCGCTGCACCGAGCAGGAACAGCACCGGTGCTGCGATCAGGAACGGCAGGAAGGCCCCCTTCTCGTTCCGATAGAGACCGGGTGCCACGAACCGGTACAACTGCCACGCAAGCACCGGGAAGGTAACGACCACAGCCCCGAAGGCCGCCAGCTTCATTTTGGTGATCAGGAACTCAAGTGGGGCCGTGAAGATGAGGTTCACAGTCCCGCCGTCGCCCTCCGGGACCGGGACAAGGCCCGCCGTTCCGAGAATCAGATCGAACGGAGAAACACTGCCGGCCGGCCCTGCGGCTTCACGGAACTGCGCGGCCACTGCGAACGGTTGAACCAGGAAAACATAGATCGGGTCAGCAAAGATGAAGCACCCGATGAAGCCGGCCACAAAGGCGACGACGCAGACCACCAGACGATTGCGAAGCTCAATCAGGTGTTCCATCAGCGGCGCGCGGGACGCTTCGATCTCGTCTTCGTCCCGCTCGCTCACAGGCTGGCCTTCGGCTTGCGCGAGGCGCGGGGTCGCGGCGTGCCGACGCCCTCGGGTTCAGATCTCGCAGCGGGCTCTCGTGCCCCGATGTCTTCGGCTCCAGCCTCAGCCTTCTTCGAGGCCCGCTGCTTGCGGACCTTTACGGGCGCGGGAACTGGCAGGGGTTCGAGGGTGGGCTCGGGCTCCGGAAACTCGGGGTGGTCCGGCAGGATCACAGCCTCCGGCCTGTCACCCACGTCAGTCTTCTCGAGTTCAGACTTGATGTCCTTGAAGGCTGCGTTCGCCTCGTCGCCCAGTCGAACCATGCCCTGCCCCACTGAGCCCTGGCCAGTCCGCAAGGCCTCGACTTCCTTGCGCAGCTCATCAAGCTCGGACTGGCGAGCCATCTCATCAAAGCTGGAGCGGAACTCGTTGGCCATTGCGCGGGCCTTGCCCACGGCCTGACCGACCTTGCGCAAGAGCAGAGGCAGGTCTTTCGGGCCTACGACGATGAGCGCCAGCAGGCCGATGACAAGAATTTCCAGCCCGCCAATGCCGGGGCCAAGTCCACCCATCCGTCAGGGTCTCCGACGTGAAACGGGCTTACGACCTGAGATCTTCTTTTTCAGACTCTGTGCGGGGCAGTGCACCCACGCGTTCGTCTTTCGGCTTGTCCGAATCGCCGTCCTTGAGGCCGTCACGGAACGCACGAATGCCTTTTGCCGCGTCGCCCATCAGCCCGGACAGCTTGCCGCGTCCACCGAACAGCAGCAGGGCCAGGGCGGCGATGATGAGGATCTGCCAGATACCGGGTTGCATTGCACTATATCTCAGTCGACGGCACGGGCGGTATTGCCCGACCAATTTTTGATCGCCCTGCATATAGGCCGTTCAGTGGCATGACGCCAAGCGAACCTGTAAGCCCCTGCAAATGAGTTCAGTGATTATCCATACCGATGGGGCCTGCAAGGGCAATCCGGGGCCCGGCGGCTGGGGCGCGATCCTGCAGGCGGCGGGCAAGACCAAGGAGATGTCCGGCGGCGAGCCGGTCACCACCAACAATCGCATGGAGTTGATGGCGGCCATCATGGCGCTGGAAGCCTTGACCCGCCCCTGCACGGTCGAGCTCCACACCGACAGCAAATACGTGATGACCGGCATCACCGAATGGATCCACGGCTGGAAGGCGCGAGGCTGGAAGACCGCGGACAAAAAGCCGGTCAAGAATGATGACCTTTGGAAACGGCTGGATACGGCCCGCGCCCGGCACGACGTCAAATGGCGCTGGGTCAAGGGGCACGCCGGCCACGAGCTGAATGAGCGGGCCGACCAGCTGGCCAATCGGGGCATCGAGGAAATGCGGGCCGCAAGGGCTTGAGCCCAGCTTCGCCTCAGCCGACTGGACGTACCTTCAGCGCAGGCCCGTCCAGCCGGTCCACAATTACGCTGTCACCGACCGGCGGGGCATCCCCGTCGATCTCGGCGGCCCATTCCGATCCGGACACAAAGACCCGGCCCCGACCGTCGACGAACGCCTGAACGACCCGCGCGCGCTGCCCGATCAGCCGTGTGTCCCGGGCGTTGATGTCGGGATAGTCGGTCGGATTGACCCGCTGGACCAACCGGCGCGAGAGCAGGGTCGCGAGCACGGTCAGGGCTGCGAAAATCCCCACCTCCACCGGAAAACCCAGCCGCAGCCCAAGGGCTGTGAGGACGGCCACGATCCCGGCCGACACCGCTGGCCAGAGTAGCCACTCTGTGGACAGGGCGGCCTCGATGGCGAGCAGGACGACACCGATGGCCAGCCAGATCCAGAACGGCTGGGACGAATAGATGTCAATGAGAGCATCCATGCGACGATCCTGTTTCAGGTGGTCGGGGGCACAGCGCCGGCACGCGATGCGCGTTGCGGAGCGGGGGGTGTCGGCCGCGTGGCCTGCTGCTGATCCCGGGCCAGGCCGACCAGCTCGCCAATCCCGGCGATGGTCCCCACCAGGCCCGACATCTCGGCCGGCACGATAACGGTCTTGGCCGTCGGGTTGCGGGCCAGTTCGGCGAAGGCCTCGACGTACTTCTGGGCCACGAAATAGTTGATCGCATTGACGTCACCGCGGGCGATCGCCTCGGACACCATGGCCGTGGCCTTGGCCTCGGCTTCGGCTGCCCGTTCGCGCGCCTCGGCGTCGCGGAAGGCCGCTTCCTTGCGGCCCTCGGACTCCAGAATCGCCGACTGTTTAGCCCCTTCGGCCCGGGCGATCGCGGCCTGTTTCTCGCCCTCGGCCTCGGTGATGACGGCGCGGCGCTCGCGCTCGGCCTTCATCTGGCGGGCCATGGCATTGGTAATGTCGACCGGCGGGGTCAGGTCCTTGATCTCGATCCGGTTGACCTTGACCCCCCAGGGCTCGGTCGCGGCGTCGATCACCGTCAGCAGCCGCGAGTTGATATTGTCTCGCTGGAACAGGACCTCGTCCAGGTCCATCGAGCCGACCACGGTCCGCAGATTGGTCGAACAGAGCTGGGTGATGGCATAGGGCAGGTTCTCGACCCGATAGGCCGCTGCGGACGCCTCCATCACCTGGATGAAGACGATGGCGTCCACCTTCACCATGGCATTGTCCTTGGTGATGACCTCCTGCTGGGGGACATCCAGGACCTGCTCCATCATATTCATCCGGCGACCGATCCGCTCCACGAAGGGCGTCAGGATGCTGATGCCGGGTTTCAGGGTCTTGGTGTATTTGCCGAAGCGCTCGACCGTCATCTCTCGCCCCTGGGGCACGATCTTCACCACGCTGAACAGCAGCACCAGGGCCAGGGCCAGCAGGGCGATGACGAAATAGCTCATTCGGGATCCTCCAGTTGGATCATGCTAGCCCGACCCTGAGGACGGCGCCACCGATAGAGGCATGACAGTAAAAAAGGCGGCCCGGTCGGGGCCGCCTTTTCACTCCGGCGTCTGCGGGAACGACTACTCGATGACGAGGTCGGAACCGTCCAGCTCGCAGAAATCAACGCTGGCGACCTGGATGGAGTCGCCATCGTCGAAGTCGGCGCGGACGTCGTAGACGCACTCATCCAGGCCATCGTCGATCGAGATTTCAAACGTCTCGCCGGACCCAAGGACATCAGAGCCGAAGATGTCCTCTTCCCACTCGTCCGTGGACGGCAGGGAGATATAGAGGTGGGTCAGCACCTGTTCGGTGTTGTTCGTCAGGGTGAAGTTGATCGCTTCGGTCTGGGCGTGGGCCGCAGGTGCGAGCAGGGCGGCGGACAAGGCGGCCGCAGCCAAAAGGCGTTGCATCATGGAAATTACCCCTTTCGACGGACCCATCGTCCGCCGAGCGCGTTCAGCTATTCGCGTTCGGGGGCTGCCTCAAGCCCACGGGATCTGACGGCCAGATCGAGGATGCGACGGGTCTCCGACCAGACAACCAGCCGCCGGGCCTCCTCAATCGGGAAAAACTGCGCCGCGGCGGCATCGTCCCCCGCCACGGGATCACCGGCCAGCCATTCGGCAGCGAAGTCAATCAGGACATAGTGAAGCCCGGCATCGGGGAAGATGCCGTCGACCACATCGACCAGCCCGGTTAGGCGCGCCTCGACACCGGTCTCCTCGCGCAACTCCCGCAAGGCGGCATCCGCGGCCCGTTCTCCCGGTTCAATCCGCCCACCAGGGAAACTCCACTCCCCGATCCGCGGGGCCGTGCCGCGCCGGATCAGCAGCACTTCATTACCCCGAAGGCAGATCACGCCGACGGCGGGGATGGGGCGCATGGCGGAATCGGTCATTTCGCCACCCTAGCGACCCTGGTTGGATTTTGAGTGGCGCGAACAGCAGGGCTTTGAGACAAGACACGCATGACCTCTCCCTCCCCCGCCGCCCTGTCTGACCTAAAAGCTGCGCTCGGCCCTTCGGGCTGGACGGAGGATGCAGCCGAGATCGCGCCGTGGCTGACGGAATGGCGCAATCGCTGGACCGGTCACACGCCGCTGATGCTGAAGCCGGCCACGACGGCGGAGGTGGCGTCCGTAGTCGAGATATGCGCCCGCCACGGGGTCGCCATAACCACCCAGGGCGGCAATACCGGTCTGGTCGGCGGGCAAATCGCATACGGCGAGGTCTTGCTGACCACGCGCCGGTTGCGTGCCGTTCGCGACGTCACTCCGCTGGATGACGCCATGACGGTCGAGGCCGGGGTGACCTTGCTGGAGGCCCAGCAGCTGGCAGCGAAGGCCGACCGGTTTTTCCCGCTGAGTTTGGCAGCAGAAGGCAGCGCAACGATCGGCGGCGTCATCTCGACCAATGCCGGGGGCACGGCCGTTCTGCGTTACGGCATGATGCGCGACCTTGTACTCGGGATCGAAGCCGTCATGCCGGACGGGCGGGTGTTCGAAGGGCTGAAGCGCCTGCGCAAGGACAATACCGGCTATGACCTGAAGCAGCTGCTGATCGGTGCAGAGGGCACTCTGGGCGTCGTGACCGCCGCGACCCTGAAGCTGTTTCCCATCATGCGCAGCCGGGCCACTGCCGTTGTCGGCCTGGCCAGTGCCCATTCCGCCGTCCAGCTGCTGGCCGGCGCCAAGGCCGAGACAGGCGGCGGCGTCGAGGCGTTCGAGCTGATGAAGCGCATCGGTGTTGAGTTCGCCCTGCGGCATGTTCCGGGCGTGCGCGAGCCGTTGGAGAGCATCCAGCCCTGGTACGTCCTGATTGAACTGACCTCCGGCGAACCCGGTGCCGCCGAGGCCGGGATGGAGAGGATCCTGACCGCCGCCTTCGAGGAAGACCTGATCACGGACGCCGCCATCGCCCAGAACGAGACCCAGGTGCGGGATTTCTGGAAACTGCGCGAGGAACAGTCCGCGGCCCAAAAGCCCGAGGGCGGTGGCTGGAAACACGATGTATCGGTGCCTGTGTCGCGAATCGCCGACTTCCTCGACGAAGCCACAGCGGCGGTGGAGCGGTTCGAGCCCGGAGCCCGGGTCAGCGCCTTCGGCCACGTGGGCGACGGCAACATGCACTATGACATTCTCTGTTCTCCGGGAGGCGACCTGAAGGCGTTCCTCGGACGCTGGGAGGAAGGTTCACAGGTCGTTCACGACATCGTGGCGCGCTATGAGGGGTCGATCTCGGCGGAGCATGGGCTGGGCCGTCTGAAGACCGGGGAAGCCCGCCGCTACAAGACTTCGGTCGAGATCGAGACCATGCAGGCGATCCGCCGCGCGATCGATCCAGGACGGATCATGAACCCTGCGATTCTGTTCTGAGAGCCCAGGCCGGCTTCATTCCGTCACCGAACCGGCCTAGAGAGCCGGGCTGTCAAACGGAGCGCCCTGCCCTTGCTGATCGTCCTGTCCCCGGCCAAACGGCTGGACTTCTCCGACCCTTCGCCTGACATCCCGGCGACCCGGCTGCGGATGGCCGAAGACATGGCCAATCTGGTGCGAACCGCCAAACGCCAGACCCGGGCGGACCTGCGCCGGCTGATGGGGATCTCCGAGGATCTGGCCCAGCTGAACCGTGATCGCTTTCAGGCGATTGATCCGGAGGCACTGGATACGGGCGTCCAGGCCGCCCTTGCCTTTGCCGGGGACGTCTATCAGGGGCTGGACGCCCGCACCCTGGATGAGAGCGCATTGGCCTTTGCCCAGGACCACCTGCGGATCCTGTCGGGCCTGTATGGACTGTTGCGCCCGCTGGACCGGATCCAACCCTATCGCCTCGAGATGGGGACGCGGCTGAAGACCCGGCGGGGCAGCAGCCTTTATGATTTCTGGGGCGATCGAATCTCGAAACAGCTCAATGTGGATGCCGAAGGTCACGTCGACCGCACGCTCGTGAACCTGGCCAGTCAGGAGTATTTCGGGGCCGTGGACGCCAAGGCCCTGAGCCTGCCGGTCGTCACGCCGCATTTCCGCGAGGAAAAGGACGGCGAAACCCGGATCGTCTCCTTTTTTGCCAAGAAGGCCCGCGGGGCCATGGCGCGCTTCGCCGTCGAGGCACGGATCGAGACCGCGTCCGACCTCAAGGATTTTGATCAGGACGGCTACCGGTTTCAGAAGGCCGCCTCGACCGAGACCGACTGGATATTCACCCGATAGCGAAATACGGTCGCGGCTGTCGCCTTCGCAAACGCGAACAGCTAGGGTCGAAGGCAACCAGAGACTTCGCCGCCTTCCGGCCGGACCGGCCGGAGCGGCACCAATGAGAGTGGACGCACCGCATGTTCCAGTGGCCCGGCAAGAAGGATGGATCGGAAACCGAGCGGCCGGTCTATCGGGATCCCGATGACCTCAAGGGTCAGGTTGCCGTCATTTCCGGATCCACCTCGGGCATCGGCCTTGCCCTCGCCCGGGCCGTCGCCTCGCGCGGCGGGGACGTGGTGCTGAACGGTCTGGGCGATCCCTCCGAGATCGAGCGCACCCGCGCCGAGATGGAAGCCAGCTGCGGCGTTCGCGTCCGCTACCATGCCGCAAACATGCTGAAAGGGGACGAGGTCGCCGACATGGTCGCCTTCGCGCGGCATCAGCTTGGGCGCGTCGACATCCTGGTCAACAATGCCGGCGTGCAGCACGTTGAGGCGGTCGAGAAATTCCCGTCCGACAAATGGGAACAGATCATCGCCATCAACCTGTCCTCGACCTTCTACGCCACCCGCGCCGCCATCCCGATCATGAAGGCGCAGGGGCGCGGCCGGATCGTCAATATCGCCTCGGCCCACGGTCTGGTCGCCAGCCCGTTCAAGTCGGCCTATGTCGCCGCTAAGCACGGCGTGCTGGGGTTCACAAAGACGGTGGCGCTGGAAGTGGCGCGCGACAACATCACCTGCAACGCCATCTGCCCCGGCTATGTCGAGACGCCCCTGGTACAGTCCCAGATCGCCGATCAGGCCAGGGCCCGCGGCATCTCGAAAGAGAAGGTGATTTCGGACGTCATCCTTGAGGCCCAGCCGACCAAACAGTTCGTCACCACGGATCAGCTGTCCGGTCTCTTCCTGTATCTGATTTCAGACCTCGGAGCCTCAGCCAACGGAGCCGCGTTCTCCATCGACGGCGGCTGGACCGCCCAGTAACGAACAAAGAAGGCCCGGGCCCATGGCGCTGTTCAAACGCAAGGCGATCCCCGGACCCGACCCGGTTCCCGAGCGCCCTGCCTCCAGGCGTCGGCCCATCTGCCTCGGCCTGCAGGGCGGAGGGTCCCACGGAGCTTTCCAGTGGGGAGTACTGGATCGGCTGCTGGAAGCCGACGTGCTCGACATCCGGGCCGTCACGGCCTCATCGGCCGGGGCGATGAACGGAGCCGCCCTCGTATCCGGTCTCGCGACGGGCGGAACGGACGGCGCGCGAGCGGCGCTGGACAAGCTGTGGCGCGAAACCAATCAGTCGGGCGGCAAGAACGTTTTTGGCGACAGTTCGATCTGGTCCAACGCCATGACGCCGGGATGGCTGAAGGACTCGCCCCTGTGGCGGGCCTCCGAGACCCTCGCCATGGCGATGAGCCCGTATGAGTTCAATCCGTTCAACCTGAACCCGCTGAAGCGGGTGCTCGACGCCTCGATCGATTTCGAGGCCATCCGTAGCTCGGATGTGAAGCTGTTCGTCGCGGCCACAGCGGTCCGGCATGCGCGGTCGCGGATCTTCACCTCGGCCGAGATCACCGATCAGGTCCTGCTGGCCTCGGCCTGCCTGCCGCATCTGTTCCAGGCCGTGGAGATCGAGGGCGAGCCTTACTGGGACGGGGGCTATCTGGCCAATCCGCCCCTGTGGCCGCTGTTCTATGAGGACACGCCCAACGATCTTCTGCTGATCACCCTCAACGCCTTTGAGCGCCCCGAGGCTCCGCGCGCGGCCGGAGAGATCGTCGACCGATTGAACGAGGTCGTGTTCAATGCTCCGCTGGTGGCTGAGCTCAGGGCCGTGGCGTTTGTCCAGGAGCTGATCGAGGAGGGTCGGCTGACGCCCGATTCCCGCGACCGCTATCGCCACATCCTGTTGCACGCCATCGAGGCCGACGGCTGGCTGGGGGACCTGTCGCTGGGTACAAAATTCAATACCGAGTGGACCTTCCTGAATGACCTCAAGGCTCGCGGACGTGCGGCGGCGGAGGAATGGATGACGGAGTGTATGAGCGACGTCGGGGTGCGCTCCAGCGTGGACCTACAGGCCCGACTCGGCTGATCAACCGACGAAGCCGGCCGCCCGTTTCAGCCGGTCGTTGATGGCCTCGCCCAGTCCCTCCGGCGGGATCGACGCGATAGCGATGCCGCTGGGCTTTTCTCGATCCGCCTCGCGCAACAGCCGGAACAGATTGGCGGCCGCTTCACGAAGGTCGTCGCCGCGGCTGAGAGCCCAGCGATCAGGCCCCTGCACCGCGCCGAAACCCAGCAGGATCTCACCCGGGGCCGCGACGACCGCATTCAGCCGTACCGAGGCCTCGGGCGCATAATGTCGGGTCAGCCGTCCCGGCGAACGGGCCCCCTCCCCGCCCTCATCCAGACGGCCCGCGACGGCTCTGATCTCCTCGCGCGTCACGGCTCCGGGCCGCAGCAGTGACACCTGACCGTCCAGCACCGAGACGACCGTGCTCTCCACCCCCACTGCACAAGGTCCGCCGTCGAGACCGGCGGCTGCGAAGGCGCCGGTCTCCTCCATTGCATCGGCAAAGGTTGTCGGGCTGGGGCGTCCGGAACGGTTGGCCGATGGTGCCACCACAGGTCCACCGAACGCGGCCAGCAGCGCACGGGCCCCGGAATGGCCCGGCACACGCACCGCGACACTGTCCAGCCCGGCCCGCGCCAGATCGCAGACCCCGTCGCGCCAGGGTGCGACAATCGTCAGGGGGCCGGGCCAGAACGCCTCGACCAGACGTCTGGCGATGTCGTCGAAACGGGCTATCCGCTCAGCTGCCATCGCGTCGGCGACATGGGCGATCAGTGGATTGAAGCGGGGTCGGCCCTTGGCCTCGAACACCTTCGCCACGGCCCTGGCATTGCCGGCATCGGCGGCGAGGCCATAGACGGTCTCGGTCGGCAGGATGACCAGATCTCCGGACCGGAGCGCGGCGACCGCCACCCCGATGTCGCTCAGGCGGCCGGTCGGGTCGTCAGGACGACGTCCACCCTCACCTGTCTGCCGATCAATCTGTCCCACGGTCCGCCCGTTCCTATGCCGAAGGCTGCACGGTCCAGCGAAAGGCCGCCAGCCATCTGTGTCGTACGCCCCTGAGTGCGCAAGGTCACCGGAAAGACAACCGGCCGGGTCACCCCCTTCATGGTGATATCGGCCCGGGCCGTGAAGCGCGACCCTTCGCCGGACTCGAGCGCCCGCAACCGGAATACGATGCTGGGGTGCCGGCCGCTGTCCAGAAAGTTCGATCCAACGGCGGTCCGCGTGAGAGCCGCGTCGTTCATCCGCAACGAGCCCGCCTCGACCTCGATGCCTACCCGGGTCAGCAGAGGGGCCTCCGGATCGAACCGGACATCGCCGGTCCAGCGCTCGAAGCGACCGGTGCGGCTCCCAAGCGGCGTGCCGACCCGCAGGCTGATCACCGATTCGGCCGGAACCACGTCCCAAACCCTTTCCTCGGCTCGACCGATATCGGCAAACAGGACTGTGCCGACGACGAGGCCCGCGATCAGGCCGCGACGCATCCTAGGGTCGCCGCGGAATGAACGGAATCATCCGGTGCAGGACGTTGTCCCGGTCGAGGAAATGGTGTTTCAGCGCCGCCCCGACGTGCAGCGCCAACAGAACGTACATCACCTTCGCGCCCAGCCCGTGCATGTCCATGAAGGTCCCTGCCAGTTCCCGCGACTGCGGCAGAGGCAGAAGTGGCCAGTTGAACAGGCCGAACCAGGAGATATCGCGACCCGCAGCACTCGACGCCGCCCAGCCGCCGAGAGGCAGGCCGATCAGCAGGACGTAGAACAGCACATGGGTCGCGCGGGCGGCGATCTTCTGCCAGCCCGGTGTCCCCGCCGGCATCGGCAGCGCCGGGTTGGCGATCCGCCAACCGATCCGGGCGAGTGTCAGGACAAGAATCGTCAGGCCGATCTGCTTGTGCATGTCGATGAACTGGCGAGAGCCTGACGCCTCGTTCGCCTCATGGGCGGTGATCAGCAGAACCTGGATCAACACCAGAAGCGCCAGTCCCCAGTGAAAGATCAGCGACACCGTCGAATAGCGGTTTCTCGGCTCGGCCATGCGTACCCTCCCCGGTCAGATTTCCAGGACAGCTTGGCTCACCTGAGGCCGGACGCCAAGCGATCCCTTGCTTGCCGCCACGGCATCATCGCATGAAGTGGCTCAGCGGGGCGACCTGAACCCCGTTCCTGTCCGAGGATCCGCCATCATGACCTACCGCGCCCCCGTTCGCGACCTGGCCTTCAGCCTGACCGCCGTTGCTGGAATTGATGAACTCGCTGCGACCGGGGCCTTTCCGGACTATGACGGCGATGTGCTCCATGCCGTTCTGGAGGCTGCCGGCCAATTCTCCGAAGGTGTGCTGGCCCCCCTGAACCGTCCGGGCGATCTGGCCGGGGCGCAGTACGCCAACGGGTCCGTCACGGCAGCCCCCGGATTCGCGGACGCCTATCGCCAGTTCGCTGAAGGCGGCTGGACCGGGCTGGCCGCCCCTGCCTCCGCAGGCGGTCAAGGCTTGCCCAAGGCGCTGGAACTCGCGGCCTATGAGACGGTGCATGCCGCGAACATGGCCTTTGGTCTGTGTCCCATGCTGTCGCTGGCCGCCATCGAGGCACTGGAGGCGCACGGGACCGACCATCAGAAGACCGCCTATCTGCCACGCATGGTCTCGGGCGAATGGACCGGGGCCATGTGTCTGACCGAGCCCCAGGCCGGGTCTGACCTCGGGGCGCTGACATCGACCGCCACACCGAACGACGACGGGACCTACAGCCTGACCGGCCAGAAAATCTACATCACCTGGGGCGACCACGACGCCACGGACAACATCGTTCATCTGGTGCTCGCCCGCCTGCCCGATGCGCCTGCCGGGCCGAAAGGCATCAGCCTGTTCCTCGCCAACAAATATCTCGTCAAGGCGGACGGGACTCTGGGCGATCGCAACGCCTTCCGGCCCGTCGGGATCGAACACAAGCTGGGCATCCACGCCTCTCCGACCTGCGTGATGGCCTATGAGGGGGCGACCGCCGAACTGGTCGGCCGCCCCAACGAGGGCCTGGCCCATATGTTCACCATGATGAATGCCGCCCGGGTCGGGGTCGGCATGGAAGGGGTCGGCATCGCCGATCGGGCCTACCAGCACGCCCTCGCCTATGCGCTGGACCGGCGTCAGGGCCGCTCGGTCTGGACCGGCGAGTCGGGCGCGCCGATCTTCGATCACCCGGACGTACGCCGGACACTCGCGGTCATGAAGGCACGGATTGAGGCCGCGCGGGCCATCTGTCTGTCGACCGGCGTGGCCGCCGACATGGCCCGACATGCCGCGACCCCGGAGTTGCGCGCTCACTGGAAGGGCCGCGAGGACCTGCTGACCCCGATCGCCAAGGCCTGGTCGACCGACGCGGGCGTGGAGATCGCCTCCCAGGGCGTCCAGATCCACGGGGGAATGGGGTTCGTCGAGGAGACCGGAGCGGCCCAGTTCTATCGTGATGCCCGTATCGCCCCGATCTATGAGGGCACGAACGGTATCCAGGCCATGGATCTGGTCGGCCGCAAGCTGTCGCAAGAAGGCGGAGCCTCGGCGAAGGCGATCATCGCCGAGATGAAGGCGACCCTGAAGGATATTGCCGGCCTCTATGTCGGCAAGCCGGTGGAGCGCTTCGGGACCGCGATCGAGGCCGTTCAGGATGCGACCCTGTGGCTGCTGGACCGCAAGGCCGACCCGGCCGGAGCGGCCGACGTTCTTGCCGCCGCGGACGCCTATCTGAAGCTGATGGGCGATGTGATCGGTGGCTGGATGCTGGCCAGGGGTGCTCTGGCCGCGCGAGCCCGGCTGGACGCCGGCGACGGCGATCCGGTCTGGCTGCAGGGCAAGATCGATCTCTATGAGGTCTATGCCGCCAACATCCTTGGGCATGCCTCCAGCCGACTGGCGGCGGTCGGTCAGGGCGGCGAGCTGCTGTCGCGCATGACGCGGGAAGCGCTGGCTGGTTAGGGGACAGGCAGGTCCAGCTGCGCGATCGCCTCGCGGACAAAGACGGCGTGGGTCACCACGCCGATATCCAGGGGCTCGTCATTGACCCGAACTTCCTGACTGAGGACCCCGGCGATGAAGGGGGTGGCCGGTTCAACGATGCCGGGCCGCTTGCGGGCACCGGGCGTCCAGAACACCGGGCCGCCCGAGTTGCCGGGAAAGACGGTGAAGTCCAGCAGGAACGTCGGAAAGGCGCTGACCGGCGACAACGGCCAGGACGCAATCCGTCCCACGCGCAGGATCGGGAACCCGGCACGATTGGCCGAGAGCCCCCGGGGAAAGCCCAAGGACAGAAGCTCGTCGCCAGGTCCGACCTGCCAGGCCTCAAATGCAGTCTCATCCGCAAGCCAGCCAAGCGGGATGGCAGCACGGGCGAATGCCTCCGGGGCAGCGACCTCCATGACGGCGACGTCGCGGTCGGGATGCCGGGTCCACAGACCCTCGCCCAGCACGTCGCGGATCACCAGAGGCTCCGGATCGAAGCGCCAGCCCCCGTCCGGCAGGGCGGTTCTCCAGCCGATCCGCGCCTCCGGCTGGCCCATCTGCTCGAGCACATGGGCGGCCGTCACGAGCACAACGCGGGATGAACCGTCCGGTCGCGGGGCCTGGATGAGGAAACCTGTCCCGACGGTCCGCGTCTCTGGCCCGGAAGGCTGGTCCAGTTGAACAGTCGCATCAATGAGCCCGACCGTGAGGTCCCACGGGGGCGCAACGACGCCTGGGGGAACATCCTGGGGAATCGAAGGCGCAAACATCGGCGGGTATTCCTGGCGGACGCCCATTTGACGGAGAGGTGGCCGGTCGCACAAGCTGTCTGTCTGGCCTACAGGAAGTCACCACCATGAACCGCCGCGAACTGATCGTCTCGACTGCCGCGACTGCCCTTGCGGCCGCCTCTCCCGTCCCTGCCCTTGCTTCCGGAGCCCAGATGTCGCCTACGCCCCCCGTCGCCAGGAAGATCCCTGTCATCATCGAACAGCTGGGGCGCACACGCACCGACGACTATCAGTGGATGAAGGACGACAACTGGCAGGCGGTGCTGCGCGACCCCTCCCTGATCAAGGCGGATGTGCGCGAGCATCTGGAGGCCGAGAATGCCTATCGCGAGGCCATGCTGGCCTCGACCCTGCCACTGCAGGCGCAGATGTTCGAGGAGATGAAAGGGCGGATCAAGCAGGACGACAGTTCGGTTCCCGCCCCCGACGGCCCATGGGAATACTACACCCGCTACGACACCGGTGATCAGCATCCCCGGTTCTGCCGTCGTCCGCGCGGCGGCGGGGTCGAGACCCTGCTGCTCGACGCCAATGCCCTGGCCGCGGGCAAGGCCTATTCCGAGGTCTCGGCCGCAGAGCACAGCCCGGACCACAGCCTGTTCGCCTATGCCGAGGACGCCCAGGGCTCGGAGGTGCACCAGATCTACGTGCGCGATCTGGAGACGGGCGAGGTGCTGGCCGACCCGATCCAGTCGGCGAACGGCAATTTCACCTTCTCGCCCGACAGCCGCTGGATCTTCTGGACGAACCAGAGCGCGAACGGACGACCGGACAAGATCTTCCGCCGCCCGGCCCGGGGGGGCGAGACCACCCTGGTCTATGAGGAAGAGGACGAGGGGATGTTCATCGGGGTGGGGCGGTCGTCCGACGACGCCTTCATCCTGATCACCGTCCAGAACCAGGAAACGTCCGAGGTACTCCTGATTCCCGCAGCGGATCCCACGGCCGTGCCCGTGATCCTGGCTTCCCGGGAAACCGCCATCCGCTATGACGCGGACCACTGGGGGGATCGCTGGGTCATCCGCACCAATGCCGACGCGGCGATCGACTTCAAGATCGTGTCGGCCCCGACGGCGTCGCCGGGACGGTCGGAGTGGCGGGATCTGGTCGCCCACACCCCGGGTCGGTTCATCGAGGGCGTGGCCTTGGTGAAGGACTATCTGGCCCGCCAGGAACGGGCCGACGCCAATACGAAGATCGTGATCCGCGACCGGGCCGGGGCCGAGCACGAGATCGCCGTGGACGAGCCCGCCTATGCGCTCAATCTGGGCGGAGCGTCCGAGTTCGACACCACGACGATGCGTTATGGCTACAACTCGCCGTCCACCCCGACCTCGACCTATGACTATGACCTCGCGACCCGGACGCGGACCCTGCGCAAGGTTCAGGAGGTCCCGTCCGGCCACGACCCGGCTGACTATGTGGTCGAGCGGCTGAACGCCCCTGCGGCGGACGGGCAGCTGGTGCCGGTGACCGTGCTGCGCCGCAAGACCACGCCGGTCGACGGGACCGCGCCGCTGCTGCTGTACGGCTATGGCTCCTACGGCATCCCGATGGCGGCCAGTTTCTCGACCGGGCGGCTGTCGCTGGTGGACCGGGGCTGGATCTATGCCATCGCCCATATCCGCGGCGGTTCGGACAAGGGCTGGGGCTGGTTCCTCGATGGGCGCAAGTTCAGCAAGAAGAACACCTTCACCGACTTCACTGCGTCCGCCGATCACCTGATTGCCCGGAACTACACCCGCGTCGGCAACATCGTGGCACAGGGCGGTTCGGCCGGCGGGCTGCTGATGGGGGCGGTCGCCAACATGCGCCAGGAGCTGTGGGCCGGGATCATCGGCCAGGTGCCGTTCGTCGATGTGATCAACACCATGTCGGACACCTCCCTGCCCCTGACCCCGCCGGAATGGCCCGAATGGGGCAATCCGATCGAGGATCCCGAGGCCTACGACTACATGATGAGCTACAGTCCCTATGATCAGGTGGCCCCCCGCGCCTATCCGGCGATCCTCGCGACCGGCGGCCTGTCCGATCCGCGCGTGACCTACTGGGAGCCCCAGAAGTGGGTGGCGAAGCTGCGGCCGGCGACCACCTCGGGCAAGCCGGTGCTGCTGAAGATCAATATGGAGGCCGGGCACGGCGGGGCCTCGGGCCGGTTCGACTATCTGAAGGAGGTCGCCCACGACTATGCCTTCGCCATCTGGGCCGTCGACCGGGGATGGGAGGCGGCATGATCCGGGCCGCCACGCCCGCTGACCTGCCCGCCATCGCAGCCCTGTACGGGCGTGAGGTCCTCGGCGGCACCGCCACCTTCGAACTGGAGCCGCCATCCCTGGTCGAAATGACAGCCCGCTACGAGGCCGTTCTGGCCAAGGGCCTGCCGTGGTTTGTCGCCGAGATCGATGGAGCCTTCGCCGGCTATGCCTATGCCTCGCCGTTCCGGCCGCGCCCGGCCTATCGCTACGGGGTCGAGGGGTCGATCTATGTCGAGGAGACCGCCCGGGGCCACGGAGTCGGCAAGGCCCTGCTGACGGCCCTGGTGGAGGCGGCGCGAGGCCTTGGCCTGCGTCACGTCATCGGGGCCATTAGCGACAGCGCCACGAGCGAGGCGTCCATCGGCCTGCACGAACGGCTCGGGTTCCGCCGCGTCGGGGCCTACCGGCAGGTGGGGTGGAAGTTCGATCGCTGGCTGGACGTCCACCTGATGCAGCTGGACCTGGCCCCGGAGGGCGGGCCGCCGACAACACCGGGGCTTGATCTGGGGTGAGGCCGTGAGCCGGTTCAGACTGACGGACCACCTGCCGGGAGAGCCCGGGGGTGGATGGCTGGGGAACTAGGACTCGAACCTAGAATGACGGTACCAAAAACCGGAGTGTTACCATTACACCATTCCCCAGCAGGTCCGGCGCAACCCGCCGAGCGGCGGGAGGGCGGTCAGATACGCCAAGCGTTTTCGGGATGCAACAGGGCGCCGCACGCATCTTTCGACGCGCCGTCCGAACAATCTCCGAAACCCGCCGAAAGGTCGCTTGCGGGGTATGGGGGGCGTCGCTATAAGCCCGCCTCCAAGTCGGAGTGTGGCTCAGTCTGGTAGAGCACTGCGTTCGGGACGCAGGGGTCGCAGGTTCGAATCCTGCCACTCCGACCATCTTCTTCGGCGCTGCCCGGGCGCCGGTCTCTCAGTCCTTCGCCCGCGCCGCCACGGCACCCAGTCCGCGACCGACGGTCTCGATGGTGCGTTCGCCGAGCGCACGCCGACGGGCCAGCAGGTCGGGCGAGCCGGCGTCGTAGTCGGCCATCAGCCGGCGCACGAAGGACCCGTCCCGGACCTCACCCAGAACCTCATCCATGGCGGTGCGGGACGCTTCGCCGATGACGCGGGGGCCGGTCAGATAGGCCCCGTACTCGGCCGTGTTGGAGATCTTGGCGAAGGCCCCGGCGATGCCGCGTTCGTACATCAGATCGGTCACCAGCTTGACCTCATAGAAGCATTCGAACCAGGCAACCTCGGGCGGATAGCCGGCATTGACCAGTTTCATGAAGGCCGCGTCGATCAGTTCGCCGACACCGCCGCACAGCACCACCTGCTCGCCGAACAGGTCGCTTTCGCACTCGGCCGCGAAGGTGGTTTCCAGAATGCCCTTGCGGCCGCAGCCGAGGGCCGCGGCGTAGGACAGGCCCAGGGCATGGGCCCCGCCGGTGGCGTCCTGATGCACGCCGAACAGGCAGAAGACCCCCTCCCCGGCCTCGTACAGGTCCCGGATCCGCGGGCCGATGCCCTTGGGCGAATCGAGGATGACGTCGAGGTCGGCACGAGGGGTGACCAGACCGAACCGAACCGAGAGGCCGTGGGCGAAGATCAGGGCGGCCCCCGGGCGGATGTTCGGCTCAATCTCGTCGCGGTACAGGTCGCGGTGGGCCTCGTCCGAGACCATGACGGCGACGACGTCGGCCCCGGCCGTGGCCTCGCCGGCCGTCAGGACCGGAAAGCCGTCGGCCTCGGCCTTCGCCCGGGTGGCGGAGCCGGCCTTCAGGCCCACGATGATGTCGGTGACGCCCGAATCCCGCAGGTTGAGGGCATGGGTTCGGCCCTGGCTGCCGTAGCCGATGACAGCGACCCGCTTGCCCCGGATGATGGACAGGTCGCAGTCCCTGTCATGGAACACGGGAAGCGGCGCAGCGATTGGATGAGTCATGGATATGAACATAACGCCTTCCGACGTCGTCGCCTTCTGGAAAGAAGCCGGTCCGAAGCGATGGTTCGCGAAGGACGAGGCCTTTGACGCGGAGTTCCGCCGGCGATTTCACGATGCCCATGTCGCGGCGGCGAGGCGCGAACTGGACGAGTGGGCTTTAACTTCGACGGGGTCGCTGGCCCTGTTGATCCTGCTGGACCAGTTTCCGAGGAACAGCTTCCGGGACACGGGCCACGCGTTTGCCACCGATCCGCTGGCCCGGATGTTCGCAAGGCGGGCGCTGGAGGCCGGGCACGATGTGGAGACGGCGGGCGATATCCGCCGGTT
Source organism: Caulobacteraceae bacterium (assembly GCA_019748095.1). Lineage (GTDB taxonomy): Bacteria > Pseudomonadota > Alphaproteobacteria > Caulobacterales > Caulobacteraceae > Brevundimonas. Next base: position 11,674 of record JAIEQA010000014.1, on the reverse strand, counting down.
CTTCTATCTGCCGTTCCAGCATTCGGAGGACCCGGCCGATCAGGACCGGGCGCTGGCGCTGTTCCAGACGCGGATGGAGCGGGCCCCGGACGACCGCTGGGCCGAGCACCACCATGGTGTCATCGCGCGGTTCGGGCGCTTTCCCCACAGGAATGCCGCCTTGGGTCGGGAGACGACGGCGGAGGAGCAGAGGTTTCTGGACGGGGGTGGATTCGAGGGCTGAGGGCCGGACGCGGATCCGCATCCACAGCAGGATTGGACTCTGAAAAAACAGGGTGCAAAGAGTCCAATTCCTCGGACCCTGGTGTTGGATCCTCGCACAACGCACTGATTTCCTGAGCATCGACTGGATCGACCGACACGAGCCTGAGGGGTGCGCGGCTGGACTCCAGGGTCGGCGGGGCGACGTCCGGCAGCGCGGCCATGACCTGGGCGCGGGCCCGGTCGGCGAGCTTGTCATACACCCGGAGCCAGGTCGCGGCCTCGGCCGCCCGGCCCATGCCGAGGGCGCGGCGGATGTTGAGGAAGGCCTCGTCCGCAAGATCGGCGAAGCCGACGCGGTCGTCGGGATGATATTCGCCGGGCTCGGGCGGGACGTCGCAATCCGTCTGGTCCATGCGCCGCCAGCCGCCGACCCGGGCGTGGAGGCGGAACGAGCTGAGTGACATGCCGTAGCGCTGGCAGATGGAGGCCGCGGTCACGCCGGACAGATATTCCCGCCGCGCGTGGGCCCAGTAGTCGCCACCGAGGCCGTCGAGGGTGGTGGGGTCGAGCTGGCTGTCGCTGGTCATGGAACTAGCCTGACATACAGCTACGTCAGAATCGGTCGTACGCCTCCATAGTTCCTGTGAGCAATCGAATCACGACCGTGTCGGGGTGTCGCGAATCACCGGCACAGTGGGAGGATGAACGCTGTCGCCGCCCTCACCGACCTGCAGACCCGGACGGGGGCCCGGACCGCCGCGCCCGCCGACCATCCCGAGTGGCAGTATCTGAACCTGCTGCGCGACATCCTGGACAACGGGGTGCGGCGCGACGACCGGACGGGGACGGGGACGCTGGGCGTCTTCGGCCGCCAGATGCGGTTCGACCTGTCGAAGGGGTTTCCCCTGCTGACCACCAAGAAGCTGCATCTGCGCTCCATCATCGTGGAACTGCTGTGGTTCCTGCGCGGCGAGACCAACATCGCCTGGCTGAAGGAGAACGGCTGTTCCATCTGGGACGAATGGGCCGATGAGAATGGCGAGCTGGGGCCGGTCTATGGCAAGCAGTGGCGGTCGTGGGCGGCCCCGAATGGCGAGAGCATCGACCAGATCGCCCGGCTGGTCGAGGGGCTGAAGACCAACCCGAATAGCCGCCGCCATATCGTCTCGGCCTGGAACCCGGCCGACATCGAGGACATGGCCCTGCCGCCCTGCCATTGTCTGTTCCAGTTCTTCGTGGCGGACGGAAAGCTGAGCTGCCAGCTGTACCAGCGGTCGGCCGATGTGTTCCTGGGCGTGCCGTTCAACATCGCCTCCTATGCGCTACTGACGATGATGGTGGCGGAGGTGACCGGCTATGAGCCGGGCGAGTTCGTGCACACCTTCGGGGATGCGCATCTGTATCTGGATCACCTGAAGCAGGCCGAGCTTCAGGTGACGCGTGAGCCGTTTGCCTTTCCAGCCCTGAGCTTTGCGCGCCCGGTCCGCGACATTCACGGGTTCACGCGAGAGGATGTCGTGGTGAGCGACTACACGGCACATCCGCACATACCCGCCAAGGTCTCCAAGTAGGTGTGGAGCGGCCAGCCCTGTTCATCGCTTCGTCGGTAGAGGGGTTGTCTGTCGCTTATGCCGTCCAGGAGAACCTTGAGTTCGATTGCGAACCGACAGTCTGGCCGCAAGGCGTCTTTCAGCCTTCAAACGCGGCACTAGCCGATCTCTTTGCTACGACCCGCCGCACCGAGTTCGCGGTCTTCATCCTGACACCGGACGATGTTGTGCAGATGCGGGGCCAGTCTCATTCGGCTGCCAGAGACAACGTCCTGTTCGAGCTTGGCTTGTTCGTCGGCGCGATAGGCCCGCAACGCTGCTTCTATATCATTCCACATGATGCGGACATGCATCTGCCGTCCGACCTTATCGGCGTGGAGCCGCTTCGCTACGTCGCTCACCGAAGCTATGGCAATTTGAGAGCCGCACTCGGGCCGGCCTGCAACCGCGTTCGGCAGGCGATGCGGTCCGCACCCGGCACCACGCCGTCGTCTGCGAGTGATGCGCCAAAACCGGCTGAAACGCCTAGAGATTTGGCTGCGCGCCTGATTTCAGAGTGGAACGCTGAACCCTGGTTGAGCATCAGGGACATTCTGAGACAGGGCGTATCCCTTACCCTTGCCGACGAAGAAGACGACGAATCCCGAGAAGCTATGACCCATGCATTCAGCTTTTTGAACAGCCTGGCCGACGGTGTCCTGTCTCGACAGATCGATGATGACCTGGCCTACGACGCATTCTTTGATTCCATGGTTTCCATGTGGGAGGCCGCGTTCCTGTACTTTGTGCCGCCCGGGGTAGACCCGATTGATGCGTGGAACCCTATCCCCCCGATCGGGATACTGGTCGCTGAATGGTCCCGGACGAAGTAGTGACCCTCGCCGAACTGACGGCCGACGTCGTGCGCGTGTCCGACCTCTATGCCCGCAACCACGGCGTTGATCGCGATCGCGACTGGGCGCTGCTGAAGCTTCAGGAGGAGCTGGGCGAACTGACCGCAGAGCACCTGCGGATGACATCGCGCGCCCGGGGTGAAGCTGATCCACAGGCCCGGGCCGATGAGGCGGCGGATGTGCTGGGGATGCTGCTGATCTATTGCGCGCAACAGGGTATCGATCTGGACGCCGCGATGCGCCGCAAATGGCTGCGCTGGCTGGAGCCCACTGAATGACCCTCCCCCACCTCGCCCTCGTCGTCGCCCGCGCCCGAAATGGCGTCATCGGCAAAGATGGCGACCTGCCGTGGAAACTGCGCAGCGACCTGCAGCGGTTCAAGGCGATCACGCTCGGCAAGCCCTGCATCATGGGGCGGGCGACCTGGGAGAGCCTGCCGCTGCGGCCTCTGCCGGGGCGGCTGAACCTCGTGCTGTCGCGCGACCTGTCCTATGAGGAGCAGGGCAAGGCCAGGGGGGCGGTGGTGGTCTCCAGCCTGGCCGACGCCATCGATATGGCGCGCGAGACGGCCGAGGACGACGGGGTCGACGAGATCTGCGTCATCGGCGGTACCGCCCTGTTCGAGGCCGCACTGCCTCGCGCGAAACGGCTGTACATCACCGAGGTCGAGGCCGAGCCGGAGGGGGATGCTTACTTCCCGGCCTTCGACGAGAGCCTGTTTCGCGAGACGCTGAATGAACGCCATGATGCGGGCGAAAAGGACGACCATCCTTTCGTCTTCCGCATTCTGGAGCGGATCTGATTGTCGGAGAATTCGCCATGCTGACCTCGACCACCAATGACATCTTCGGCCACCGGATCGTGCGCCACATCGGCGTGGTCCGGGGGATTACGGTGCGGTCGCGCAACCTGGTCTCCGACGCCATCGGCGGGGTGCAGTCGATGCTGGGCGGCCGGGTCGGGGCCTATGTGAAGCTGGCGGAGATGTCGCGTCAGGAGGCGTTCGAGCATCTGATCGAACAGGCCAGGGCCGCCGGGGGCAATGCGATCCTGGCGATCCGCTATGAGTCCAACGAGATCATGCCGGGCGTGACCGAGGTGCTGGCCTACGGGACGGCGGTGGTGGTGGAAGCGGGGCAGCAGGCAGTAGGCAGTAGGCAGTAGGCAGTAGGCAGTAGGGGACTGCGCCGTTGGCAGAGATCAACAGCTATCGTGACCTCAAGGTCTGGCAGCGCGCCATGGACATAGCGGTGCTTGTCTATGAGCTTACGCGGAGCTTCCCGAGGGATGAACAGTATGGCCTGACCTCGCAGGTCAGGAGATCCATAGTCTCGGTCGCCGCAAATATCGCCGAGGGATATGGCCGATCCACCAAGCCCGCCTACCTTAGCTTCCTGCGCATTTCACAGGGATCTCTCAAGGAAACCGAGACCCACCTGATCCTCGCATCGCGGCTATCGATTTGCGACGAGGAGGTTGTGACGGGAATCCTCTCCCAGACCGACGAACTCGGACGCATGCTGCGGGGGCTTATTGTGAGCTTGGAGGCCCGCCCGAGCCACTGAGTCCAGTCCTGCTGCCTACTGCCTACTGCCTACTGCCTTGTCTTCCGGCATCGCATCCGTCCCGCACCAACGATCCCACAGCCGGAAATAGAGCCCGAAATTCGTCTTCATATGGGTGTGGTGGCGGCTGTGGTGGGTGGCGGTGATCAGCTGTGAGCCGACGCGGCCGCGCACCCAGCGGTCAGGCCAGATCTCGCGGCCGCAGTGGTTCATGACGGCGGTGGCGGTCATGAAAGCGAGCATCACGGCCAGCATCCAGAGGTTCAACGGGATGAAGAACGCCAGCAGCGGCAGCAGCCAGGCGGTCAGGGCGGCCTCGGCCGGGTCGAAGGCGAAGCTGGCGAAGGGACTGGGGTCGCGGGCGCGGTGATGGGCCGCGTGGGCCCAGGCGAAGACGCGCCGGTCGTGCAGGAGCCGGTGGGTCCAGTAGTAGTGGGTGTCCTGGATCACCAGCAGCAGAACGAAGCTGAGCGGCAGCCACCAGAGCGGATACGCGGCCGGATCGACATAGATCTGTGTCCCGCCCGCCTTCCACGCCTCGAGCACGACGGCGGCCGGCAGGGCATAGATCGGCGTCGACAGGAGCGAGAATTTGATCTCGTGCAGGATCAGTTTGCGCGACGGCCGCTCGCGGTTCAGGCGGCGGCCGAGGCCCGGCTCGCGCCCCCAGGTCGCCCACCACACCGCGCCCGCGACCAGCAGATAGCGGGCCCCGATGATCAGGGTCAGCCACAGGGTGGTGAGGGCGACGGCGGTGGGGGTCATCACTGGACGTTAGAGTGGCGAGTGGCGGGTGGCGAGTGGCGAGATCGACGCGTTCAGGGCGGAGTCTTCTCGCCACTGATCACTCGCCACTCGCCACTTTCTCAGTGAAGCACCGCCATATGGCTGCGGTCGAAGGCGGACAGTTCGTCGTGGCGGCCGTCCTTGACCTTCAGCACCCAGTTGGGGTCGGCCAGCAGGGCGCGGCCGACGGCGATGAGGTCGAACTCGTCACGTTCCATGCGGGCAATCAGGCCGTCCAGCGAGGCGGGTTGCGAGCCCGCGCCCCCGAAGGCGGCGATGAACTCGCCGTCCAGACCGACCGAGCCGACGCTGATGGTGGGTTTCTTCGTGATCACCTTGGCCCAGCCGGCGAAATTGAGGTCCGAACCCTCGAACTCCGGCTCCCAGAAGCGGCGCTGGGAGCAGTGGAAGACATCGACGCCCGCGTCGGACAGGGGCAGCAGCCAGTCGGCCATCTCGTCCGGGGTATTGGCGATCCGGGCGGTGAAGTCCTGCTGTTTCCACTGCGACAGGCGGATGATCAGGGGGATGTCGGGGCCGAGACCCTCGCGCACGGCCTTGACCACCTCGACCCCGAAACGGGCGCGCTCCCTGATCGTCGGGCCGCCCCAGCGGTCGCCGCGGGCGTTCAGGCCGGCCCAGTAGAACTGGTCGATCAGATAGCCGTGGGCGGAATGGATCTCGGCGGCGTCGAAGCCGAGCTCGCGCGAGGCCCGGGCCGACTTGCCGAAGGCGGCGATGGTGTCGGCGATGTCTTCCTCGGTCATCGGGGCATATTTCTGCTTGTCCGGGGCGACGAGGCCCGAGGGGCTGTCGACCGGACCCAGCGGCTGCCAGTCCGCCCCCTGGCCGCGGGCGGCGCCCACATGCCAGATCTGGGGCGCGATCAGGCCGCCGGCGGCGTGGACCTCATCGACCACCTTCTTCCATTCGGGAAGGGCCTCGCCGTGGAAGACGGGCACCTTGGCGTCGTTGCGGGCGGCGGGGCGGTCGACGACCGTACCCTCGGTGATGATCAGCCCGACCTGGCCCTCGGCGCGGCGGCGATAGTAGGCGGCGACGTCTTCCGTCGGGATGCCGCCGGGGCTGAACGAACGGGTCATGGGGGCCATGACGATCCGGTTGGGCAGGGTCAGGCCCTTGATCGTGAAGGGACGGAACAGGGTGTCGACGCTCATGCGGGATCCTCGGGGGAGATTGATACCGCCAAGGTGGCGGTTCCCGTTGCGTTTGAAAACCCTCAGAGGCCGAGTTTTTCCGCCAGTGTCGCCGCGATGGCGTCGAAGCGGGCGGCGAGGTCGCCGGTATGCAGCGGCGCGCCTGCATCGCCCGACTGACGCACGGCGGCGTCCAGCGGCAGGTCGCCGAGGACATCGACGCCCAGACGTTCCGCCTCGGCCGCCGCCCCGCCCTGGCCGAACACCGGGCCGGTCATGTTCTCGATCAGGCCCAGGGTCGGGACGTTGACGCGCTGGAACAGGGTGTGGGCGCGGCGGGCGTCGGCGAGGGCCACCTCCTGCGGGGTCGAGACGATGACGGCGCCGTCCAGCGGGGTCTTCTGGATCAGGGTCAGTTGCACGTCGCCGGTGCCGGGCGGCAGGTCGACGACGAGGATGTCCAGCGGCTGATCCTCCGTGCCCCAGCGGGTCTGGGTCAGCATCTGGGTCAGGGCCTGCGACGCCATGGGGCCGCGCCAGATCATGGCGTCCTCGCCCCTGGTCAACAGGCCGACCGACATGGCCTTCAGCCCGTGGGCGACATGCGGGACCATGGCCCCGTCGACATAGTCGGGCTTGCCGGACAGGCCCAGCATGGTCGGCAGGCTGGGGCCATAGACGTCGGCGTCGAGGATGCCGGTGTTCAGGCCGTGCCGGGCGAAGGCGGCGGCGAGGTTGACCGCCACGGTGGACTTGCCGACGCCCCCCTTGCCGCTGGCGACGGCGAGGACGCGGCGGACATGGGCGGGGCGGTCGGTGGGCACAGGCGCTTTCGCCCGGGTCTGTTCGACGGCGGCGGGCGAGAGGGAGGCCTTGCGGCCGGCCGGCGCGGTCTCGGCGGTCAGGACGACGGAGACGCGGGCCATGCCCGGCATGGCCTTGAGCGCCGCCTCGGCCGCGTCGCGCACGGGGGCATAGGCGGCCGTCCGGCTGGCGGGGACCTCGATGACGAAGCCGGCGCGGTCGGGGGCGACGGTCAGGCCCTGGACCACCCCTGCCTCCATCAGCCCCTGACCCGTGGCGGGGTCGGGGATGGCGTTCAGGACGGCTTCGACGGCGGCACGATCGATCACGGCAAACTCCCTGCCCGTCAGCGTCGGGCCTGTCGCGCGATCCATGCCCGATCAGGTCCGGCGGCGAAAGACTCCGTATGGGCCCTCGGGACAAGCCCGAGGGTGACGGGGTATGGGGAGGGATGCGCCCCTCCCCCGTCACCCTGATCGCCGGCCCGACCGCCTCGGGCAAGTCGCGGCGCGCGCTGGAGATCGCCGACCGGACCGGCGCGGCCATCGTCAATGCCGACAGCCAGCAGCTGTACGCCGACCTGAGGGTGCTGAGCGCCCGGCCCTCGCCGGAGGAGGAGGTGCTCGCGACCCATTGTCTGTACGGCGTCGTCGATGCGGCCGAGGCCTGGTCGGTGGGGCGCTGGACCCGGGCGGTGATGCCCCTGCTGGAGGGGTTCCGGGCCGAGGGTCGGCCGGTGCTGATCGTGGGCGGCACGGGCCTGTATTTCACCGCCCTGACCCGGGGTCTGGCCGACATCCCCGAGGTGCCGGCCGCCGCGCGCGAGGAGGCGATGGCCCTTTATGACACCGAGGGCGAGGCGGCCTTTCGCCTGCGTCTGACCACCTTCGATCCGCCGGCGGAGGCGACCATCGCGCCGGGCGACCGCCAGCGCCTGACCCGGGCCTTTGCCGTAGCGCGGGCGACCGGGCGGTCCCTGTCCGACTGGCAGGCCGCGACCCGGCCGCTGCTGGTGGCGGGCAGTTATGAGCGGCTGGTGATCGAGCCCGACCGACCGGCCCTGTATGCCGCCTGCGACGCCCGGGTGGAGACCATGCTGGCGACCGGGGCGCTGGAGGAGGTCGAGGCCCTGATGGCCCGGGGTCTGGACCCTGCCCTGCCCGCCCTGAAGGCCGTGGGGGTGCGCGAACTGGCGGCCCATCTGACGGGGGAGATGACCCTGGCCGAGGCGACGGCGGCGATGCAACAGGCCACGCGGAACTATGCCAAGCGCCAGCTGACCTGGTTCCGCAACCAGTGCGGGGACTGGGACCGGGGGTAGGCCGGACGTGCGGCTGACAAGACAGCGGAGCATCCGAAGATGAGCCTCCGGTTTGACACCGGGCGAGGACTCGAGAAGGTCAGGCAAGGGCCGGATTGGGGCCAGAGCGTGTGGAGCCCGCGATGAAACTGCCCGATCTGGTGATCGTCCTCCTGATGGCCATCGTCGCCTCGGCCTGCACGGACAGCACCCATGCGCGCTCCCAGCCGGAGGCCACGCAGGCCGAGGGGGCACCGTATGTTCTGAAGGGCACCGAAGTCTGGACCGTCCCCGATCCCGTTTCCGGGCGCGCGTACGAAGTCTTCGTCAGCCTGCCGGCCAGCTATGAAGCCAGTCCGGACCGTCGCTATCCGGTGCTGTATGTGACCGACGCAGACTACGCCTTCCCGATCCTCCGCCAGATCGCGCGACGGGTGAATCTGGAGGGGCCAATCCTTGAAGAGTTCATTCTCGTCGGGCTGTCCTACGCGCAGGGCGATACGCCAACGGCGAGTCGCAATCGCGACTACACACCGACCCCGAACGGACCCGCCCGGGCCAGAGCCATGATCCACGGCGGGGGCGGAGCCTATCAGGCCTATCTCAGGACAGAGGCGATCCCTTTCGTCGAAACCCGCTTTCGTGCCGATCCGGCGCGCCGGGTCTTTTGGGCCATTCCTATGGCGGCCTGCTCGGGGCGCAGATCCTGTTCACCGACCCCGGCCTGTTCCAGGCCTATGTGCTGGGGAGCCCGTCCTTCTGGTTTGATGCACGCCACATCATGGGGCTGGAGGCGGACTACGCGCAGGGCCACAGCGACCTTCCGGCCGACGTCTTCATGTACATCGGGGCCTTCGAGGTTCCGGGCGCGGACCCGCGCAACGCCAGTGTCGATATGGTGGCAGACGTGCGGACCATGGAACGGGTGCTGAAATCGCGCGGCTACCCAAACCTTCGGGTGCGGTCGGTCGTCCTTCAGGACGAGGACCATCTGACCGTCGCCCCGGTCGGATTCACCCGGGGCCTGATGGCTGTGTTGCCCGCTGAGCGCGAGGACCGGTGAGTCCGGATGCCGACCGGTTGCGGGTCAGCGTCGCCGGTTGACGGCCTGAAGCCGGCACCGGGGTCTCAGGCGAAGGCTGAGGGGTCGAGCCAGGCCATGGCGATACCGCTGGCGGCGGTCAGCGCCACCACGACCCACGGAGGGCATTTCAGGACCGTCAGGAGGAGGAAGCCGGTGACCGCGACCGCGACGTCGGCCGGGCCCAGGATGGTGTTGGTCCACAGCGGGTCGTAGAGGGCCAGGGCCAGCAGGCCGACGACGGCGGCGTTCGCGCCCCGCATGGCGGCCTGGACCCGGGGGCGGGTCCGCAGGGCGCTCCAGAACGGCAGGACCCCGGTGACCAGAAGCAGGCCGGGGGTGAAGATCGCCACCAGACACAGCAGGGCTCCGGCCAGCCCGTTCGGCCCGGGCTCCATGGCCGCGCCCAGAAAGGCGGCGAAGGTGAACAGGGGGCCCGGCACAGCCTGGGCGGCACCATAGCCGGCCAGGAAGCCATCGGGCCCGATCCATCCCGGCCGGACCACGCCTTCCTCGAGCAGGGGCAGAACGACGTGGCCGCCGCCGAAGACAAGGGCTCCGCTGCGATAGAAGACGTCGAACACGGCGATGCCGTGTGACCCGCTCGCCATCGCGACGAGCGGCAATCCCACAAGCAGAAGGGCGAAGGCCCCCAGAGCCCTCCCCCCGACCCGCCGCGACACGGGGAAGGCCAGAGCGCATGCAGGGGCAGCGTCGGCGCGACACAGCCACAGGCCCGCCACGCCCCCGGCCGCGATCGCAACCCCCTGTCCGGCCGGTCCACCGGACAGGGCCAGCAGGAGGATGGCCCCGAGCGCGATGGCGGCCCTCTGCCAGTCCGGCGTCAGGGCCCGCGCCATCGACCAGACGGCCTGTGCCACCACCGCGACCGCGACGAGCTTGAGCCCATGGATCAGACCCGCCCCGAGGGGGCCCTCCAGACGGCCGGCCCCGAGGGCGAAGAGCAGCATCAGCAGGGCCGACGGCAGGGTGAAGGCACACCAGGCCGCCAGCCCGCCCAACGGGCCGCCGCGCATCAGGCCGAGGGCATAGCCGACCTGACTGGACGCCGGGCCCGGCAGGAATTGGCACAGGGCGACCAGGTCGGCATAGCCGGCCTCGTCGATCCAACGGCGGCGCACGACCAGCTCGGTGCGGAAATAGCCGAGGTGGGCGATCGGTCCGCCGAAGGAGGTCAGGCCCAGCTTGAGGAAGGCCCGGAACACCTCGCCCGGCGTGCCGGTGGCGGCGACCGGATCGTGAGAGCCCGGCGGGCCCGGTTCCTGTCCGGGGCTTGCAGTCACAGGGGCCTGCGGATCGGTGCCGGACGACGGGTGATTGAACGGAAGGGCATTCCCGTTTTCTGCCACGCGGGGCAAGGTCGGGCCATGGCCGGAGTCATATCCAGATGAATATCCAGATCCGGAAAGCGGGCTCGCTGGTCGCGGCGCTGGCCGTCCTGCTCGCGGCACCGGCGGCATGGCCCCAAGACCGGCCGCCGGCAGATCGTCCGGAGTATGTGGAGCCCCGGGTCTACTCGGCCGAAGAGGCCATCCTGGCCGTGGGCGAGGCCCCGAACAGTGGTCTGTACGGCCAGTTCGCCTTTATCGTCAGGGGCTGGGGGCGCGACGGGACACGGGTCTTTCTGAACTCCCAACAGGACTATCGGGACAGCGGGACGCTCACCGTCGCGCTTGGGGGGCGAGGCTGTCGCGGCCCTGGTCGAACAGTTCGGAGGACCGCTCGATAATCGTCTGATCGGGCGGACGATCGTGGCCACCGGCGTTGCGCGCCGCGTGCGCATCGACCTGACCGCGAATGGGCAGCCAAGCGGGCTCTTCTATGCCCAGACGCACGTCAGGGTCGGGCAAGCCAGCGAGATCCATCTGGTCCCCGGCCCGGCCTATCCACTCAGTCAGTCTCGGTAGAGCGGGTGCCACCCGGAGACATGTCACCCAGCCCTCGGCACCATGACGAACGGATGATCATCCCCTACCTCGCCTTCACTGCCTCGAGATAGTGGTTGCCGCCGGCGTCCAGTGCGGTGGTGGTCAAGCTCAGGCCGGCCGCGTGCAGCAGGCGGCGGTATTCGTCCTCCCCCAAGGACCGCGACGTCTGGCCGGTCAGGGTGTCGGTCCAGTCGCAGGCCTCGGCGGGGGCCGTGAACAGGAAGCGGCCGCCGGGGGTGAGGGCGCGGGCGACGCGGGTGATGAGGGCGCGCTGGTCCGCCTCCGGCAGCAGGAAGATCAGACCGATAGCGACGGCGCCGTCGAAGGTGCGGTCGAACAGGGAACTGGTCTCGACCGGCTCGCAGGCCACGGGGACGCCGGGAAG
>JAIEQA010000023.1 GCA_019748095.1 Caulobacteraceae bacterium | reverse complement strand
GGGAAGCGGGCGGCCGCAGCCTCTGCGATCTCATGCAGGGAGCGTTCCGTCATGCCGGGATACCAGTCCAGGGTCAGGGTCTCGACCCCTGCGCCGTCCTTGCTCCTGTCGCGGGCTAGGCCCGTGAAGGTGACAACCGCGCCGTCCGCAGTGCGGCCGGCGAGAAAGGCCTCCAGTTCAGCGATGATGGACAAGGGACCGGGGCTCAGCCGGACATCGAGGGCCATCCTAGCCGCCCGAGAACAGGGAGAAGAAGGCAATCTCCTCGCCGGGTCGGGCGAGGGTCTCGTCGCTGACCACCACAAGATCGACCGAGGCCCGGACGTCAGGGCGCAGCAGGGTGCTTGCGAACAGAGCGTCCCGGGCGGCGAGGGCCCGGCGGATCTCGCCGATGCTCACACCCTCAACCGGCAGATCGAGGCGGCTTTCCGGTCCCAGATGTTCCGCGACGCGGCCGAAGAACAGGATGCGGGTCATGGCGTCTTCATAACGGGCGTCCCGCGCGGATCAAACCCGCGACAGCCCTGACAGACGGGCTGTCCGCAGGCGTGGGGACGTTCGCCGGAGACTGCGACCCGGTTACGCGGATCTGACCTTTACGCCCGGGACCTTGACCCTGCGGGCCGGTCGAAACAGCGACACTGCGGCGATACCTGCGGCGAAGCTGGCGGCCACCGTGCCTGCAGCGGCGAAACAGACGAGGCAATGACCGGCCAGCGGCCCGCACAGGTTGGCTGCGAACGCCATGTGATCGATTGCCATGGCCGAGAGGACGGCACCCAGTGCGCCCAGCGATCCGGCAAGGACGAAAAGCCCGCCCGCCACCAGCATTCGCTCCTGGCTGTCCTGAATGTTCATGACGATACCTCCGGCCGCCATCCAAGAGGGAATTACCTGTCGCCGCATTGCGCTAGATCAAAGATGCGCCGCTCGCCTTCGGGCACAGCCCGTCCCGACACAAGGGGCCACGCATGGCGACTCGACCACAAGAAGACAAACTGCTGGGCGGCGTAACCGCGCTGTTCCTGACCCTCGGGGTGCTGACCACGGTCGCCCTGCTGGCGACAGCGTTCACCGATGACTGGGGGATGAGGTTCCACGGGACCATCCTGCTGACGGCGGGTATCCTGTCGCTGGCGGCCCTGACCCTCGGGGTCAATAACGGGCGGCTTCGCGCAGACCCGTCGCGCTACTCGGACGGCGTGATCCGGGCCGGCGTGATCGCCACCATGTTCTGGGGGGTGGTGGGCATGACGGTCGGTGTGCTGATCGCAGCCCAGCTGTCGTGGCCGAACATCTTCTATTTTCCCGATCACGGCTGGCTGAACTTTGGTCGCCTGCGCCCCCTGCACACTTCGGGTGTGATCTTTGCCTTCGGAGGGAACGCCCTGATCTGCACATCCTTCTGGGTTGTGCAGCGGACCTGCAAGGCGCGTCTGGCCGGCGGGATCTGGCCATGGTTCGTGTTCTGGGGCTACCAGCTGTTCATCGTTCTGGCCGCGACCGGCTATCTGGCCGGCATCACCCAGTCGCGCGAATACGCCGAGCCGGAATGGTACGTCGACATCTGGCTGACCATCGTCTGGGTCGCCTATCTCCTGGTCTTCCTCGGCACGATCTGGAAGCGCAAGGAGCCGCACATCTATGTGGCCAACTGGTTCTACCTGGCCTTCATCGTCACTGTGGCGCTGCTGCATCTGGTGAACAACGCCGCCGTGCCGGTCGGTCTGCTGGAGGCGCGCAGCTACTCGGCCTTCGCCGGGGTCCAGGATGCCCTGGTCCAGTGGTGGTATGGCCACAACGCCGTCGGCTTCTTCCTGACGGCCGGCTTCCTGGCGATGATGTACTATTTCGTACCCAAGCGGGTGGAGCGGCCGATCTACTCCTACCGCCTTTCGATCGTGCACTTCTGGTCGCTGATCTTCATCTACATCTGGGCGGGGCCTCACCATCTGCACTACACGGCCCTGCCGCAGTGGGCCCAGACCCTTGGCATGACCTTCTCGATCATGCTGTGGATGCCGTCCTGGGGCGGGATGATCAACGGGCTGATGACCCTGTCGGGGGCGTGGGACAAGCTGCGCACCGACCCCGTCGTCCGCATGATGGTCGTCGCCATCGCCTTCTATGGCATGTCGACGTTCGAGGGGCCGCTGATGGCGATCCGGACGGTGAACGCCCTGTCGCACTATACCGACTGGACCATTGGCCACGTGCACTCCGGTGCGCTGGGCTGGGTCGGATTCATCAGCTTCGGGGCGATCTATTGCCTGGTGCCATGGCTATGGAAGAAGGACCGGCTGTATTCGAACGCCCTGGTCGAGTGGCATTTCTGGATCGCGACCACCGGGATCGTTCTCTACATCTCCGCGATGTGGGTCTCCGGCATCATGGAAGGCCTGATGTGGCGCGAATACACGCCTGATGGCTTCCTCGCGAACAGCTTCATTGAGACCGTCTCGGCCAAACACGTCCAGAACGTCATCCGTACCTTCGGTGGTCTGATGTTCCTGAGCGGTACGGTCATCATGTCCTACAACCTGTGGCGAACGATCCGCATGCCGTCCTCGGAGAACTCCGCGAACGTCCCGGCGACGACGATCGAGCCGCGCCTGCTGCCGGCCGAGTGAGGATCAGATCATGTGGAAGAAACACGGAATATTCGAACGTCACTCGGCCTGGCTTGTCATAGGCATCACCATCGTCGTCTCGATCGGCGGCATCGTCGAGATCGCGCCCCTGTTCTGGGTCGAGAGCACGATCGAGGAGGTCGAGGGTGTGCGTCCCTATACGCCTCTCGAGCTGGCCGGCCGGGACATCTACATCGCCGAGGGCTGCTACAGCTGCCACTCACAGATGATCCGGCCGCTGCGTGACGAGGTCGAACGCTACGGTCACTACAGCCTGGCGGCCGAGAGTATGTACGACCACCCCTTCCAGTGGGGCTCCAAGCGGACCGGGCCGGATCTGGCGCGGGTGGGCGGCAAATATTCCAATGAATGGCATGCCGAGCACCTGGCCGATCCGCGTTCCGTCGTGCCGGAATCCAACATGCCTCCCTACCGGTTTTTGGCCGATCAGGACCTCGATCTTCACGCCATCCGCGCCAAGCTCGTCGCCATGCGCACGGTCGGTGTGCCCTACACAGACGATCAGATCGAAAATGCCGAGGTGGATGCGCGGGCCCAGGTCGATCCCTATGCCAGTGCCACATCTGCCCTGCGTGGCCGCTATGGGCCCAAGATTATCCAGGGCGATTTCGACGGTGACCCCGAGCGTCTGACCAAGATGGACGCCCTGATCGCCTATCTGCAGCAACTTGGCACGATGGTGGATTTCAGCACCTACCAGGCCGAAGACCCGGACAATATGCGATGAGCGGCCTCGACTACGACACCGTTGCGCGGTTCGCCCAGCAGGGCGGATTGATCTATTTCGGCGTGATCTTCATCGCCGGGCTGGTCTATGCGCTCTGGCCGAAGAACCGAGAGTTGTTCGCCCGCCTTTCCCGCCTCCCGCTCGAAAAGGACGAGGACGACCATGTCTGAGAAAGAGCGCGACGAGCATTCCGGCGTCGAGACGACCGGTCACGAATGGGACGGCATCAAGGAGCTGGACAATCCCTTGCCCCGCTGGTGGCTCTGGATCTTCTATGCCTGTATCGCCTGGTCCATCGTCTATTGGGTCCTGATGCCGGCCTGGCCCGGCGTCAACGGCTATACGCGGGGGCTGCTGAACCAGTCTGATCGCGCCGATGTCGTGAGCGAGCTGAACGCGCTCCAGGTCCAGCGTGGCCGTGGCGAGGCGATGCTGATGTCGGCCAGCCTGCAGCAGATCGAGGCGGACCCGGACCTGCAGGCGCACGCCCTGGCCGTCGGTCAGTCGGTCTTTGGAGACAACTGCGCCAGCTGCCACGGGGCCGGAGGTGGCGGAGCGCCGGGCTATCCGAACCTCAGGGATGATGTCTGGCTCTGGGGCGGTTCGCTGGAAGAGATCGAGCACACGCTGCAGGTTGGCATTCGCGCCGACCATGCCGACACCCGGATGTCGATGATGCCGGCTTTCGGCCGGGACGGGCTTTTGACGGGCAGCCAGATCGGCGACCTGACGGAGTATGTCGTCGCCTTGTCGGGCCGAGAAGCGGACCGTGCGGCGGTGGCCCGGGCTGCGCCGCTATTCGCCGAGAATTGCGCGGCCTGCCACATGCCCGACGGCACGGGAATGCGCGAGTTGGGAGCCCCGAACCTGACTGACCGCGAATGGCTGTACGGCGGGGACCGGTCGGCAATCACGGAGCAGCTCACCAACACGCGCAACGGCGTCATGCCGATGTGGGGAAACCGTTTCTCGCCCGCTGTCATCAAGGCCCTCGCAGTCTATGTCCATGTCAACGCCGGCGGGGGCGAGCCCTCTCCTGCAAGGGTTGAAGCCCCAGCATCATGACCATCATCATCGACCGGACCCGGGAGCGCGCCGCGTCTGCGGGTCCGGTTTCGGTCGCCGAGCGCCAGCGTGAGAAGGCGAAGCCCAAGGGTCTTTATCAGGCGCGGGTGCCCATCTATCCCAAGCTGGTGCACGGCCCCTGGCGCTGGCTGAAATGGGTCCTGCTGATCGCCATGCTGGCGATCTACTATATCACGCCGTGGATCCGCTGGGAGCGGCCCGGTGCCCTCCCGGACCAGGCGGTGCTGGTCGATTTTGCGGGCGGGCGGTTCTATTTCTTCATGATCCAGCTGTGGCCGCAGGAGGTGTATTTCATCACCGGCCTGCTGGTGATGGCCGCGCTCACCCTGTTTCTCGTAACCGCCCTCTTCGGCCGGCTTTGGTGCGGCTACGCCTGCCCCCAGACGGTCTGGACGGACCTCTATATCTACATCGAGCGGATGTTCGAAGGCGATCGCAACGCGCGCATGCGTCTGGACGCGGCACCGATGTCCTTCAACAAGCTGTGGCGCAAGGGCGGGAAACACGCGGTCTGGATCGGCGTCGCCTTCGGCACCGGCGGGGCCTGGATCTTCTATTTTCATGATGCGCCCCAGCTGATCCGCACCTTCTGGGTCGGGACCGCGCCGATGACGGCCTATGTATCCTGCGCCATCCTGACCTTCACCACCTATGTCTTCGCGGGCCATATGCGCGAGCAGGTCTGCATCTACATGTGTCCGTGGCCGCGGATCCAGGGAGCGATGCTGGATGACCAGTCGTTCCAGGTGACCTACCGGGCGGACCGTGGCGAGCCGCGCGGGCCGCACAAGAAGGCGGAGTCGTGGGACGGTCGTGGCGACTGTATCGACTGCAACCAGTGCGTGGTGGCCTGCCCGATGGGCATCGACATTCGCAACGGGGCACAGCTGGAGTGTATCAACTGCGCCCTGTGTATCGACGCCTGCGACGAGATCATGGACCGGGTCGAGCGGCCGCGCGGCCTGATTGCCTATGACACGGACGCCGCCGTCGCGGCCCGTTGCGCGGGCCAGAAGCCGAAACACAAGCTGATCCGACCCCGCACCCTCTACTATGCCGGGGCCCTCATTCTGGTCAGCGGTTTGATGATCCAGGGGCTCAGGACCCGCGAAGTCATCGATGTGCACGCCCTGAGAGACCGGAACCCCGCCTATGTGCAGCTGCAGGACGGCGCGGTCCGCAACGGTTACACCCTCAAGATTGCCAATCGCAGCTTCGAGACTGCGACGATCGAGATCCGCTACTCCGGTGTGCGGGGCGCGGCGCTCAACAGTCCGGGGCAGCCGGGGGCCGACCCCCTGGTCGTGCGGGTTGAGCCGAACCGGGTGACGCCGCTGCGCCTGTTCGTGACCGCGCCGGCCGTCACGGTCGACGCAGCGGAGGGTGGTAGCCAGGATGCTGCTTTCGAGATCCGCTCCAGCGAGCGCACCCAGCTTGTGCCGACGGCCTTCGACTACGGGAGATCTCAATGACCACGCAGGAAACGAAAGTCAGGGCCCCCTTTACGGTCAAGGGCTGGCATGTCGCCGCCGCCGTGGTGGCCTTCTTCGCCATCGTGATTGCGGTCAACACGGTCTTTCTTGTGCAGGCCTACAAAACCCATCCGGGACAGGTCGCAGCCAAACCCTATGAGACCGGCCTTATCTACAATGCCGAGCTTGAACGACAGCGGGTCCAGGCAGCTCTGGGCTGGCGTGCGGGTGCCGAGGCGCGGGGCAGGGATCTTGAAGTCTTGCTTGTGGACCGCGAAGGCGCACCGCTGGCGGGGCTCGCCGTCTCGGCGCTGCTGCAGCGTCCCGCCACGGAGCAGGGCCGAGCCGAGTTTAAACTGAGCGAAATCGCTCCCGGCCGCTACAGCGCGCCGGTCGGTCTGTCCGGTGTCTGGGACGCCCGGATCGAGGCCACGGATGCCCGGGGCCAGCGTCTGATCGCCGAGAGACGGCTGACATGGCCGTGACCTTTGACGCCACTGTCGGCGGTGACATGTCGGCCTTCCTGCGTCGGCGCGACGACGGGCGCGCCGGTCTTGATCTGCTTGTGACCGGCGCACGCTGTGCAGGCTGTATCTCGAAGATTGAACGCGAGATGTCGCGCCTGCCCGGCGTCGAGACGGCACGGCTCAATCTGTCGACCGGCCGGCTGAGTCTGGGTCTCGCCAACGCCGCCGTCGATCCCGGTGTGATTATCCGGACCCTGGTTGGGCTCGGCTACACCGCGACCCCGTTCGATCCCGGGGCGGCCCTGCAGCAGCGCGACCGCGAGGGCCGCGAGCTGATCCTCGCCCTCGCCGTTGCCGGGTTCGGGGCGATGAACGCCATGATGTTCTCGGTGCCGATCTGGGCCGGGTTGTTCGATCAGGAGCTCGGGCCCGCCACCCGCACCATGATGATGTGGATGTCGGGGGCTGTCGGTGCGCCCTGCGCCATTTTCGCCGGCATGACCTTCTTCAAGTCCGCTTGGCGATCGCTGCGGGCGGGTCGGGCGAACATGGATGTGCCGATCTCGGTCGGGGTGATCCTGACCCTGTTGATCAGTTTCTCCGAGACCTTCCTGAACGGCCCCGACGCCTATTTCGATGCGGCGGTGTCGCTGTTGTTCCTGCTGCTGATCGGGCGTTGGCTGGATCACAAGCTGCGGGCCAGTGCGCGCAGTGCGGCCGGCGATCTGCTGGCCCTGCAGGCCACCAGCGTCAGCCTGCTCGACGCCTCGGGACGGGAACGATCGGTTCCGCTCAGCGAGGTGCGTCCGGGCGATATCCTGCGGGTGCGGCCCGGCGACCGGATCCCGGTTGACGCGACCCTGGAGGCAGGCGAGGCCCTGCTCGACAACAGCCTGTTGACGGGTGAGAGCGTGCCGGAACGTGTGGCAGCCGGCGCGCTGTGCCGGGCCGGTGCCGTCAACACCGCCGGGCTGCTGACCCTGCGCGCCCGGGCGGCGTCCGAGGACTCTTCCCTTGCGGCGATCGCGCGCTTGATCGAGGCCGGGGCCCAGTCACGCTCGCGCTATGTGCGCCTGGCTGATCGGGCTGCCACACTCTATGTGCCGCTCGTCCACAGTGCGGCCCTGGCGACTTTCGCGGGCGGCTGGGCGCTGGGGCTCGACCCGCGAGAGGCTTTGATCCGGGCGGTGGCACTGCTGATCGTGACCTGCCCCTGCGCTCTTGGGCTGGCCGTGCCTGCTGTCCAGATCGTGGCCTCGGCGCGACTGTTCCGCACAGGCGTTCTGGTCAAGTCCGGGGCCGCTCTGGAACGTCTGGCCGAGGTGGATCATGTGGTGTTCGACAAGACGGGCGTCCTGACCGAGGGGCGACCTGCACTGATCCAGACGTCCCGGTCTGTCGTCGCCATGGCTGCGCCTCTGGCCCGGGCGTCCAACCATCCCATGTCGCGGGCCGTTGCGCGCGCTGCCGGCGACGGCCCGATTGCCCGCGATGTCGTCGAGCACACAGGGCTCGGGGTCGAGGGCGTGATCGAGGGCCGCCGCGCCCGACTGGGGCGCGCCGCCTTCGTCGGGGTGACGAACGCCCGTCCGGTCGAGACAGAACTCTGGTTCGGGTTCGAGGACGGACCGAAGGTGCGGCTTCGGTTCTCCGACACCCCGAGGCCGGATGCCGCCCGTGCGGTTGCTGCGCTTCGGGCCCGGGGTCTGACGGTCGAAATCCTGTCGGGTGACCAGGCCGGTGTCGTCGAGGCGGTCGCGCAGACGGTCGGGATCACGCAGTGGCGGGCGGGTCTGCTGCCGGGCGACAAGGCCGAGGCCGTGGACCGTCTGGCCGCTGCCGGGCGCAAGGTCCTGATGGTCGGGGACGGGCTGAATGACGCTGCGGCCCTGGCACGGGCCCATGCGGCCATCGCGCCCGGTTCGGCGATCGAGGCCAGCCAGAACGCCGCCGATCTGGTCCTGACCCAGGATGCGCTGATGGCGGTGGTGGAGGCGATT
Organism: Caulobacteraceae bacterium; assembly: GCA_019748095.1. Lineage (GTDB taxonomy): Bacteria > Pseudomonadota > Alphaproteobacteria > Caulobacterales > Caulobacteraceae > Brevundimonas. The sequence goes on along the minus strand of JAIEQA010000023.1, from coordinate 41,704 downwards.
GATGTGGCGCGCTCCGCCCGCAGCCGTGCGCTGGAGAATTTCGGATTTGCGACCCTGTACAATCTGGTCGCAGCCCCCGCCGCGATGTTCGGTCTGGTCAATCCGTTTGTCGCCGCCCTTGCCATGTCCGGGTCCTCGCTGGTGGTGACGCTCAATGCCCTGCGCCTGAGGAGCGGACGATGAATGTCATCCTGTTGCTGGCACCCTTCTCGGTGTTTCTGGGGCTACTGGCCGTCTGGGCCTTCATCTGGACCCTGCGCGCTGGTCAGTACGACGACATCGAGGGCTCTGCCGCGCGGATCCTGATCGACGATCTCGATCCGGATTCGCCGGAACAGCCCGAAACTCTTGACGGGGCAGCCGGCGACCCGCCCAGCCCCTGACGCCCCGCCTCACCCTCAGCGCCAGAGCCAGTTGGCTGCAGCGGTGTAGAGGGCGATGCCGACGATCAGGTTGAACGGGAAGGTGATCGCGAGCGACGCGGTCACGAACACGCCGGCGTCCGCCTTCGGCGCCGCCAGCCGCATGGCCGCCGGCACCGCGATGTAGGAAGCGGAACCGGCGAGGATGGTCAGCATAGCGGCGTTGCCCTCCCCGAGCCCCGCCAGGCGGGCGAGACCCAGGGCGAGACCCGCAGAGAGAAGGGGAAAGCCGATCGCAAAGGCGATCACACCGGGCGTCAGCTTGCGTCCGCCTTCCATCAGCCGGCGCGCAGCGATCAGGCCGATGTCCAGCAGGAAGAAGCAGAGCGCCCCTTGGAACAGCGGTCCCACGAAGAGTTCCAGCTTGGCCATTCCAGCTTCGCCGGAGAGCGTACCGACCAGAAAACTGCCCAGAAGCATGACCGATGCGGCGCCGACGAACACTTCCCGAAGGACCTTGCGGCGCTGGCCGGGCTGGCCTCGCCCCGCTCCGTTCAGCAGCAGCAGGGCCGTGAGGATGGCCGGCGTCTCCATCAGGGCCAGTACGGCCGCCATATAGCCGCCCGAGGCCAGACCGAGGGTCTCCAGATGCTGCTGCCCGGCCGCGAAGGTCACGACGGACACCGATCCGTAGGTTGCCGCAAGGGCGCAGATCGTGGGGCGGTCGAGTTTGGTCCGTTTCAGGATGGCAAACGCCAGCAGGGGCATCAGGGCGCTCAGCACCACCCCGATTCCGGCGGCCGACAGGAAGTCGCTGTTCATTCCGGCGGCCCGCGCCTCGACCCCGCCTTTGAAGCCGATGCACAGCATCAGATACAGCGACAGCCCCTTGGCAATGGGCTCCGGGATGGTCAGGTCCGAGCGGGCGAACGCGGCGAGCGCCCCCACGAAAAAGAACAGGATCGCGGGCGATGTCAGGAGCGCGAGGCTGGAGGAGAGATCAGGCATGGGGGACTGGTTCCGGAGAGGCGGGCTCCTCTGCACTCGACGGTCATCTGATTCCAGTTTATTGAACTGATAGTACCTATAACGGATGCTGATGATGTCGGACCGCCTCGTCAATCTCGACCTCGACCTGCTTCGCGCCTTTGTGACGGTCGTCGAGACGGCCAGCTTCACGAAGGCTGCAGCCAGTCTGGGGCGGACCCAACCGGCCGTCAGCCTGCAGATCCGGCGTCTGGAGGACGGGCTTCGGTCGCCCTTGCTGGATCGCGGCGGGAAGGGCGTGGCGCTGACGACAGAGGGTGCTGCGCTGCTGCCGCACGCCCGCAGGCTGTTGCGCATGAATGACGAGATCGTCGCCACCCTCGGCGAAGGGGACCTGGAAGGGGAGGTCCGGTTCGGTGCGCCGGAAGACATCGCGACGATGCATCTGCCCGGAATCCTCGGAGCGTTTGCGCGCAGTCATCCCCGCATCCGCCTGGCGGTGACCTGTGACTACACCGCCAACCTGCTGGACCAGATGTCGCGCGGGATGCTCGACCTCGCCCTGATCAAGCGGGAGCCGGTTGGTCCTGAACTGGGTGTCCGCGTCTGGAGCGAGCCGCTGGTCTGGGTCGCACTCGACGCCTCGATCATCGAGACGACGCCTCTGCCCCTGATCGTCGCGCCCGCGCCCGACATCTATCGCAAGCGCGCGCTGGGGGCGCTGCAGGCGGCGGGCATAGACTTCCGGGCCTCCTTTACCTCGCCCAGTCTGGCCGGGCAGATGGCAGCGCTCCGGGCCGGGCTCGGGGTCGGGGTTCTGCCGGCGGCGATGGCCCCGCGCGACCTGGTCGTTCTGGGGGCCGCCCTGCCCCGGTTGAGCGACAGCGAGATCGCGCTGATGTCCATGCGGGGGGCGGGCGGGCCGGCCGGACTGCTGGCGCAGGAGGTCCTGCGGGCGCTTGAAAGGGGCCCCCTGGCCGTGACAGCGGATCGCCCTGATCGATAGCCGCAACCTGGAGCCGGTCTGCCCCTGTCCCCGGGAGACGGCTGCGGTTGATCGAAAAAACACGGTCCACTGAGTCCACTGAGTCCACTGGGTCCACTGGGTCCAACGGGCCGGTGGCCGGACTCCGAAAATACTGTCCGGATTGTCCGGAAAGGGCAGGGCCCCGGGCGTGGGATGTCAAAGACCGGAGGGCGAGATCCCTGCCTAACATGCCGCCACGTCAGAATCGGTCGTGCGCGTGGTGGCTGGCCTTGCAGGCCGTCCGACCGACCCATCACGGCCATGACATTACGTTATTGCGACTATCAAAGCTTCTGATTGGCGCCTTGGCATGTCTGTCGGCAGTATGTCTTTGCGGCCCGGGCCCCTCTGACGATCGACAACGATCGTGATGTCGGACCGCATCGAGCGCGCTCGGTGCCGGGTCCCCCCTCCAGTCCCCCCTCCCGGGACCGGGCGCGCTCCTCAGATGCAAGAGGAGCAACAATGACCCCGAGATACTTCCCCCACCGACTGCAAGGCCAGCACGCCCTTCTGGAAGAAGCGCTGGCTGAGGAACTGGGCCGTCCGGAACCGGATATCCGTGTCCTGTCCCGGATCAAGAAGCGCAAACTTCAGGTCAAGGATCGCATGCGTGCCCTTGAACGCCAGACACCGACAGGAGGCCTTCATGCCTGAGGTCGGGGTCGATCGGCTGCTTCGCAAGGTGCCGCACGTGGAAGCGACTGATCTCTGGACGCCCGGTGACCTCGTCCAGATGGAAGCCGTCGTTGCGGCCTGTGCCCTGGTGGCCCAGGCCGACGGCTGGGTCACGCGGGATGAACGCAGGCGCATGGTCGACCGCCTGCGTCGTTCCCCTGCCGTGGCCGTGTTCGGGGTGGACGAGGTCGTCCTCGCCTTCGAGACCCTGGTCCAGCGGCTGGAACGCGATATCGACGACGGCGAGGCTACGGCTGAAGTGGCGGTCAAACGCCTCCGTGGCCAGCCCGGTCTGTCCCGGCTTCTGGTCGAGACGGCCTGTGCCGTCGCCCATGCCGACGGCGGGTTCGACGCCGAGGAGCGCGATGTGATCCTGCGGCTATGCCAGTTGCTGGATCTCGATCCGGCCGGGCATGGTCTCCTGCCTGGCGAAGGGGTGCGGCCATGAAGGTCGGTGCCTATTCCAGCGCAGGGGCTTCGGCGTGGGCGGCGATGCTCGCCCAGTCGACAGCCCGGGTCGCGGCGCACCAGAGCTCGCCGACGGATCGACCTGTCGAAGCGCCGACCGCCCTTGCCGGCGACATTCCGGTACGCCAGCCCAGCCGGCAAACCTTCGATATCCGTGTCTGATGGCGAAACGGGACGGGTGGCCCCTGACCAGCGTCGCAACGATCGAGGGGCCGGCCGAAGCGGTCGGGACGAGCCCGGCAAGACAGGCATGTTGACCACGGACGCCAACGATCCCCTGCTGGCCGGCTACCGCCGCTTTCGCGCGGACGTCTGGCCCGGCCAGGCCGAACGTTTTGCCCGGCTGGCCCGACGACGCCAGCAACCGACGACTGCTGTGATCGCCTGTTCCGACTCGCGGATTGATCCCCAGACGATTTTCGACGCGGAGCCGGGCGAGTTGTTCGTGATCCGCAACGTCGCGGGTCTGGTGCCGCCCTATGCGCCGGACGGCGGGTGCCACGGGACCAGCGCGGCCCTCGAGTTCGCCGTCAAGATTCTGAAGGTCCGGCGGATCGTCCTTCTGGGCCATGGTGACTGCGACGGCGTCCACGCCATGATCCACGGCCCCCTGCCGAATGCCCGCGACTTCCTCGGCCCCTGGATGGATATCGCAGAGCCGGTGATGTGGCCCATGCCCGAGCAGGGAAGCGGCAAGCCGCTCGAGGCGGCGATCGAGGATGCCACGATCAAACTGTCGCTCACGAATCTGAGGACCTTCCCCTGGATCCGGGAGGGCGAGAAGGCCGGCCAGCTCAGCCTTGTCGCCTGGCGGTTCACCCTTTCGACCGGCGAGCTGCTCGAAGTCTGATCGCCGGACGGCCCATGCTGTCCGCCCGGCTTCAATTCTGGCCACGGTCGGATGCAAGGATCCGCCCGGCCAGATCCTGTGCCGACAGCCAGGCGCCCTCGACGCCGGAAACGGTCAGCCAGTCGCCGCAGAGACCCAGTCGGAGTGTCGGATCCCAGACCGGACCGGTCCCGCCACCGGGAGGCATGGCGTAGCGCCAGCGATGGGCTCCGCGCGCGATGATCGCGGGCAGGGGGCCGTCCAGTCGCTCCGACAGGGCGGCGATCAGGGCGTCCTCGATCCGGTCCGCCGGATCCTCCAGATGCCGGGCGGACCAGTCGGCCCCCGCATGCAGGACCCAGGCTTCGGGGCCGGACCGACCCGGCTTGGCCGCGTTGCGAACGGCCAGGCCGAGAGCTTCGCCGGCGTCTCCAGCGCGCCAGTCCTCGACACCCGCCAGCGGCCCGGCGAAGGCCAGCAGGACGGTCCAGCAGGGCAGGCTCGGGCAGGCCCGCGCCCGGGCGGCCATCTCGCCCGCCAACCCCGCCCTGATCGGTTCGAGCAGGTCGGCGGCCTGGTCGGCGGGCAGGGCGACGACCACAGTGTCCGCCTCCAACCGGTCTCCGTTCTCCGTCCGGACCTGCCAGCCGTCCGGTACCGGCAAAACCTGTGACACCCGGGTGCTCCACCGCACATCGAGGCTATTGGCCATGGCCCTGAGGGGTGCATTCATCGCGGGGACCCCGACCCAGTGGTCGGCCCCCGCAGCGGGCCAGGGCGCGGCATGGCCGTCTGACGCCCACTGGCGGACCTCGGCGACGAAGGCGGGGGAGCGGGCCTCGAAGGCCGGGGCCCCGAGATCGAAGGTGATCTCGCCGCCGGCAGCGGTCAGCCGCCGGGTGGCCATGCGGCCGCCCGGACCTCGCCCCTTGTCGAGCACGGTCACCGTGTGCCCGGCGAGGCCGAGCGTGCGGGCACAGCTGAGGCCGGCCATGCCGCCGCCGATGACCACTGTGTTCATGGATGCAATCCTCCGTCCCGCAGGCGCAGGTGCTCCTGCAAAGCGCCCGGAAAGTCGCTGTGACAAGGCGTCCTCGCACGATATCGCGAGCCGGTATCGGTCGCGGCGTGGATGGGGCAGGGTGAGGCGTCCGCCCCCGCGCGGATTGGGAGAGACAGAGATGAAAGCCGCCCTGCTGGGCCTGGGAGCCGCGATCCTGACGACGGCCTGTTCAACGGTGGGAGTGCGATCCGGCACGGAGGAGCCGGCGTGGCGCGAGATCGCGCGGATCGACGAGATCGAGGTCCGGACCTACGAGACCCGGATCGCCGCCCGGACGATGGTGACCGGCGACAGCGACGCCGCACGCAATGCCGGCTTTCGCAAGCTGGCCGCCTATATCTTCGGGGCCAATGCGGGCCGGACCTCGATCGCGATGACGGCACCGGTGGCCCAGGCTTCATCGCAGACGATCGCCATGACCGCCCCGGTGGCCCAGGCCCCCTCGGGGACCGGCCTGTGGGCCATCGAGTTCTTCATGCCAGCGGAATGGACCCTGGAGAGCCTGCCGGTCCCCCGCGACCCGGCGGTTCAGCTGGTCGCGGTGCCCGCAGAAACCTTCGCGGTTCTGCGATTCAGCGGCGTCGGATCGGTCAGGGCCGTGGAGGCGCACAAGGCCGAGCTGATCGCGGGCGTGGCCGGCAGCGGCTGGCGTGCCGTCGGAGAGCCGGTGGCCTGGTTCTATGATCCGCCGTGGTCGGTGCCGGCGATGCGCCGCAACGAGGTCGCCGTGCGCGTGGAACGCCGATAAGGCGTCACACGGTCCTTGCGTCAGACGGCAATTGTCTTCCATGAGAGTGCGCCCGTGCGGCAATCTCGGGTAAGAATTGGCCCTCTGACGGGTTAGGGACGGTTTTGGATGGATGCTCTTGAGGTGAACGCGCAGGCGGATGCGTCGGCCGTGCCGACGTCCTCCGCCCGGCTGACGCATCTGCAACGGCTGGAAGCCGAGAGCATCCACATCCTGCGCGAGGTGGTGGCCGAGACCGAACGACCGGTGATGCTGTATTCGGTCGGCAAGGATTCCGCCGTGATGCTGCATCTGGCGCGCAAGGCCTTCTATCCGTCGCCGCCGCCGTTCCCCCTGCTGCACGTCGACACGACGTGGAAATTCCGCGCCATGTACGAGATGCGCGCGCGGATGGCAGCCGAGCTGGGGATGGAGCTTCTGGTGCACCGGAACCCGGACGCCGAGGCGCGGGGGATTAATCCCTTCGATCACGGCTCGGCCCTGCATACCGATCTGTGGAAGACCGAGGGGCTGAAACAGGCGCTGAACCTGCACGGTTTCGATGCCGCCTTCGGTGGCGCGCGGCGCGATGAGGAGAAGTCCCGGGCCAAGGAGCGGATCTTCTCGTTCCGCACCGCCGACCATCGCTGGGACCCCAAGAACCAGCGGCCCGAGCTGTGGCGGCTCTACAATACCCGCAAGCGGCCGGGCGAGAGCATCCGGGTGTTCCCGATCTCCAACTGGACCGAGCTGGACATCTGGCAATACATCCATCTGGAAAACATCCCGATCGTGCCGCTGTACTATGCGGCGGTGCGGCCGGTGGTGGAGCGGGACGGCACCCTGATCATGGTCGATGACGACCGCTTCCCGCTGCGTGAGGGCGAGACCCCGCAGATGCGCTCGGTCCGGTTCCGCACCCTGGGCTGCTATCCCCTGACCGGGGCGGTGGAGAGCACGGCGGCGACCCTGCCCGAGATCATCCAGGAAATGCTGCTGACCACCACCTCCGAACGCCAGGGCCGGGCCATCGACCACGACCAGTCCGCCTCGATGGAGAAGAAGAAGCAGGAAGGGTATTTCTGATGTCGGCCGCCACCACCTATGAGGCGTCGGATCTGATCGCCCACGACATCGAGGCCTATCTGGAGGCCCATCAGCACAAGACCCTGCTGCGGTTCCTGACCTGCGGCAGCGTCGACGACGGCAAGTCGACCCTGATCGGGCGGCTGCTGTACGATGCCAAGACCATCTTCGAGGACCAGATGGCGGCGCTGGAGGCCGACAGCCGGCGGGTCGGCACCCAGGGCGGGGACATCGATTTCGCCCTGCTGGTCGACGGCCTGGCCGCCGAGCGGGAGCAGGGCATCACCATCGATGTGGCCTATCGCTTCTTCTCGACCGACCGGCGCAAATTCATCGTCGCCGACACGCCGGGCCATGAGCAGTACACCCGCAACATGGTCACCGGGGCCTCGACCGCCGATGCGGCCGTGATCCTGATCGATGCGCGCAAGGGCATCCTGACCCAGAGCCGGCGGCACTCCTATCTCGTCAGCCTGCTGGGCATCCGCCACGTCATCCTGGCGGTCAACAAGATGGACCTGATGGGCTGGTCCCAGGCGGTGTTCGACGAGATCGTCGCCGACTACACCGCCTTCGCGGCGCAGATCGGCATCGAACAGTTCCACGCCGTGCCGTTGTCAGCCCTGCGCGGCGACAACATCATGGAGGGCAGCGAGCACTCGCCCTGGTATACGGGGCCGTCGCTGATGACCCTGCTGGAGACGCTGGAGGTCGGCGACGACCTCCAGGCCGATCCTTTCCGTATGCCGGTCCAGTGGGTCAACCGGCCCGATCTCGACTTCCGCGGCTTTGCCGGCCAGATCGCGTCCGGCGTGGTGCGCCCGGGTGATGCGGTGCGGGTCCTGCCCTCGGGCAAGACCTCGAGCGTGGCCCGCATTGTGACCGCCGACGGGGATCTGGACCGTGCCGTGGCCGGCCAGTCGGTGACCCTGACCCTGGCCGACGAGATCGACGTCTCGCGCGGCGACGTGCTGGCGACGGCCGACCGCCCGCCAGAGGTGGCGGACCAGTTCGAGGCCACGGTGGTCTGGATGGATGAGGAGGCCCTGCTGCCGGGACGGCCCTATCTGATGAAGATCGGGGCCAGGCTTCTGGGGGCCACCATCAGCGAGGCCAAGTACAAGGTCGACGTCAACACCCTGGCCCAGCAACCCGCCAAACGGCTGGAGCAGAACGAGATCGGGGTCTGCACCCTGTCGCTCGAGGGGAATGTGCCGTTCGAGCCCTATGGGACCAACAAGGATCTGGGCGGCTTCATCCTGATCGACCGGATCTCGAACCGGACCGTCGGGGCAGGCATGCTGCATTTTGCGCTCCGCCGATCCCACAACATCCACTGGCAGGACCTGTCGGTGGACCGGGCCGCCCGGGCCGGGCTGAAGAACCAGCAGGGCCGGGTCATCTGGCTGACCGGTCTGTCGGGGGCCGGCAAGTCGACCATCGCCGACCTGGTCGAGAAGCGGCTGCATGCCGATGGCCGCCACACCTATCTGCTGGACGGGGACAATGTCCGCCACGGGCTGAACCGCGATCTGGGCTTCACCGAGGAGGATCGGGTCGAGAACATCCGGCGCGTCGCCGAGGTGTCCAGACTGATGCTCGACGCGGGGCTGATCGTGCTGGTCAGCTTCATTTCGCCGTTCCGGGCCGAGCGGCGCATGGCGCGGGAGCTGATCGGGCCGGAAAACTTCGTCGAGGTCTATGTCGACACCCCGCTGGCGGTGGCCGAACAGCGCGACGTCAAGGGCCTGTACCGGAAGGCGCGGGCGGGGGAGCTGAAGAACTTCACCGGCATCGACAGCGCCTATGAGCCGCCCGAGGCCGCTGAAATCACGGTCGACACCTTGGCCATGACGGCGGCGGAAGCCGCGGAGCGGATCGTTCAATGGCTGGCGGCCCACTCTGGCCGGCCTTGAGCGGCACGGCGGATGAGCGGGGCCCGAACGGGCCGCTTTCGGACAAGGCGATCTCAATAGTTGAACTCTTGTCCCGAAATGTGTCATCACAACCGGGCTGGACGTGTCGGAGGTGGTGTCAATGGTCCTCGCAGATGTGATGGACTACCGGGAGGCCGCGCGCCGGAAGCTCCCGAGGTTCCTGTTCGACTACATCGACGGCGGGGCGTTCGCCGAAACCACGCTGCGGGCCAACATCTCGCGTCTGCAGGCGGTCCAGCTGCGTCAGCGGGTGCTGCAGGGGGCGGATCAGGTCTCTCTGGCTGGAACAATGCTGGGACGGGCCGTGACCATGCCAGTGGCTCTGGGGCCTGTCGGTATGGCCGGATTGAACGCGCGACGCGGAGAGGTGCAGGCGGCGAAGGCGGCCGAGGCGGCGGGGGTCCCGTTCTGCCTGTCCACTGTCGGCGCCTGCACGATCGAGGAGGTCCGGGCGGGCGTCGAGACCCCGCCGTGGTTCCAGCTCTATGTCACCCGCGATCGCGGCTTCATGCGCGAGATGATGGCCCGGGCGGCGGCGGCGGGCTGTGACACCCTGTTCTTGACCGTCGACATGCCGGCTCCGGGACCCCGCTATCGCGACAAGCGTTCCGGCCTGTCCGGGGGGACGCCGCTGCAACGCCAGGTCAGTCGCGTGCTTCAGGCGGTGGCGCGTCCGGCCTGGGCCTGGGATGTCGGGCTGTTGGGAGGGCCGCACACGATCGGTCACGTCACCTCGTCGCTGGGCTCGGGTACCGGTATCGATGCCTACTGGTCCTGGATGGCCAGCAATTTCGACGCCTCCGTGACCTGGGACGATGCCGAGGAGATCCGGTCCCTGTGGTCCGGGCGGATGATCATCAAGGGGGTGCTGGACCTCGAGGATGCCGAGGAAGCGGCCAAGCGGGGCTTCGACGGTCTGGTGGTGTCGAACCACGGCGGCCGTCAGCTGGACGGGACCCATGCGTCGATCGACGCCCTGCGCCCGATCGCGGAAGCCGTCGGCGACCGGATGACGGTGCTTATGGACGGGGGCATCCGGTCGGGGCTGGACGTGCTGCGGGCCCTGGCCTGCGGCGCGGACGGGGTCCTGCTGGGCCGGGCCTGGGTCTATGGTCTCGCTGCGGGCGGGAGAGGCGGTGTCGAGGCCGTCCTCGCCCTGATCGCCGCCGAGATGAGGATTGCCATGACCCTGATCGGCGTCGAAACCCTCGATCAGCTCGGCCCTGACCTGCTGATCCCGATCGATCGGGAGGCCGCGCGGGGGTGACGACTTGACCCGGGGCGCATTGTCACATTATGAGATGAGCTAACAATAAATGAGACGATGGCGCGCGACCGACGGGAGGACGGCACCATCAGAACCAGGCGGTCGACCATGGTCCAACGTCCTGGCGGATACGACAACCCCTTGCCGCGAAGCTGAGAGCGATGCCCAATCTCGTCCACGAAATCTCGCGTTCGACCCTCGATGAGATGCTTGCGCGCCTGATCGACAACCTGGTCAACATCAAGGATACGACCGGCGAGTTCCTGCTGAAGCTGGACGACGGCCGGGTCATCGACACCAAGGGCTGGAACGACTGGGAATGGACCCACGGGATCGGCCTGTATGGCCTGTATCGTCTGTTCGAGCAGACCGGTGACCAGGCGGTCATGCAGATCATGCTGGACTGGTTCGCCAACCGGTTCGAGGCGGGAACGCCGACCAAGAACATCAACACGGTGTCGCCCTTCCTGACGCTGGCCAACCTTTACGAACACACCGGCGACGAGACCTATATCCCCTACCTGGACACCTGGGCCGAGTGGCTGATGGACGGCCTGCCCCGGACCGAGGAGGGCGGCTTCCAGCACATCGTCTTCAACGACGAGAACCCGCAGGAGTTGTGGGACGACACCCTGATGATGAGCGTCCTGCCGCTGGCCCGGATCGGCCTGCTGCTGGACCGCCCGCACTATATCGAAGAGGCCAGGAAGCAATTCCTGATCCATATCAAATACCTGTTCGACAAGAAGACCGGTCTCTGGTTCCACGGCTGGAACTTCATCGGGCGGCACAACTTCGCCGACGCGCTCTGGGCGCGCGGGAATTGCTGGGTCACCATGGCCATTCCCGAGTTTATCGAGATGCTGGACCTGCCGCCCGAGGACGCCCTGCGGCGGTTCCTGATCGAGACCCTCGAGGCCCAGGTCAAGGCGCTGGCGCAGTATCAGGACGAGAGCGGCCTGTGGCGCACCCTGATCGACGATCCGACCAGCTATCTGGAGGCCTCGTCCGCAGCCGGCTTCGCCTACGGGATCCTCAAGGCCGTCCGCAAACGCTATCTGCCGGTCGAGTATGAGGCCATGGCGATCCGCGCCCTGAAGGGGGTTCTGGCCCATATCGGCGAGGACGGTGAGCTGAAACAGGTCTCGTTCGGCACCCCGGTGTTCGACACCCTGCAGGGGTATCGCGACATTCCGCTGACCTCGATGCCCTACGGCCAGGCGATGGCGATCATGGCGCTGGGCGAGTTCCGGCTGCGGTACATCTAGGTCCAGGAGAGCGCGACGATGACCACCGTTCAGATGCGCAAACCCACCTGGGTCAACTACTGGGGCTGGGGCTCCGGCGACATGCTGGGGGCCGGGGCCCAGGCGGTCATCACCGGCTGGCTGTTCTACTTCTTCACCACCTTCTGCGATCTGACGGCGGTCGAGGCGGGGCTGATCCTCGGCCTGCCGCGGCTGCTGGAGGCGATCACCTGTCCGCTGATCGGCTACATCTCGGACAACATGCGGCACACCTGGATCGGTCGGAAGATCGGTCGGCGCAAATTCTTCCTGCTGCTGACGATCCCGCTGCTGCCCAGTTTCGCCCTGCTGTTCATCACGGGACAGGATTTCTACTACTACCTGGCCGTCTTCATCTTCTTTGAGCTGCTCTACACGATGTTCCTCATCCCGTGGGAGACGCTCGCCGCGGAGATGACCAAGGACTACAAGGAGAAGGCGAAGTTCGCCGGGGCCCGTATGCTGGTCGCCCAGGCCTCGGCCATCCTTGCCTCCTACCTGCCGACCCTGCTGATCAACAATTTCGGCGGCAAGGACTCGCCGTCGACCTTCCTGATCATGGCCGCCATCTTCGGCGTGATCTTCAGCATCGTGGTCACCCTGGTGGTCATTTTCAGCTGGGAGCGGCCCTACACAGAGGCCGAGAAAGCGTTCCGGTCCCCCCCGTTCAGCCTGAAGCGGGCCGCCCTCATTCCCGTGACCATGTTCCGGGACCTGTTCTCGACCCTGAAGATCCGGGCCTTTCGCCAGCATCTGTCGATCTATCTGGGCGGCTATATCGCCCAGGACATCTTCAATACCGCCTATCCGATCTTTGTGGTGACGGTGCTGCTGGGCGGGACCCTGATCATCTCGCAGCTGATGACGGTCATGTATGTGGCCCAGCTGATCTCGGTGATGATCGCCATCAATGTGGTGATCCGCACCGGGCCGGTTCTGGCCTACCGGATCGCCATCAGCCTCTTCAGCCTGGCACTGCTGCTGTATCTGATCTTCTATTTCGTCCGTCCCACCGGCTTCGGTGCGGGGCTTGAGGCCCTGGACGGCAATGTTCTCAGCGCCCTCAACCCCTTCAGTGCGGCGTTCAGCCCGATGCTGGTATTCTGGCTGTTCGCGCCGATCATCCTCGCCGGCCTCGGCCGGGGCACGCTGAACTTCGTGCCGTGGAGCGTCTACAACTACCTGCCGGACGTCGATGAGGCGGTCACGGGTCAGCGGCGCGAGGGGATCTTTGCGGGGGTCATGACCCTGGTGCGCAAGGTCGCCCAGTCGGGGGCCATCATCGCCACAGGCTGGATCATCGGGGCAGGGGGCTATGTCTCCGGCACCGACGGGGTCGCGGTCGAACAGACCCCCCAGGCCGTGAACACCATCGTCGCCCTGCTGATCGGTGGACCGATCGTTATCATGCTGCTGGGCCTGGTGATCTCATGGCGGTTCCATCTCAACGCCCGCACCCACGGCGTCCTGATGGCCGAGATCGACCGGTTCCACGCCGGCGAGCGCACGCCGTCCAGCCCTGAGGCCCAGGCGGTCGTCGAGGACCTGACGGGCTGGCGCTACGACCGCCTGTGGGGTGCCGGCAAGGGTGCCGCCGCGCCGCCCCTGACCCGTACCGGGCCGGATATCGACCCGGGCGTCGGACCCACCTGACCGGAGCTGATCCATGCCCAGCCTGACCCGACGTGCCGCCACCGGTGCCCTCGTTCTGGCCGGGCTTGGAGGAACGGCCGCAGCGCGGGCCGGGACGGGTCCGGCCAGTGCCATCGGGTCAGCCCGGACCGATGCGGGTGATCCGCCACGTGACTGGATCGATCCGGACACGGGCCACCGGGTCATCCGTCTGTCGGACGAGCCCGGCAGCGCGAGCCTGTATTTTCACCAGAACGCCTATCTGCCGGATGGGCGAACCCTGCTGATCACGACACCGGGGACCATTTCGGCGGTCGATCTGGAAACCCGCGCGATCCGTCCGATCATCCGGGGCGAGGGTCTGACCCTGCTGTTCGCAGGGCGTCGTACGGGGGATTTCTACTTCACCCGGACCCCGCCGGACGACGGGGCCTCCCAGCCCTTGCCCAAGACCGTCTATGCCGCCAGTGCCGCCACGGGGGCCGAGCGGGTGATCGGAACCATCCCGTCCGGCAGCATCGGGTCGGTCAATGCCGATGAGACGCTACTGCTGGGCCAATGGGCCGAACGCGACATGGCGTTGCAGCCGAATGCGACCCGGGGTCGGGACGGTCGCTTTGATCAGGCCGCCTATGCAGCGACCTGGCCAGACGGCACGCCGATGACCTTTGCCGACGCCAAGGAAGTCCGGCTGAACGACCGGCTGGAAGCCCGGATCCCGATGGAGATCTTCACCCTGGATGTGCAGACCGGGGAACGCCGTGTCGTGCACCGGGCGACCGACTGGCTGAACCATCTGCAGTTCTCGCCGACCGATCCGGGCCAGATCATGTTCTGCCATGAGGGGCCCTGGCACAAGGTCGACCGGATCTGGACCATCCGCACCGACGGCTCGGGCCTGACCCGGGTTCATGCCCGCACGATGAACATGGAGATCGCCGGACACGAGTGGTTCTCCAGCGACGGGCAGACGATCTGGTACGACCTGCAGACGCCGAGGGGGCAGAAATTCACCGTCGCCGGCTATGACCTCCAGACCGGAGCGCGCACCCACTACCACCTCGAACGCGATGAATGGTCGGTGCATTTCAACAGCTCGCACGACGGCACCCTGTTCGCCGGCGACGGCGGAGACGCCGAGATGGTCGCCCGGGCGCGGGACGGAAAGTGGCTCTATCTGTTCCGGCCCGAGGCCATCCCCGATGTGGCCGGGCTGCATGCCCCCAATGCGGCCGATCTGATCCGACCGGGCATCTTCCGCTCCGAGCGACTTGTGAACATGGCCGCCCATGACTACCGGCTGGAGCCCAACATCACCTTCACGCCAGACAACCGCTGGATCGTGTTCCGCTCCAACATGCACGGGGCCAACCACGTCTATGCGGTCGAGGTGGCGAAGGCCGCCTGAGGTCCGGCGTCAGAGCCGGTAGATCGCCTGGGCCGTGCCGGCGAAGAGCCGGCGTCTCTCGGTGTCGCTGAAGTCTGCGGTCAGGGTGTCGTAGGCCTCGAAGTGGCGGCTGAAGTCGCCATAGAGTTTGTCGACCGGGAAGTTGCTGGCGAACATGGCCCGCTCCGGTCCGAACAGGTCGATCGTGGTCAGGACGAAGGGGCGGATCGTTTCCGTCGTCCACGTCCGGTCCACCATGGCCAGACCCGAGATCTTCACCGCCACATTGGGCTGTGCCGCCAGCAGGGCCATGCCGTCGCGCCAGGCCTGAAGGCCTGCAGGGTCGCGGTCGGTCGGCATGCCGGCGTGGTTCAGGATGATCTGTGTGTCCGGATGCCGCGCCGCCAGCCGGGCCGCTTCGGGCATCTGCGAGGGATAGATCTGCAGGTCGAACGACAGGTCGTGCTTGCGGAGCAGGGCGAAGCCGGCGTGCCAGTCCGGATCGAGGAGCAGATCGCGCGGGCCATAGGTCTTCGCCGGATCGGCATGCCAGTTCACGATCTGGCGAATGCCGCGCACATGGGGCGACTGGCGATGGGCCGCCAGCAGGGCGTCGACCTCGGGCACCGGACGGTTCAGCGCCGCATAGGCGACAATCCCGGTCGGCAGGCCGCGCGCGTCGGCGATCTCCTGCAGCCAGCGGGTCTCGTCGAGGGCCTGGTCCGCGTCCGCGCCCGCATCGACATGGACCGTGCCGACCAGGTTCCAGCCGGCGACATCCGCGAGGTAGTCGTCCAGCCCGTAGGGGCGGGCGATCGGCGTGCAATCCCCGGCTGGATTGGAGGGCAGGGGATGGTCCATCAGCCAGCCGTAGTGCTGGCGTGTGAAGTCCCACAGGTGCTGATGCGGATCGACGATCGGCAGGTCGTGGGCCATCCCGGTTCCTCAGTAGGTGGTGCGTCCGCCCGAGATGTCGAAGGTCGCTGCCGTCGAGAAGCTGCACTCCTCGCTGGCCAGCCAGCAGATCAGCGCCGCCACCTCGTCCAGCTCGCCCAGACGCCCCATGGGGATCTTGGACTGCATGTAGTCGATCTGGCTCTGGGGCAGTTGCGCCAGGATCGGGCTCTTGAAGGTCGCCGGGGTGATGGCGTTGACCCGCACACCGGTCTGGGCCAGCTCCTTGCCGAGCGACTTGGTGAAGCCCAGAAGGCCGGCCTTGGACGCCGAATAGGCCGAGGCGTTGGGATTGCCCTCCTTGCCGGCGACGGACGACACATTGACGATCCGGCCGTAGTCGTTCTTCAGCATGTGCGGGACGATCGAACGGCAGCAGTAGAAGGCCCCGTTCAGATTGATGTCGATGACCCGGCGCCAGCTGTCGATCGGGAACTCCCACACCGGACCGGTGGCCCCGGTCACGCCGGCACCGACCACCAGAATGTCGATCCGGCCCATGGCCTCGGCGCTGGCGTCGGCCGCGCGGGCGACAGCCTCGGGGTCCGACACGTCCAGCGCCTGATAGTTGGAGGCCCCGATCTCTCCGGCGACCCGGGCCAGGGTGGTGGCGTCCAGATCCCAAAGACAGACGGTTCCGCCCTCGGCAATGATGCGGGCTGCGGTTTCCCGGCCCACGCCCGAGGCACCGCCGGTCACGACCGCGCAGCGGCCCTCGAAACGATTCGTATAGACGCTCACGCGGCCTCTCCCGATCCGGCGGCGCGCCAGGGCACCACGGTCTGTGACTGTTCGCCCAGTCCCTCGATCCCCAGCCGCATGACGTCGCCCGCCTTCAGATAGAAGGGCTCGGGCTTCTGGCCGAGACCGACGCCGGGAGGGGTGCCGGTGGTGATCAGATCGCCGGCCTCCAGCGTCATGAACTGGCTGACGTAGGAGACGATCTCGGCGACGCCGAAGATCATGGTGCGGGTATTGCCGGTCTGCATCCGCTTGCCGTTCAGATCCAGCCACATGTCCAGGTTCTGGACATCGGCGACCTCGTCGGCGGTGACCAGCCAGGGGCCGACGGGGCCGAAGGTGTCGCAGCCCTTGCCCTTGTCCCAGGTGCCGCCGCGCTCGGTCTGGAAGGCGCGCTCGGAGACGTCGTTGATCAGGACATAGCCGGCGACATGGTTCAGGGCGTCGGCCTGTTCGACATAGGAGGCGGGCTTGCCGATGACGATGCCCAGCTCGACTTCCCAGTCCGTCTTCAGCGAACCGCGCGGAATCATGACCTCGTCGTTGGGGCCGTTCAGGCAGCTGATCGCCTTCATGAAGACGACCGGCTCAGTGGGCTCCGGCAGGTTCGATTCGGCCGCATGGTCGGCGAAATTCAGGCCGATGGCGATGAATTTGCGGCTGCCCGAGAGGGGCACGCCGTGGCGGACGGGACCCTCGACGACCGGCAGGGAGGCCGGATCGATCGCCTTCAGCCGCGCGAGGCCTTCGCCGTGCAGCAGGTCCGGCGTGATGTCGGTGACATGGGCGGACAGGTCGCGGATGACACCGCTTCCATCCAGAAGGCCCGGCTTCTCATGACCCCGGGGGCCGTAACGCAGCAGTTTCATGGACGGTGTCCGGTGGTTCAGTGGGTGTAGGGGCGGTGGAGCAGGACGTCCGGGTTCAGGCTGACGCCGAAACCGGGAGTGTCCGGGACCTTGAGCTTGCCGTTCACGGGGACGGGCTCGCCGATCAGCTGGGGGTGGAACATCGGCACCACCTCGTCGGCCTTCGGGGCCATCATCAGGAACTCGGCGAACGGGCTGTTATGGCGCGTGGTGACGAAGTGGTAGCTGTAGACGCTGGATCCGTGCGGGA
Organism: Caulobacteraceae bacterium; assembly: GCA_019748095.1. Taxonomy (GTDB): domain Bacteria; phylum Pseudomonadota; class Alphaproteobacteria; order Caulobacterales; family Caulobacteraceae; genus Brevundimonas. The sequence goes on along the minus strand of JAIEQA010000023.1, from coordinate 24,154 downwards.
TGCACATGACGCCCCGGCTGTCTGCGAGGCTTGAGATCTTGACCAGCTCGGTCATGCCGCCGCACCAGCCCACGTCGGGCTGGATGATGTCGCAGCACTCCATTTCCAGCAGCATGCGGAAGCCCCAGCGGGTGGCCTCATGCTCGCCGGTCGTGACCAGCATGCCCCTGGGCGCATTCTTCTTCAGGTCGCGATAGCCCCAGTAGTCGTCGGGGCTCAGCGCCTCCTCGATCCATTTCAGGCCATACTCATGGGCCTTGTGCGCGAGCCGGGTCGCATAGTTGAGATCCAGCGCCATCCAGCAGTCGAACATCAGCCAGAAATCGTCGCCCGTGCGCTCGCGCATCGTGGCCAATTCCTCGATGTTCTTGCGCAGGCCCTCCTCGCCCTCGGCCGGGCCGTGGTGGAGGGGCATCTTGCCGCCGATGAAGCCCATCTTCTGGGCCAGGTCGGGGCGGGCGCCGGTGGCGTAGAAGGTCAGCTCGTCGCGGACCTTGCCGCCCAACAGGTGATAGACGGGCTCGCCGCGCAGCTTGCCCATCAGATCCCACAGCGCCAGGTCGACACCCGACAGAGCGTTCACCACCAGACCCTTGCGGCCATAATACTGGGTGGAGAAATACATCTGGTCCCAGATCTTCTCGATCTCGGTCGGATCACGGCCTTCCAGAAACCGCGCCAGATGCCTTTCGACGATGTAGGCGGCCGGTTCGCCGCCGGTGGTCACGGCAAAGCCAACCGTGCCATCCATGGCCTCGATCTCGACGACGAGGGTGCCCAGCACATTGATACCGAAGCTCTGGCGGCTCTGGCGGTACTCAGGATAGCGCGACATCGGTGTGGCGATGTGATCGTCGATCCAGTGGCCTTCGCCCTGGTCGTGATAGTCGGCACCTCCGCCCCGGACGACGAAAGCCCGCACCTGGCGGATAAGTGGAAAAGCCATTGCGGCACGCCCTCGGGGTATCAGTATGTGAGATTTAGGAGGAGAATGGCTGTCGGGCCGTGTTATGGACGCGGGTGGTTCGTGACCTCGATTTCCCCATTTGTCCCAGGCCGATTGCTTGTGCGTCGTGTCAGCATATGAAATAGAACTTTACGAGATGAGAATATCGGCGTCAACAGAAACAGAGGCCCCGGCCGACCTGGCGCGGGGCAAATCGTCGAGCAGCCAGACGTTGCTGCGCGGGCTCGATGTCATCGAGGCCGTCTCGGACGGGACGATCAGTCTCGCCGATCTCGCGGCTGTTCTGGGCCTGAACCGCAGTACCACGCACCGGCTGGCTGCGGCGCTGGTGGAGCGTCAGTATCTGAACTTCCTGCCGCGTGAAGGCTATGCCCTGGGTCCAAAACTGCTGGAGCTGGGCTTCAAGGCGCAGCAGCAGAAGGATCTGCCACGGGTGGCCCGGCCCCATCTCGAAGCGCTCGCGGCCATGACCGAAGATACGGTCCACCTCGGGGTGCTGGACAAGGAGCGGGCCCTGTATCTGGACAAGATCCCGGGACGTCGCCGGATCGAGATCAGTTCGCGGGTCGGCGAGCGCCAGCCGTTGCGCTCCACCGGGCTGGGCAAGGCCCTGCTGCTGGATGAGACGGAGACGCGCTGGCGCGAGTCGTTCGATGCCGAGGAAGCGATCGCCCGGGGCGGGATCGACCGGGACACCTGGCTGGAGCGGATGCGGACCTATGCCGAGGCGGGTCATGCCTTCGACCTCGAGGAGAACGAGGACCGTATCCGCTGCGTGGCCGCGCCGATCCGTGATGTCGCCGGCCGGATCGTGGGGGCGATCAGCCTGTCCAGCGCGGCACAATACATGGACGACCGTCGCATGGAGTCCCTGCCACAGCAGGTCCGCGCCACGGCCGATGCCATCAGCCGGGAACTGGGGTGGCGCGAAGACGCCGTCGCGGCTCCGGAACTCAAACCCCGATCGCGGCGGCCCGCCCGGTCATGAACAACGAAGGTCCCTGATGTTGCTTGAAGGCAAGACTGTACTGATCACCGGTGCATCCGGAGGGATCGGCCGCGCCGCCGCCATTGGCTGCGCCCGCCACGGCGCGGACGTCGCCATCAACTACCTCAGGGACCAGGACGGGGCGGACAGTGCGGTCGCCGAGATCGAGGCGCTGGGCCGGCGCGCGATTGCCGTGAAGGGCGATGTGTCGGATCCGGATCAGGCCCCGATCTTCGTCGAGGCGGCGGTCAAGGCGTTCGGCAAGGTCGATGTCTTTGTCAGCAATGCCGGGATCTGTCCGTTTCACACCTTCCTCGACATGCCGCGCGAGGTGCTGGAGCGGACGCTGCGGGTGAACCTGCACGGGGCCTGGTACATGACCCAGGCGGCCGCCAACCGGATGGTGGATCAGGGCCACGGCGGAGCCATCATCGCGGTCAGCTCGATCAGCGCCCTGGTCGGCGGCGGCATGCAGACCCACTACACCCCGACCAAGGCCGGGGTGCACTCCCTGATGCAGTCCTGTGCGATCGCGCTGGGCCCCAAGGGCATCCGCTGCAACTCCGTACTGCCCGGCACGATCGAGACCGACATCAACCGCGAGGATCTCGCCGATCCGGCCAAGCGCGAATACATGTCCGGGCGCATTCCGCTGGGCCGTCTGGGCGAGCCGGATGATCTGGCCGGGCCGATCGTCTTTCTGGCCTCCGACCTCGCCCGTTATGTCACCGGTGCGGCGCTGCTGGTGGACGGCGGTGCCTTCGTGAACCTGCAATGAGCGGTGCAGGCATCGAGACGGTCGCCTTCCGGATGATCATGAACCCGGGGCAGGGGGCCGAGTACCGCCGTCGCCATGACGAGATCTGGCCGGAACTGTCGGACGCCCTGCTGCAGGCCGGGGTGCTGGACTACCGGATCTTTCTCGACCCGCAGAGCGACCATCTGTTCGCGGTGATGACGCGTCGGGTCGATCACACCCTGGCCGAACTGCCCCGCACGGAGATCATGCAGCGGTGGTGGGCGATGATGGCGGACATCATGCGGGCCGGACCGGACCATGTGCCGGTCCAGGTCGATCTGGACCCCGTCTTTCATCTTCAGGCCCCGGCGGCCTGAGGTCAGGACCGGGTAAAGCCTGTAACGTCGTCCAGCCGGGTCTCCGGTCGGGCGTCCGGGCTGTCGGTCTCCAGCGTCACACCGTCCAGCGTCAGTCCGCGCACATGGCGGGCATACAGGCCGAAGGCCGGGCTGGTCCCGAACATGCTGGGCTCCGGATAGGCGTGGGGCAGTTCCGGAACGGTCCGCTCCGTATCCGCCGCCGTGCCCCCGCCGTCATAGGTCAGATGGACATTGCGCAGCACGACGTCCTCGATCGGGTGGTCCGGCAGCCCGGCCAGTGTTGCGGCGTAGCGTGGGTCGATCCCCGTCGCGGTCAGGTTCTCGATCGTGACCCGGCGCAGGGTCCCGATCCCGGTTTCCGGCGGGCCGCGTCGGCGGTCCCCCAGCCGCAGGAAGATCGGCGCGGTCGTCACCTCGCGCATGACGAGGTCGCGCACCCGAATGTCCTCGATCACGCCGCCATCGACGGTCTCGATCGCCAGCCCGCGTGAGCGTTCGAACACGCAGTCGGCGATGTCGATGTCGCGGAAGTCGCCGTTGGATTCGGTGCCCAGCTTGATCCGGCCGGTGACCCGGTCGAGATCGGGGGAGATCTGCTGCGTCCGCCCGAAGGTGCCATCCAGCATCGTGCCGGGATCATAACCGGTCACCCTGCAGTCGCGGATCACGATCCGCTCGGTCGCGCGCCGTTCGCCCAGGGCCATCGAGGTCTTCAGCACGATGGCGTCGTCATTGGGCGTATTGACCTGGAGGTTCGACAGCCGCGCATCGCGCACGCAGTCCAGATCGATCCCGTCCCGGTCCGTGTCGATCCACAGGTCCGACATCTCCAGCCCGTCCACGCCTGTCAGCAGGAAGGCGAAATGTCCGCCCTTCAGGATGGTCAGGTCGCGGATGACGACGTTGCGGGCATTCTTCAGCGCCACGGCCTTGTTGCCCAGGCCGACCATGGCAGCCTGTTCGGACTCGAAGGCGGCGGGCGACAGGGGCACGGCCGGCCCCATCGACAACGGCCGGTCGCCGATGTGATCGCGTGACCAGCGGGCCCCGGGCCCCTCGCGGGTCAGGCCGACCCCGTGGATCATCCCGCGACCGATCAGGGCGACGTCCTCGACGTCCTCGCCCCAGATCAGGCTGTTGTGCCAGTGGCTGTGGCCGAAGTCCTGCCAGGCGTCGTGGGGGTTGGGCTCGGGCGCATCATAGCGGCCCGGATGGCGCGCCGGATCGGCCGCCTCCAGGACCGCCCCCTCGCAGAGCTCCAGGGTGATGCCGCTTCTCAGCCGGATGGAGAAACTGAGATAGTGACCGGCCGGCAGGACCACTCGCCCGCCGCCATCGGCCGCAGCGGCTGTGATGGCCGCGTTGATGGCGTCGGTGTCCAGCGTGACCCCGTCACCCTTTGCGCCATGGTCGCGGACCGAGTGGACGGATTGGCCCCTCATGCGCTGCCGGCGAGCCGCAGGGCGTGGATGCGGAAACGGCTGATGCGCAGATGGTTCGCCGTCGTGCGAACGGCGAACCAGCCGCGTGTGTAGGGCCGGGGGTCGATCATGGAGAACAGCCGGAGCCCGTCACGCCAGTATTCAATCTGTGGACCGGCGGCGATCAGTCGAATGCGTTGCCGGGCATTGGGCACCAGCAGGGTCGACGGATCTGACAGGTCGTGCTCGGGCAGGATCGGGCGCTCGGACACCACCCCGACGTAGCGCCGCATTCTTGTGGTCGTGTTGCGGTTGCCGCCCTGACCGACATAGTAGGTCAGCAGGTCATCGTAGTCCGCGAAGGCCCCGCTGCGCTGACGCGGCGGGGTGCCGGCCGGGGCACCGGGGTCCGACGCCATCCAGAAGGCGTTCAGGTCGCTGACCTGATCATTGGGCCCGCCCTCGGCCACGGCGACGGCGTCATATTCGATCATGACGGGGCCCCGTAGCTCGCTCCGGAACCAGACGCTGGCCCCGGCCGGCGTATCGATGTCCATCTGTCCCGCGCGCGCCTCGACCGTGCCGCCCCGCTCCCGCTCGACCGACCATTGCGACAGGCCGTCGGTGAAGTCGTCCTGATGGAGCAGGGGGCCGATGGCCCAGCCGGTGTCTGCGCCACGGGCAGTGGCGCAGCCGGTGGCGGCAAGGCCCAGCCCGGCCGCGCCCAGCGCAATGCTGGTCCGGCGCGTCAGCCCCCCCGTCATCGCGCGGTCGGCGAAAGGGGCGGGGGGCCGCCTCGTGCCGTCCTGAGCGCGACCAGACGGACGTCCTCGATCGCATTGGCGGGGTCCCCGTCGCTGGTCACCGCCAGGGCGATGACGTTGCGCCCGTTCGGATTCAGCACGCCCGTCGGCAGGACGAAGGTGCGTTGCGGGCCGATGTTGGAGATGAACTGTCCCATCTGCCAGCCGTTGACGAAGACCAGCACACGATAGGCACCCGGCGACCGCGGCGTGTCCGGATCGCCGATGGTCAGGGCCAGCGAATGGTCGTGACCGCGCGGCAGGTCCAGATCCACCTCGGTCCGAAGCCAGTATTCACCCGGGGGGAGATCTGCCGGTGCCCGGCTGGCCCAGCCGGCCGCAGTGTGCTCGGGCAGGTGCCAGCCCTCACGCTCTCCAAACAGGCCGCCGTTGTTCATGACGCCGCGGACGGGGTCGGCGAGGTTCTGACCGCCGCGCACGCCCTGGATGCGCCACTGGATGGGAACCGCAAAGGTCGGCCCCGACGCTGTGGTCAGAGAGGCATAGACCAGTCCGCGTCCTTCCTTGTGGGCATCGTCGGCGTTCAGATTCCAGTTGTTGCCATTGTTGCGCACCATCACCGACAGGACGTGATCGCCGGATCCGCGCAGGGCCTCGGGTATGGCGAACTCGGCCGAGCCGGTGGTCACGGGGAAGGTCAGATTGGTCGGCAGCTCATGCTGACCGAGGAACTGCCCGTCCAGCCAGACCTGGATCATCCCGCCCCCGCCGCCGCCGTAGTGCAGCGTCAGGCGGTCCGCCTGCTGTCCGCCCTGATAGCGGCCCCGGTACCAGACGTCGCCGTGGTGAAAGCCATAGTCGTCCATCGTCAGGATGGGCTGACCGGCCGGGGGACGGGTGGGGCTGGCGGTGCGGCGGCTGTCCGCCAGACGCCAGCCGCTGTCGTCGAAATCGGGGGCCGCCTCGGGGGAGCCGGCGCGATAGAGCCAGGTGGCACGGGTCAGGTCCGGCAGGACCACGGAGGCGGGCCCCGCGAGGTCGCGCGTGGCCAGACGTCCGCCGCCCGGCGCGTCGCGCATGGCCACGCTCTGGCCGTTCCAGGTGATCCGGCGCAAGGCTGCCGGGGCCCAGATTTCCAGAGGGGTGTCGGCTTCCGTATCGCCGGTCAGGGCGAGGGTGCCCCGTTCCGCCGTGGCCGTGCGGACCAGGGTCGGCCCGCGTTGCAGGACGGCACCGGCCGGGGTGTCCTGACGCCAGAAGGTCTGGCCGGCCGCCTCGTCACCGATCAGCAGAAGCAAGGGGGCCCGGCCGCCGCCGGTGATCCGCACCCGCTTCAGGCCTTCGTGCACATAGTTCAAGCGCAGGTCGCCACGGGCGGCGTCGAACACGGACGTCACCTCGCCCTCGATCACCTCGACGTTCGGGGCGGAAGCATAGCGCAGGACGGTCTCGCCATCCTCGCCGGTCCGGCCGTAGAAGAGGGCCACGTCCTGATCGTCCTGACGCAGATGGGTCTGCAATTCCGACGTTGAATAGACCAGCCGCTGGCGCTCCAGATCATAGGCGGCCAGCAGCATCTTGGCGTCCTGACCGCGGATGCGCAGCGTGCCGGATTGGGGGGCTGCATAGGTGCCGTCGGCGGTGGCGATCTCGAGGCTCATGGTCTCGTCCCCGCGCCGGTTCGACGGGTTGGGCATGACCACATACAGATGGGTTCCGGAGACCGGGTCGAGGTTGTGATAGACCTTGAGGTTGGGGTTCGTCAGCCGCAGGGCGCGGCCCTTTTCCATCCCGGCGATAATCGGACCGGCCCGCTCGAGGAACTGGCCCATCAGCTTCATGGTCAGGGCCTTGGGACGCAGGCCCCGGGCCTCGTCGATCGCCGCACCATAGTCATAGGAGCTGTAGACGACCGGGGCCGGCATCCAGCCCCACGAGGTCCCGCCGAACGTCATATAGAAGCTCTGGATGGTCAGGGCGTTGGCGATATTGGTGCCGTAGAAGACCCGCTGGTAGCCGGATCCGATGCGCTCGGAGGTGCAGGGATACAGGCCGTTGGAGCCCCAGTGGTCGAACCAGCCGCCGCCGAACTCAGCCACGAATCCCGGGGTGTTGGGCGAGGCACTGGACCCGCCGCGCGCGCCGCCGGGGCCGTAGATACCCCAGTCCGGGGCCACATTGGGTCCGCCGATGGTGCCGTCGAAATTGCAGCCGCCGCCCGGATAGCCGTCGAAGGCATAGATATCGACCGGCCCTTCAACGACGCCGGGAACCCCTGTGTTGCGCGGTGTCCAGATGCCGTTGCGGCCCTTGTCGTTGTGGAAAATCGGGACGGTGACTCCATCCTCGCGGGCCCGGTCGTAGAGGCGCTGCATATAGCGGGCGTGCGACGGCGAGACGACGTCCAGTTCGTTCTCGATCTGGTAGGCGATGATCGTGCCGCCGCCGTCGGTCAACTGGTGGCGGGCGATGATGGCGTTGATCTGGCCCAGCCATTCCTCGGCGGCCTGCAGATACTCCGGCGCATCGGTGCGCGACCGGGCGGACTGGGTCGTCAGCCAGCCCGGGAAGCCGCCGCGTGTGACCTCGGAGTTGATATAGGGACCCGGTCGCACGATGACGTACAGGCCTTCTTCGGCGGCCATCTCGAGCAGCAGGTCCATGTCCCGAATGCCGGTGAAGTCGTACTGACCCGGGGCCGGGGAGTGGTAGCCCCAGGCGAAATAGATGGCGACGGTATTGTAGCCGGTGGCTTTCAGCTTCTGCAGGACATCGCGCCACAGCGCCGGGCTGGGCAGGCGGAAGGGGTGCATCTCCCCGCCCCAGATGAAGGTGCGCTGGCCGTCGATCATCAAGGACCGGCTGTCCCAGGTGATCCGGTGCGCCGGGGCCGGGACCACGGGCGGCGGCGGGGTCGGGGTCTGGTTCAGAACGGTGAAATGGCGGACCGTCCCCGACAGGCCGGGCAACTCGACCCGGGGCGTCCAGCGGCGCAGGTCGTCGCTGTCGCTGTACCAGTAGCGTTTGGCCACATACTCGTCGAAATAGATGCGCCATCCCCCGTCCGGGCGACGCACCAGCGCCTGGCCTTCGGTGAAGGACCCCCATCCGGCCCAGTCCCCCGTATCGACGACCGTCCACGGTCCTTCCAGCGCATGGGACGTGGCCCGCTCGATGAATTTGGTCGTCTCGTTCTTGATGAAGGCCTGATAGAGGCCGCCCTCACGGACGATGAAGGTGTCGATATAGTTCGGGCCAAGGCCGGCCAGCGGCCGCGGTGCGCTCCATGTGGTCAGGCTGTCGTCCAGCGCCGTGATCACGTGCGGCTGGAACTGGCCGTCGGGACCGTTGCGGGACAGGGCGTAGATGATGTGGGTCGATCCGTCCTCATCCACGAACCACTCGGGGGCCCAGGTGTTGGTCACGCCGGCCAGTGGGACCGTCAGATTGCGCACATGCTCCCAGGTGACCAGGTCGCGGCTGCGGGCAAAGCCGATCTCGTCGTTGTTCCAGTCGGTCGTGTAGACCACGTGGTACCAGCCATCGGCGCGACGGATGATGCTGGGGTCGCGGATCAGTCCGCTCGGCGGGGTGAAGGCGGACAGGTCCAGCGGCGTGAAGGTCGTCGCGTCGCTGGAGCCATAGACACTCATGGTCGTGGCGTTGCCGTTGCTGAACGAGGTCAGCACATAGGGCGGGCTCAGGGGATCCTGTGCCGTCTGGCCGCCGACGGCGGGGGTTCCCAGGGCGCCGATAAGGGTGGCGGCAATGGCGAGCAGGCGAGCGGTCATTGAGGGCTCCCGAGGTTTGGGGTGACGGGTTGATTCCGATCGACGGACAGGATGCCGTCGGTCTCGAGCAGCTCCGCCGCATGGATCACGGAGCGGCGACGCCAGGTCGGATCTCCGGCCGTTTCCGGAGCGCCGTCCTGGTGGGTGAAATAGAAGAGGAAGGCGCGGTCACCGGCCACGACGACATCCGCATGCTGGCCCTTGGCCCGGTCGGTGGGCCGTGCACCGGGCTCCGCCAGAAGCCGCCCCGGTTGCGCCTGCCATTGTTCGGCGTCCGTCGAGCGATAGACGCCCAGACCGTTCCAGTGGTCGACGATCATCCAGTAGCGCCCGCGCCAGACGAAGGGTTTGGGTCCTTCACCCGCCGGCCCGTCGAGGTCGACGCCGCGCGGGGTCCAGTGGTCGAGGTCAGGGCTGTCGGCAGCGTGGATCCGGCTGCCGTCGCGTTCGTCCTTGTACCACATCCGCCAGCCCCCGCCGGGCAGGGCCAGAACGCCGGCGTCGATGACGCGGTCTGATCCGAGGTCGAGCCGGCCCCGGTGGACCCAGTGCTTCAGGTCTGTGCTGGTCAGATGAACGATGGCACGCGGTGCGTTCCAGTCGCTGAAGACACCGGGCACGACGGTGAGGAACATGTGGTGAAGGCCGTCGGCGCGGACGATGTCCGGGGCCCAGTGTGTCGGGGCTCCGGCCGGAAGGTCGGCGGTTCCCTGATAGGTCCAGCTCGCGCCATGATCCGTGGAGGCGGCCACGCCGATGCGGGTGCCATGCACCCATGAGACATCGCGGTCGTCCAGTCCGGTCAGGTCGGCCCGGCGATTGGTATAGAACATCAACCAGCGTCCGGTCCCCGGCTCGGCCACGATCGACGCATCGGCTGCGCCGTCATGGACCGGATCGCGGTACAGTGCGCCGCTCTCGGCCGTCTGGTCCGCAAGCGCCAGCGTCGCCACCATGACAAGGGCCGACATCATGATCCTGGCGGCCGATCGGCCGCCAGGTCGGCGGTTGCGGGCAGGGTTATTCCTGAGGGCGGCGGCGGGCGGTCCGGGTCCAGTCCGGCGACGTCGGGCCTGACCGGCCCGCCGCCCGGCAGGATCTCGCGCAGACGACCGGCCACGGCCGAGGCCAGCAGGCTGGCTCCATAGTGATTGTGGTGGGTCGCGTCCCGGCCGTGATCGCCGAAAGCCGAGCGCGACCGGTCGGGGCCGAGGGCTTCGTAGAGCCGCGCGCTGATCCCGGTCAAATCGATCAGGGCCACGTCCCGTTCGCCCGCGACGGCGCGGACGGCGTCGGGGTAGTCGCCGTGGCTGTTCCGGATGCGGCCATCCGTCCCGAAGGTGCGTCTGTGCGGTGACGTCACCAGAACCGGAAGGGCCCCGCGCCGGCGGATCTCGTCGATATAGACCCGCAGATAGCTGCGGAAGGTCGTCGCGGCCACGGCATGAGTCTGGGGCCATTGGGTCTTGGAATCGTTGTGTCCGAACTGGATCAGCACGACATCGCCCGGCCGCATCTGGCCCAGGGCCTTGTCCAGCCGGAGCGAGGTCAGGAAGGATTTCAGGGTTTCGCCGGACTCGGCATGATTGGCGACCGCAACACGCTCGTCGATGAACGCCGGAAGCATCTGGCCCCAGCTGGCGAAGTCGCCCCCGGCCTGATCCGCGACGGTCGAGTCGCCCAGCAGGAACAGGCGAGGCACCTCGACCGGGGCAATATCCAGAAGGGCGACGGAGCCGTCGAACTGCAGGGTCAGTCGATCATCCCACGAGCGTGAGCCGGCTTCCCAATCGTTCAGCCGAACCCGGTCGCCGCCGGGGGCATTCGGCGGGGGAGGGGGCAGATCCGGCCGGCGGACATTGACGGTGAAGCTGGAGGCTGTGGTTGCGGAGACGAGCATCAACCGGCGGGTCTCGGCCCAGACCGTCGCATGCTCGCCGGCGACAGGTGTCTCCGTGACCCGATAGTCGCCCTCGGGCACCACCAGCGAAAACGCACTCACCCCGTCTGCAGCGGGCTCAAAGCCGAACCCGGTTGCGCTGTTGAAGGCCTGGTCCGTCGCGACCCGTTCCGCAGGGCCGGGCGCGGTACCGGTGAAGTCGAACCGCCGCACCTGTCCCGTCGCGCCTGAAGCGCTGCAGGCGACCAGGCCTGTCGCGAGCAGGGCCGGCCAGATCCGCTGGCTCACGGTTTCGGCCCCTTCATGCCGGTGCCGAGGTAGAAGCCGACATGGGGGGGCTGGTTATAGGCGGTGTTCTGCCAGGCGACGGCCAGACGATAGACCGGATCCTGCATCAGGGTGACCAGACGCACATCGGTCGGATACGGGGTGGCGTACAGGCGGAGTTCGGAATTGTCTTCGGCCCGCAGGATCACTTCTTCGCGCCAGTCGCCCAGAAGGTCGGCCGAGAGAGCCGGGTTGGCCTTGGTGCCATTGTTCGAGGCTGTGCCCGTGGTCACCAGCAGCGGTTCGGAGGTCGCGGTCTCCCAGTTCCATTTCGAGATCGTGGTCCCGTCCAGCAGTTCGCGCAGCAGATCGCCGTCCCACCAGATGGCGAAATTGATCTGGGCCGGGCGCGGGCCGATGGGCTGGCCCGCCGCGCTCATGAGGGTGGCCGAATGGATCGCCCAGGCTTCGGCTCCGGGGTGGCGGGGGTCGATGTCGGCGGCCAGACCCCGACCGACATCACGCTCGGCCGGGGTGGACCAGATTACCTCACCGGTGCGCGCGTCCAGCATGGCCGAACCGATACCGCCGTTGCGGGTCGGGCTTTCGTGCACGCCGAACCGCTCCAGTCCCGGACGATCCGGATCGAGATCGGACAGATGCATGGCATCGCCGTGGAGCAGTCGCGCGCTCCACAGGCCGGTGCCGTCGTCGTCGATGGCCATGGCCCCGTAGACGATCTCGTCGCGACCGTCGGCGTCGACATCGGCGACGGCCAGTTGGTGGTTACCCTGGCCCGAAAAGGCGTCTTCGGGCGAACCGCTGTCAAACAGCCAGCGCTGGCTCAGGGTACCATCGCGCCAGTCCCACGCCGAGACGGTGGTACGGGCGTAGTAGCCCCGACCCATGACGATGCTGGGCCGTGCGCCGTCCAGATAGGCGACGCCGGCCAGATAGCGTTCCGAGCGGTTGGCATAGCCGTCGCCCCAGCGCTCCGTCAGCTGCGCCGTTGTCGGCGTGGCCGTGTCGGGATCGCGCGCCGGGGTGAAGGCCTCGGTGGCCAGGGCCCGTCCGGTCGGTCCGTCGAAGACGGTCAGGTATTCGGGGCCGCGCAGGATGCGCCCGGTCAGATCGGCGTAGCGGCTGCCGTCGGGCCGGAGCGCGGCCCCTGTACGATCGGCCTGCGGGGCCTCGCCCCCATGCTCGCGCCAGTCTGCGGCCGGATCCCCGATGACAGCCCCGGTCCCGTCGACCGAGCCGTCGGCCGTCTTTGCGACCACCTCGGCGCGTCCGTCACCGTCGAAGTCGAACACCAGAAACTGGGTATAGTGAGCCCCGGCGCGGATATTGGGGCCCAGATCGATGCGCCACAGACGCTGGCCGTCAAGGTTATAGGCGTCCAGGATCGCAGGGCCGGAATAGCCGGAGAAGGCATTGTCCTTTGACGTGGACGGGTCCCACTTCAACACGATCTCATAGCGGCCGTCGCCGTCCAGATCGCCGACGCTGGCGTCATTGGCATTGTAGGTGAAGGCGGTGCCGTCCGGATTCACCCCGCCGGGGGGCTGCTGGAGGGGGATGGACAGATAGCCGTTCGTCCAGACTTCAACCGGCCGTGCGGGGGCTACCTCCGCTCCTGCGACCTGAACGGTATAGCTGCCAGTTGTCGGGTCCCCCTCGGCGTCGATGAAGCTGGTGCTGGTGACGATCGGGCGGGCGTTCAGCCTCGTCCCGTCACGATAGACATCGAATCCGGTGTCCGGCGCATCGTCCGAGAGCAGCCTCCAGCTGACCAGAACGCCGCCGTCCACGGCCGGCACGGCCACCACGCCCCTGTCCAGACTCTCGGCCGGACGCCGGGGCGGCGAGGGGCTCTGGGCCAGAACCGGACCCGCCGCAACAGCCAGGCACAGCACGCTGGCGGCGAGACGTCTTTTCAGAGACCGCATTTGTTTCCTCCATGGGTCGGTGGTCGGGCGACGTTCAGCGTTCGCTCCGGCTTGGTCAATGTGTTCCACAGAATGCATTGACATGTCACCATATGACATTATCGTCAGCGTCGTCGACTACGAACTACGCTGCAGGCGAAGTCGGACGCGACAGGGAGAACATGCGCCTAACCGCCTCCAAGAGCGGACGGTCTGTGTTCGTGGATACGCGGACCGCAACAAAGGGGGCAGCAATGTCGAAATCAAACACCACCCGTCGCACGGCCATGGGCGCAGCGTCGTTTTCCGTGATTGGCCTTCTGGCCTTCGGGGCCGCCGGCGGAGCCGTGGCCCAGACCGCTCCGGAGCCGACGACACAGGTCGACGAGATCGTCGTCACGGGGACGCGAGCCAGCCTTCAGTCCGCGATCGACCGCAAGCGCAATGCCGCGACGACCGTCGATTCCATCGTCGCCGAAGATGTGTCCCAGTTCCCCGACAAGAACGTGGGCGAGGCCCTGCAGCGCATCACCGGCGTGTCCCTGACCCGGGATCTCGGTGAGGGCAGCCAGATCAGTATCCGCGGCGTCGAGCCCGACCTGAACCGCGTCGAAATCAACGGCCTCAGCGTTCTGAACAACAACGGGACCGGCGCGCGGGGAGCCAGCTTCCAGGAACTGGCGTCCGAACTGATCGCCTCGATCGACGTGTTCAAGGGCTTCACCGCCGACATGACCGAGGGCGGCGTCGGCGGCACGGTCAGCATCCGCACCCGGCGTCCGCTGGACCTGACCGGTCCCCTGCTCTCGGTCTCGGCCTCGGGCCAGTATTTCGACCTGATGGAGTCGACCAAGTTCCGCGGCAACATCACCGCCGGGACCAAGTTCCTCGACGACCGGCTGGGCGTGATCGTCAATGTCACGCGCGACGACAATGACACGCGCGGTGACTTCCTGCGGGGCACCAACTGGATCCGGTTCCCCACGACCGTGGGTACCTCCGGCGCGACGCTGGGCGTCGTGACCGCCTCGGGCGACTATGACAATTCCCCGGACCGCACCTTCATCAATCCGACCTATGCCTCCGCGACGACCAAGGCGGCCTGTCCGACCGATGCCAGCACGGCCAGCGGGCGCGCCGCCATCCAGGACTGCCTGGCCCAGTGGAACGACTTCGTTCCCGCGATCCCGCGCTACGGCCTGTGGTCGCGTGAGGATCAGCGCACTTCGGCCAACCTGTCGGCCCAGTTCCGCGTCAACGACAACCTGTCGGTCTTCGCCGACTACACCGTCAATGATCGCCAGCAGTTCCTGACCGACTTCAACTACACCGTCGACGCCTCGGCCCAGTCGCGGTTGAATGCGATCACCTATTCGCGGACCGGCACGCCCATCACGACGTCCGGCACCCAGGTCGCCACCGTCGATGCGGATCACAATGTGGTCGGCTTCAACACCGCTGCCCGCGCCACCAGCGGGACCGTCGGGGCGGCCAACAACTTCAGCGTCCAGAACCGCGCGTTCGATTTCAGCTACCGGTCCGAGTATTTTTCCGGCGGGTTCCAGTGGAAGGGTGACCGGCTGACGGTCGATGGTGTGGTGGCCCACACCGTCGCCAAGAACGTCAGCAACAGCAACTCCGTCACGCTGAATGCCTCGATCCCCAACATCCGCGTCGACATCTCCGACACGGGCGTGCCCTCGTTCACCTTCCCGGCCGGCTTCGACCCGGGTGTCCTGGCGACCTATGGCATCTTCGCCAACAACGGGGCCGGCACGAACTACGCGACCACGGCGCTGCAGGTGAACTACGAGCCGAGCGAAACCGACACCAACGAGGACACGGTCAAGCTGGACGTCGACTACGATCTGGACTCGGGCTTCTTCACGAAGCTTGAGACCGGCTACCAGTACCGGTCGGCGGGAACCCTGCAGTACGGCGTCGGCGGCTACATCCGGCCGGACGGTGTCACGGTGCAGAGCGCCCGCGCCCGCCACAACCTGCAACTGACGCCCGGTGCGACCGCCAATGGCGTGACGACCTTCAATCCCCTGCCGGTCCCCCCGACCTATACGACCAACTACACCCAGGCGAACTTCCTCGGCCTTCTGAGCCAGATCACGGGCCGGACGCCGTCCAACTTCTACAGCGGCGGTCAGGACGATCCCGGCATCGCCCTGCCGCCCGGCTGGCTGACGCCGCTTTTCGGTCTGACCCGCGACAATGCCGGTCTGGATCTGTCGCTGTTCAATCACGACAACCAGCGCCGGGCGCCCGGCTATTCCGGAGGTGTGCAGGTCGGGGTGTTCGACCAGATTCCGTCCATTGACGTGGTCGAGGACGTGCACGCGGCCTATGCCCAGGCCAGCTGGGCCAGCGAGATCTGGAACATGCCGATCAGCGGCAACTTCGGCGTCCGCTACACCAAGACCATCCTCGATGCGACGGGGGCCTATACCCAGCGGGAGCGTCGCGACAGCCTCGTCAACCCAGGTGCCTTCGTCGACACGACGATCGGCACCGAGATCATCACGCTGCACAATGAGTACGAGGATTGGCTGCCGACGTTCAACGTGGCCCTCGATGTCACCGATACGGTCGTCGCCCGGTTCGGCTACGCCAAGGTGCTGGCGCGCCCCAATCCGACCTTCCTTGTTCCGGCCGCCAACTGCCTGTTCAACCGGTCAGCGGCGGGTCTGGCCGATGATCTGGAAGACACCTGCAGTGCGGGCAATCCGGATCTGGAGCCGTATCGTGCCGATCAGTTCGACCTGAACATCGGCTGGTTCCAGAACCGCGACACCCTGATCAACGCCGGGTTCTTCTACAAGAACATCGAGTCCTTCATCGCCGGGCCGCTGGTGGTCCAGAACGTGGATCTGTTCGGCGACGGGACCCTGTTCGACGTCACCCAGCGGGTGAACGGCAATGGGGCCAAGATCCAGGGGGTCGAACTGTCGGCCCAGACCGCCTTCACCTTCCTGCCGTCACCCTTCGACGGCTTCGGCGGCATCCTGAACTACACCTACAGCGAGGCCAAGGATGTGGGTCTGTTCTCGACCCTGACCCAGGAAGAGCTGCCGTTCCCCGGCCTGTCGACCCACACCTACAATGTGGTCGTCTACTACGACAAAGGTCCGATCAACGCCCGCCTCGCCTACAACGCCCGCAGCCGTTATCTGCAGACGGCGGTCGATGCCCGGGGCAACCCGGTCTATCGCGACGAGACTGGCTATCTGGACGCCCGCGCCGCCTACAAGTTCGGTGACAACCTGACGGTCTTCGTGGAAGCGCGGAACCTGACCGGCGAGAACGAGCGCAGCACCAATGACTCGATCCGTCTGGTCGAGGATGTTTATTCGGGCCGCCGCTACTTCGCAGGTTTGACCTACCGCTACTAAAGCTCCTTCCTCCCGGAGACGACCTGGCGGCGGACCCTCGGGTCCGCCGCCCCTTTCTCCGGGGAGACCGGCGTCCGCCTCGCGTTTCAACGGATCCCCATGACCGCAATCACCCGCCGCTTCCTCGTCGCCTCGGCTGCGACATCGGCGATGGCGGGGGCCGCGGGTTCACCTGTGATGGCGGCGCAGCGTGACGGGCCGCTCGCCACGGAACTACACTGGCTGGATGGCAAGGCCCCGGCCCGACATGACGGCCAGACCTGGGGTGCCCCCTGGCCGCGGGGTCTGCACCGGCCAGGCCGGACCTTCACCGCAATCGACGGCGCGGGCACCGCTGTCCCCTTGCAGACCTGGCCCCTGGCCTTCTGGCCCGACGGCTCGCTGAAATGGACCGGGCATGCCCTGGCGGCATCGTCCGCGCCGGCGGCGGCCCTCAGGATCGAACCGGGTCGCCCCGTCGCCCCGGCCCTGCCGCTGACCGTCCGGAGCCACGCGACCGGGATCGAGATCGAGACCGGCCCTCTGCGTTGGTCCATCCCTCTCTCGGGCCCGTCCCTGATCCGCCATGCGACGAACGACGGTCGCGAGGTCCTGCGGGATCTGCAACTGGTCTGTCTGCGCCAGGACGCGCCGGAGCTGTCAGAGACCACGCCGCTGCGTCAGGACCGCTATCAGAGCGAGGTCGCGACCGTCGTCGTCGAACAGTCCGGCCCGGTCCGGGCCGTCGTGCGGCTGGAAGGGCACCACCGGGCCGGCGAACGGTCGTGGCTGCCCTTCACCGTGCGCCTGTATTTCCATGCAGGCGGCGAGGCCGTCCGCATCGTGCACAGCTTCATCTTCGACGGGGATGAGCAGACCGACTTCATCCGCGGCATCGGGGTCCAGGCCACCGTGCCGATGCGCGATCCCCTGTATGAGCGCCATGTCCGCTTCGGCGGGGAGGGCGAGGGGCTGTGGGCCGAGGCGATCCGTCCGCTGACGGGTCTGCGCCGGGACCCCGGGGCCGACTATCGCGCGGCCCAGATCGCCGGTCTGCAGATCCCGCCGCTGGAGCAGATGGATCCGCGGGTTCGCAATCGTCTGGACCTGATCCCGGCCTGGGGCGATTTCACCCTGTCGCAGCCGACGGCCGACGGGTTTGCGATCCGCAAGCGGACGAAAGAGGGGCACGGATGGATCGACGCCCAGTCCGGTGAGCGTGCGCCGGGACTGGTCTATGCGGGCGGCGTCTCGGGCGGGGTGGCGCTGGGCCTGGCCAATTTCTGGAAGGCGGGACCGTCGCGCCTCGACGTGCGCGGGGCGGCCGGGGATGAGGCGACGGTCACGGCATGGCTGTGGTCACCCGACGCGCCCGCCATGGACCTGCGCTTCTATCATGATGGTCTGGGCATGACCGACCATGCGCGGGAAAACGAAGGCCTCGAGATCACCTATGAGGACTATGAGGCCGGCTGGGGCACGCCCTACGGTATCGCCCGCACCAGCGAGCTGACCCTGTGGGCGCTGGCGGCGACACCGCCACGCGAGACCCTGTCGGCCATGGCCCGGTGCACCGAAACACCACCGCGTCTGGTCTGTTCGCCCCCCCGCTTGCGTGCAGTCGAGGTGTTCGGCGACTGGGCCCTGCCGGACCGGTCGACGCCGATGCGCGCCCGGCTGGAAGACCGTCTGGACGGGCTGCTGGATCTGTATCGCGACCAGATCGACCAGCGCGGGTGGTACGGGTTCTGGAACTATGGCGACGTCATGCACAGCTATGACGCCGACCGGCACGAATGGCGCTACGACATCGGCGGCTATGCCTGGGCCAACTCCGAGCTCTCGCCGGATCTGTGGCTCTGGTACGGCTTCCTGCGGACCGGCCGTGCGGATGTCTTCCGCATGGCCGAGGCCATGACCCGCCATTCCAGCGAGGTCGACTGCTACCATATCGGCCCGCACCGGGGCTTCGGTACCCGTCACGGGGTCCAGCACTGGGGCGACAGCTCCAAACAGCCCCGGGTCAGCAACGCCGCCTTCCGCCGCATCCACTACTATCTGACGGCCGACGAGCGGGTCGGTGACCTGATGCGTTCGCTGGTGGGTTCGGACGAAACCCTGACGCGGGTCCAGATCCGGCGCAAACGGCCTGCGCCGGAGGATCCGGCTCCCGGCGGCCCGATCGTCGACGCGGGTTTCGGCACCGACTGGAGCTCTTTCCTCGCGGCCTGGATGACGGAGTGGGAGCGGACCGGTGACCGGCGCTGGCGTGACCGGATCATCACCGGCATGACCAGTCTGGCGGCCCTGCCTCGCCGCTGGTTCCACGGCGGCGGCCACTATGACATCCGCACCGGCCGGTTCATCAGCGCCAATTCCAACGCCTCGATCTCGCATCTGAACGCCGTGTTCGGCGCGGTCGAGACCCATTCGGAGCTCCTGCGGCTGGTCGATGTCCCGGCCTACAAGGCGGCCTGGCTGGAGTATTGCCTCTGGTACAACGCGCCCGCGGCCGAACTGGAAGCCTATCTGGGAACGCGTGTCGGCAACCGCGGCCTGCCCCAGGCCCATGCGCGCCTGACGGCCTGGGCGGCCAGCCAGCTGGACGACCCGGTGCTGGCGCGTCGCGCCGCGAACGAGTTCCTCGCTGCGGGTCATTTCGAGGATCTGGGACCCCAATCACGTCTGCGGCGGGTCGAGGGACCGGCGGTGCTGCACCCGGTCGACGAGGATCCCGGCATGTCAACCAACGGCGTGTCCCAATGGAGCCTGACGGCCATCCAGAGCCTGGCACTGATCCCTGACGCCCTCGATGCTGCAGGCCGCCCGGGCGAGGGGGGGCCGTTGTCCTGAGTCAGGCCCCGGAACAGGCCAGTGTGACCGTGCGTCGCCCCGAAGGCCGGGCGAAAGCGCGCGATCGGGGTTGATCCGTTGGGACGGTCGTGCGTTGACCCCCGCATGAAGAAACCGAACAAGCCCGCCGTCCTCACCATCCGCAACGCGACCCTTGCGGATGTGGACTCCATCGCGACGCTGGTGGGCAAGGTCTACAAGGACATGCCCGGGCTAACGCGGGGCATGCTTCGTGGACAGATCGCCGCCTTTCCGGATGGCCAGTTCGTCGTTGAATATGCCGACGAGATCGTCGGCTATGCCGCCGGATTCCGCATCGACGAGAAGACGGCGATGGCCCCGCACACCTGGACCCAGATCACGGGCGGTGGCTATGCCGCGCGGCACGATCCGGTCGGGGACTGGCTCTACGGCATGGAGGTCTGCGTCGACCCCGACCGGCGCCGGCTGCGCATCGGCCAGCGCTTGTACGACGCGCGCCGCGATCTGTGCGAGGCCCAGAACCTGCGCGGTATCGTCTTCGGCGGCCGGATGCCGGGTCTGGCGCGGCGCAAGGCGGCCTGGCCAGACCCGCGCGACTATCTGGACGCGGTCACCGCGCGCAAGCTGAACGACCCGGTGATCGGGTTTCACATGCGCGCCGGCTTCGAACCGATCGGCGTGCTGGAGAACTATCTGACCTCGGACACGGCCTCCATGGGCCATGCGGCCCATATGGTGTGGCGCAATCCCTACCATGCCGAGACCCACGGGCGGGGCGCGGCCTTTGCGGTCAAGGAGACCGTGCGGGTCGCCACCGTGCAACTGCAGGCGCGCAAGGTCGCCAGCTTCGAGGAATTCATCGCCAACATCGAATATTTCGTCGATGTGACCTCGGACTACCGGTCGGACTTCGTGGTGTTTCCCGAGCTGTTCACGCTCCAGTTGCTGTCGCTGGAAAAGAAGAAGCTGTCCCCGGTCGAGTCCATCGAGGCCCTGACCCGCTATACGCCCCGCTTCGTCGAGGCGATGCGCAAGATGGCGGTTGAGTACAACATCAACATCATCGGCGGCTCCCACCCGACCCGGACCGAGGACGGCGACATCCAGAACGTCGGCTATGTCTTCCTGCGCGACGGCTCGGTCCATGAGCAGGAGAAGATCCATCCGACACCGAACGAGCGCCACTGGTGGAACATCAAGGGCGGGGACAGGGTCCATGCCATCCCGACCGACTGCGGGCCGATCGGCGTGCTGATCTGCTATGATTCCGAGTTCCCCGAGCTGGCGCGGCGGCTGGTGGACGAGGGCGCGCGGCTGCTGTTCGTGCCCTTCTGTACCGACAACCGGCAGGGCTATCTGCGGGTGCGCTACTGCTCCCAGGCCCGGGCTATCGAGAACCAGTGCTACGTCATCCTCTCGGGCAATGTCGGCAATCTGCCGAACGTCGAGAACATGGACATCCAGTACGCCCAGTCCTGCATCCTGACCCCGTGCGACTTCCCGTTCGCGAGAGACGGCGTGGCAGCCGAGGCCAGCGAGAATGTCGAGACCGTCACGGTCGCCGACCTCGATCTGTCCGACCTCGCCTGGGCGAAGTCGCAGGGCACAGTGCGCAACCTGCGCGACCGGCGATTTGATCTCTACAAGACGGTATGGACCGACGGCGGCTGAGGTCCATGTGGACCGATCCCGTGCGCGTATCTGATCGGGGTTCGAACCCTGAACCTGACCATGGGAGGGCCCGGCCATGAGCCTGTTTGCTGGGATTGAACTGGGCGGCACCAAGGTCGTGATCGGCTTCGGCTCACGGCCGGATGACCTTGAGACGCCGATCCGGATCCCGACCACGACGCCGTCAGAAACGCTGGCAGAGGTGGTCCGGGTGATTGAGGCGAGGACGCGCCCGCAGGACCTGGCCGCTATCGGTGTGGCCAGCTTCGGGCCGCTGGCTCTGGACCCAGCGAGCGCCGGCTATGGCCGAATTCTGAAGACGCCCAAGCCCCACTGGTCGGAGGCCGATCTGCTGGGGCCGCTCCGGCGGTTCGGCGTTCCTGTAGGGCTGGCGACCGATGTGGGGGGCGCGGCGCTGGCGGAAGGCCGCTGGGGCGCGGCCGCGGGTCTCTCGGATCATGTCTATGTCACGGTCGGAACCGGTGTCGGCATGGGGGTGGTCGCCAACGGGACCCTCGTGCGGGGCGTGCTCCATCCCGAGGCCGGCCATCTGCCGGTGCGTCGTGACCCTCGCGACGACTTTCCCGGGGTTTGCCCATTTCACGGGGGATGTCTGGAAGGACTCGTCAGCGGCCCGGCCATTGCGGCCCGGCTGGGGCGCGGGGGCGAAACCCTTGCGGCCGACGATCCGGTCTGGGAGGTTCTTGCCGGCTATCTGGCGCAAATGGCTGCGGCCCTGACCTATATGCTGGCCCCGCAACGGATCCTGCTGGGTGGGGGTGTCGGCGCGACCCCCCACCTTCTTCACCGTGTGCGGCCCGCCCTCCGCGCAGAGCTGGGGGGCTACCTTCCGCATCTGGACGCGGATGCGGCGCTGGATCTGTATCTCCAGCCGCCCGGTCTGGGAGATCGCTCCGGTGTACTCGGCGCGATCGTTCTGGCCCAAAACGCGCTGGGGGTGCGATCCCTCTGAAGACGATCGCGCCGGACCGGCTCAACCGCCGGAGACGCCTCGGCTGGAGAGCGGGGCGACCGGTTCCCCGGTCGGGCCATCGGACGAACGGGTCGCCGCCGTTCTGCGCCGGTCCTGCATTCGCAGTGTTGCGAAATCCTGATCGGGAGCGACGCGCACCAGATGGCGCAGCCGCTCGACCAGACCTGGCAGCAGGGCGGCCGAAATGCCGACGGCGTCCCACGCCAGATCCTGAAGCGACAGGCTGCGTCCCGTCAGTCCCTGGCCCAGCTCGATCAGGACGCCGAAGGCCAGGGCCGCGAGCGCCAGATCGGTCCGGCGGTGGTGGGGCGCAATGGCAAAGAGCCCGACCGTGACGGCATAGAAGGCGATCGCATGGGCGACGGAGTCGCTGAGACCCAGATGCCGCTCCAGTCCCTGAAACGGACCCAGCAGCAGCACCGTCAGCAGGGCCCCCGCTCCCAATGCGCCGAGGCGCAACAGGCTGACCAGACGTTGGGGTGTGAGCAAGGCAGTGATCCCGGTGAGCCCACAGACTGGCCGATCGCCCACCAAGACCGCGTGAACCGACAGGGTTTGCCAGAGGTAAACCGGATCG
Source organism: Caulobacteraceae bacterium (assembly GCA_019748095.1). GTDB lineage: Bacteria > Pseudomonadota > Alphaproteobacteria > Caulobacterales > Caulobacteraceae > Brevundimonas. The sequence continues at coordinate 1,552 of JAIEQA010000023.1, read as the reverse complement.
GTTCAGGGCCCGTCAGCCCGGTGAAATCCGGTCCGTCAGCTCACGGATGAACGTCTTGGCCGTTTCCTCCTCCAGATCGTGCACATGCGGCCTGTGCAGCCCGCCGCCCCCCGCGGTGTCGATCCGCACAGTGGCGAGGCCGAGCAGGCGCTGGATCGGTCCGCGCCTCACGGTGATGGCCTGGACATTGTCATAGGGCACGGTCCAGTCGCGTCCGGTCAGGACACCGCGCGTAACCTGAACACTGGTCGCGGCGAGGCCGTAACGGTGAAAGCGCGGGCGGAGGAGGGCGACCGCGATCGGCACGACCAGGGTGAACAGAAGCAGGGCCGCCGGCAGGAAGACGATGGTCGCCAGCCCCAGAATGGCGACGGCGAGGACCAGCGGGCCGACGAGCCCGCCCAGCCGATGCCTGGGCGAGACCGATTGCAGCCCCGACCGGTCGAACGGCGGAAGGCCCGCCAGGGCAATGAGGGGAGCGATCTCCACCGGCCTCGCAAACGGGGCCAGTTCCTGTCGGCCCGAGGCCTCGTCGGTGCCCCCCAGGGTCTGCACCTTGAAGGCACGCCAGCCCAGTCGCCCACTGACGGCCCCGCGCTCGACCAGACCCAGCTGGATCTGACGGCGGGCCACGACCACCTCGGTCCGGGTCAGCAGGCCACGGCGATAGCGAAAGCGCGTCTCGGTGTGTGACAGGGTGAAGCCGAAGTTCCGAAGGACCGTGCGTACCACGCCCGCCGCCAGCCCCAGCGCGAGGGCGGCCCCCGCAGCGCTGAACAGCACCGGACCGTTCAGGCGCGACTGCACCTCCCGCTCGGCGGCCCCGTACAGGTCGAGCCATTGCTGGCGGTCGTATCCGAACGCCTGGTCAAGATACTGAAGGGCCCCGAAGATGGCCGCGATCCAGACCAGGGAGAATTTGAACAGGCCGGAGAACAGCAGCCGCCCGAACCCCATCCGGAACACGGTGGTTTCGGCCTCTTCAGGGCCTTCGCCCGCATCACCGGTGGCAGGCTCGCTCTCCGCTGCACCGTCCCTGATGCGGGACCCGCCGGCGCGGATGCCGCGAAGCACGGCGCGCAGCCGGTGGGCCTCTGACAGGCTGACGCTGTCGAGCAGGCCCTCGTCCGCCTCACCGCCGCCCGTTTCGATCCGCACCTGCGCCAGACCCAGGATGCGCGACAGGGGTCCCTGGGTGATCGAGACGTCCTGGATCCGCTCGGCCGGGATCGACCGGCGGGTCCGCCGGATCAGGCCCCGTTCAATGACCAATTGTCCGGGCAGGATCTGGTAGGTGAAAAAGCGCCAGCCCAGCCAGCTGGAGAGGAGGGTGGCCCCCATCAGGAGCAGAAGGCCTCCGGCGAGGAGACCGAGCGGGACATTGTCGCCGCGCGACCAGGCCAGAAAAACCGGCAGGCCGAGGATGACGGACGGGGAGCCCTTCAGGAAGCGGACCAGAATGGTCCGCGGATCAAGCCGTCGCGGTGGCAGGGGCGCGTCGGACGGGGGGGCGGGCGGGCTCACCAGGGCGCGTCGCTGATCCGGGCACGGA